>JAPKMU010000490.1 GCA_026645745.1 Anaerolineae bacterium | reverse complement strand
CCTTCGATAAAGTATTCTTTCGGCACGCCGATCCGCAGCCCTTTGACTCCGCCTCGAATCGATGCCAGATAATCCGGTACGGGGGTATTCATACTCGTCGCGTCTCGCGGGTCTTTCCCTGCAATGACCTGAAGCATGCGCGCCGCATCTTCAACCGTTTGGGTGATAGGACCCGGACAATCGAGCGACGAACCAAAGGCGATCAACCCGTAGCGGCTGACGCGCCCATACGACGGCTTGAGTCCGACGATGCCGCAGAATGCGGCGGGGGTGCGGATTGAACCGCCTGTGTCTGTGCCAATCGATGCGGCTGCCATGCCCGCCGCAACCGCCGCCGCCGATCCGCCCGATGATCCACCGGGGACGCGCTCGGTATTCCAAGGGTTGCGCGTGATCCGGTACGCCGAGTTTTCGGTCGATGACCCCATCGCAAATTCATCGAGATTGGTCTTGCCGAGGATGATCGCTCCTGCCGCTTCGAGCCGTTCCACCAAGGTCGCGGAGAAAACTGGCGTATACCCGCTCAGGATTTTGCTTCCGGCGGTGGTGGGAATATCACGGGTAGACAGGATGTCTTTCAGCGCGATTGGAACGCCGAGCAGTGGGCGGTCGTCTCCGGCGGCGCGGGCTTGATCTGCGCGGGCGGCGTCCGCAAGGGCGCGTTCGCGGGTCACGGTCAAATACGCGCCGATGTGCGAATCATGTGCGTCGATACGCTCAAGATACGCCCGTGTCAGGTCAGCGGCGGAAAGTTCGCGGCGGCGAAGTGCTTCCAATGCGCCTGTGAGTGTCAGGTGAGCTGTCATGCGTGCCCCGATCAATGGTAAGATATGCGGCATATTCTAACGCATTCTTACGGGTTCTCGCTGGGCACGGTAGCAAAAATCTTGACTGAATTCAGCTGCCGAGCGCAGTATACTTACATTGTTGGATATAGATAGCGGTCGTGCGTGCTACAGAAGCGTTTAAAACATGCCATCACTCATCATTGTCTCGTCGCAAGAGTCTGTTCACGCCGGTGCAGCCGAGACATGCCGCCGCTGGGATATGCCTTTTCAAATCTCATCGCTGACAAGCTGCGACTCCGTACCCGGACTTGGTTACGAAGAAAACCTCACCGTAGTCTTGCTTGATCAGCAGTTTCGCGCCCAGTGGACAGCGTATCATTACCCGGTCGATTCGCCTAACTTATATGTCATTCTCCTCGTAGATGAAATCACCTCCGCTGGCTACCGCGACGCTTTTTCGCAAGGGTTCGCTGATGTGATCGCTTACAACGATCTCGACCGACTGCCGACAGGTTTGAGCCGCATTCAAGCGTGTTATGAGCGAGGGGAACGACGGCAGATCGCCGAACTGCGCACCGCGTTAGAAAACATCTCAAGGGCGGTGATTCTGCTTGACACGGATACGACAATCCGCATTTTTAATCGTCAGGCGGCGGAGTTTAACCGCCAGTTCTACGGCATTGAAACCCGGGTCGGCGTTCGCTTGATCGACCTGATGCCGGAAATGGCACAAGCGATGTTTCGGGAGCGGTTTGATGCGGCACTTTCCGGTCAGCCGATCACGGTTGATGTGAGATTGCGCGACGGTCTTCATGATTTCTCGTTTGAGTTTCTGCCCGTGCGTTCAACCGATAACCGCGTAAGCGGCGTCACCATTATTTATGAGGACATCACCGAGCGGAAAACGTTTGAACGCCAATTCCAGTTATTTTCCAGCGTCTATCAAACGATGACCGACGCCGTGATCGTGCAGCAATCGCAAACAACACTGTCTGAAACTGGAAAATGGGAAGCCCCGAATGTTGTTCAGCACCGCCGCGACGGTACGCCCATCTGGGTGAGCACTACCGTAACCCTCCTCAAAGATTCGAAGGGCGTTCCTCACAGCATTGTCGCCTGTAATCAAGACATCACCGAACAGCATCACGCTGAACAAGCCCTGCGCGCAGCACTGGCGCGTGAGCATGAACTCAATACCTTGAAGACGCGCTTTGTCTCAATGGCGTCGCATGAGTTTCGCACGCCGCTCGCAACGATTTTGACAGCGGCGGAAACCGTGTCGATTTACCGTCACCGTATGATGAACTCGCAAATTGATGAACGACTGGATCGCATTCGCCAGCAAGTGCTGCATATGACGGGGATCATTGAGGATGTGCTTCAGCTCACGCGCTTGGAGGCGGATCATGTGCCGCTGCGGATGGTGTATGCCGATTACGCCGCTTTCTGCCGCGATATCGCCGCCGGAATTGAAAGCGGCGCGTCGGAAAATCGACGGCTCACCCTGAACGGCGCACATGCGCCGATATATACGCATTTCGATCAGCGCTTGATGCGGCAGGCAATCACCAATGTGATCACGAATGCGCTGAAATACTCCCCGGCAGAAACACGGGTCGAACTCACACTGAAGCAGGAAAACGAACATATCCTGCTCGATGTGCGCGATTACGGGATCGGGATTCCTGAAGATGAACTGCCGCGCTTGTTTGAGCCGTTTCATCGGGCGACAAATGTCGGTGCGATCAGCGGCACAGGGTTAGGGCTGTCGATCACCAAGCAGGCGATTGACCGTCACGGCGGGTCAATTACGATTCAGAGTGCGCCGGATCACGGAACGACCGTCACCTTGATGATCCCCGTGATTCTCACTTCCGCGTCGGGTGATATGCAGTCTCCTCCGATGGGCTGAACCACGCCTAATCTGTTTCTTCGTCGTCGCGGCGGACGCCGCCCGTCAAATACGAGATTCCCATCCATAATGATCGTGATCGGCTGTAGAAAATCGTGATGAATACGATGTTGTAGATGATCCAAACGATCAAATGGGGAAGCCAAGGCGGTTGAAACAGCGCTTGAATCAAGAAGAATCCGCCCATCGTCGTCACTTCCGCCAGCGATAAGTTGATGTACATCCCGCCAACCGATTCGCCGTCCTCGCGCTCAAAGCGCACGCCGCAGTGAGAACAGACGTGGTTCACTTTGAACAAACCTTCAAACGTTTTGCCGATCCCGCAGTTGGGGCAGCGCAAATTGAATGCGCGCCGCATCACCAGCCATTTATCCTGACGATCACTAAAGAACATTACGCGCCGCTTTCACTCGCCATCAAACAGGAGAACATTAACGCAAAGACGCTAAGGCGCAAAGAGAGGAGGGTTTTTTCACTCCCTCCACTTCGTTTGACGAGACGACACTACTCCTCACCCTCAGCGAAGGTTGGCGGCTGAGAGGGCGACACTAAATTTTTCACGTACTGCTCCTCACCCCCGTAGGCTTGTCCGATATTGGCGCAGTGCTTTTTCACCCCTCACCCCCTGACCCCCTCTCCCACGCAAGCGGGTAGAGGGGGAATCGCTGCCGCAGACTCGTAGCAAACTAGGAGTCTGTTTGCGCCCCTCCCCGAATTCGGTTGAGG
>JAPKMU010000048.1 GCA_026645745.1 Anaerolineae bacterium | reverse complement strand
GACCACATCCAATCTCGAGTGCTTCGTCCAGATGCGGCGCAAGATTTTGCAGCAAAAAATGGTGATAGTGGCGATTGTGATCCCATTCAGGCATATCCAACCGCGCAATCCGATCAAAATCTGCGCGAATGATGTTCACAGGTTCTGTCCTCTCTGACTCATATTGAGAGTAGACAGCGGATAAGCGAATCAAGATACACGTTGATTCCCAGTCAACTAACTGGTTGGAATATTCGACCTGTGAGCAATCTACAAGCCTAGAAAGTCGGCAATATGTGGGGCGGTCTCTAGCATGGCGTGTCCCGCACCGGGAATCTGTTTGACGGTCAGATCGGGCACAAGGCGGTTAAGACGTGCCGCAATTTTGTCGATATCGCGCATGATATCTTTCGTGCCACCCACCAGTAAAATTGGCATCGTCAATGCTTGTAGTTCCGCGTCACTAAAAAGTGGGAGCACACCCATACGCGGCTTAAAAGCATTCGTGATCTTAACGACAATTGCCGCTACATCCTCAGGAACTCGAACTTCTCCAAAGAGTTCCTGCACGAGTCGCCTTATCCCTTTTTGTCCAAACATCATCAGCAGGATGGCTTTTACGGCAAACGAAAGCCGATCAGGGACAATGCCGCCGGGCGCGATGAGTACCAGTTTATTGACGCGCTGCGGGAAAGTCACGGCGAATTTCAGCGCTGTCCATGCCCCTTGTGATACCCCTGCCAACACGGCTTGTTGAAGTTGAAGCCCGGTTAGCACATCATCCAGCCATTCAGCGAATGCCGGACTATCCCATTCCGGACGCGTAGGGGCACTCTTCCCTGCTTCGCCTACGAGGTCTACGGCATACACGCGAAATCGATGGCAGAACTGCCCGATATCTCCCGCCCAAATTGTGGAATTTCCACCCGCGCCATGCAACAGAATCAGCGGCGGCGCGGCTTCATCCCCACTAGCAATCACGAAGGTACTGCCATAGCGTGTTGGGATGATCTGGGTTGTAAAAGGTGCTGACCAGTTCTGGAGCGCGGCATCATAAGTTGTCATGACTGCCTGTTCGGCGGCTGCGGACTTGTAGAGAACAGCGTTTGTCATCACTCATCTTCCTTTGGCAGTGAAAGAACATCACGAAGGCGACGAACCCAATCGAGATGAAATTCATAAAGGGTTATCCAATGCTGCATGGCGGACACAGCAATAGAGTGCTCACCAACTGCGCTGGTTGAGGGCGCTTGGCGGCGAACATATTCTCGCAGCATAGCGACATGTTCGCTGAGTTCGGCTTCGTACTTGTCCAATACATCCCGCGATGCAGAGCGCTCCACCTGATCCGCCCATAAGAGCTGCAACAAAAGTGGGCTTTGAAACTGTGGAAGTTCGGGAGTGGATTGCAGCCAATCGCGTAGTGCCTGATGTCCCTTGGGAGTGAGGGAATATAACTTGCGCGGCGGCTTATTCGCCTGCTGCTGTTCCTCGAGAGTGACCAATCCCTGTTCATGCAGTTCCAGCAACGCCTTATAGATCTGATTGCTGTTTCCTGACCATGGAAGCATCAGTGAATTGGAAAACCGTTTCTTTAGGTCGTATCCGGTCAGCGATCCAGCACTCAGCAGACCCAGAATCACTTGTTTGATGAGCACGCCGTTCGTCCTTGTTCTTCAAGCCTACGCAACAATAGGTTACATTGAACATAGGTTACATATAACCTATTTGCGTGTCAAGTCTGAAGATAAGCCGATGGACATTCTGGTGCGATATGCGAGGTTTTCGACAGTTTCTACGTCACCCAATCCCCGGGTGACGCAGCGTAACGAGCACTGGAGATGATCTTTACGACAACCGCTTTAGTCGGAGTCTCCCCCTTCCAGCGGCTCATACGACGAGAGCGCGATCCGATTGCCTTCGCAGTCGAGCACGTTGATGTAGCGCACACCATCGCCCGTGTCGATGATCTCTGTATCAACGGTTCCACCTAATTCAGAGATACGCTTGATCGCGTTATCCAGCGTCTCATGCTTATCGACATGGAAATTGACCACTGCCCCGCCCGCGTAAGGCTTGTGCAGCGCCGACTTCACGAGAGAAACGCCCGGACTGCGAACTGACTTGTCCGACGGGAGCAGTACCGCAATCATCGCGGGCGGCTCATCGTAGATCGGCGTATCGGTCAAGCCAAACACTTCACGATAGAACCGCAAGGCACGATCTAGATCGTTCACAGAGATTTCGATCCATGATGGATAAAGAGGCATCGTATGTCCTGTTGATCTTGTTTGTTTCGTGTCAGTCTACATCAATTCGGCTGGAAGAACGCCGTGTAAGCCAATGCAGCGAAAAAGCTCTGAAAGTGGTATGGTCATTGAGTGCTTGTCCTTAACCAACGAGTAAGTTGATGAATTCGTTTAGCCGCTCTCAATTTTCGCGGTCATGCGCCCGCCGCATGTGGATCGACATGCACATTCGGTCACGCCGCCCTACCGTAGAGGAGGTCGCAGACGCACCGCCGATCTACCTGACCGATCACTGCCAATCATGCCGCTGGCTGACGCACTGCCAATCAATCGCCCATTCCGAAAAAAGCATCACCCTTCTCAACGGCATTTCGCGCCAATCATGGGAATCGTTGATTTCGGTGGGCATCACCACAGCCGAACACATCCTTGATCACACCCCCGAACAACTGATTAAGTTGAAAGGGATTGGCAAGACGACGGTCAAACAGATCTATGCCAGCGCGCAAGCACTTGCACGTGGAGAAGCGATACACCTTGCGCCTGTGCCAGATGAACTCACACGACCGGTCATCATGCTCGACATCGAAACCAGTCTGAACTATGAAGAAGCATATCAGCCTTGGTCGTTCGGTTGGAGTGATTTGAATAACACGCTGCACAATATGATTGTTGCCCGCTTTTTTGACGGCGATCACCTGATGCTGCCTAATGGTCAACCTGTCAATATCATCTCGCATTATCAGGATGGCTGGCGCATCCTTGCGGAGTATGCCGAAGCGCACGACGCGCTGATTTATCACTGGAGCGGTTTCGATGCAGGAGTCATGCACAACACCGCTTCGCCAGAAATCGTCAATCTGCTTGCGCCGCGTATGCGCGACTTCTTGCAGGTGTTCAAAACATGCGTCATGCTCCCCGTGCGCGGGCGCAGCATCAAAACGGTTGCGGCATATCTCAATTACAACTACCCGCCAGAGTCCAATTACGCACAAGCATGGAATGATTATCAAGCGTGGCGGTTGGAAAATGACCATGACGCATTAGCACGAGCAGTCGCCTACCAACTTGCCGATGTGGAAGCGATGATCGTGGCGCGTGATTGGCTGCTTCGTTCGCCGTGATCGTTCGCTCGAACGTAAGCGAACCGACATGCTGCAAACAGCGCGAAAATGGTGAATGAGCACCTTGGAGCAGTAATCATGTCCGATAGTCGAACCATTGGGGTTCGCGCTGCCCGGTTCAGCGACAGTGCCGAAATTGTCCGTATTTATAACCAAGGAATTGAGCGGCGGATCGCCACGTTTGAAACCCGGCTGCGCACGTTGCAGGATGTTGAATCGTGGTTTGGTGATCCCAATCACCCGATTTTGGTTGCCGACATAAATGGGGGCGTAGGCGGCTGGATTTCTGCCTCCAACTACCGGGCGCGGGAGTGTTACGCCGGGATCGCGGAATTCTCGGTCTACATTGCAACAGAACAGCAGGGCAAAGGAGTGGGCAGCCACCTGATGCAAGCCTTCATCCCTGCATGCGAAACCGCTGGTTTGTGGAAACTCGTCTCCCGCATCTTTCCGGAAAACACTGCATCGCGCGCTTTATGCCACAAATTTGGTTTTCGGGAAGTGGGTGTGTATGAAAAACATGCCAAGTTGGATGGTATCTGGCGGGATGTTGTGATTGTTGAACGCCTTCTGGAGAAGAATATTGCAGATGGCTAGATGACGCGATCAAACAAACACACAATCGGCAGATTGCCAAGTACGCACTTCTGCGTCGTGCGGAGCGGCGAGGTTTTCCTACAAAGAAATTACCTCCGCAACGGAAGCTGTACCCGCTCCACCACTATTCCCCAAGCAGAAAGCGCATCCCCTCGACAAAGCCCGGACGCCAGACATCCCAATCATGACCACCGTCGTAGACTCGCAGTTCCGCCGCAACATTAGGAATGCGCACAACATGGTTGAAAAACATGTGCGCTTCCATATCCAGATCGTGCATCCGCTCCTCGTAATTCGGATTGCGCCACTCGTCATCGCCAACTGCGATGAAGAAACGCAGCGGTAAGCGGGTAGCCGTGACCGATTCAATCAATGCCGGGTAATTGAGGCTCTGGTAGATCGACTCATCGAACAGCACGTCGCCAACGCCGAACGCACCGAATTCACGGGTGCTGGAGTCGCGGGGCGGTAGTGGGAAATAGACTGCGGGACTGAGGACGAGTGCGCCCATGAAGCGCTCAGGGTATGCCATCGAGAGGCGAATCGCACCGTAGCCGCCCATCGAGTAGCCGCCAACAAACCGCCCCTCACGCTCGGTGAGGGTGCGATAGGTCGAGTCAATGTGGGGGATCAAATCCTGTATGATGGCAGTCTCGACAGGTTCGGATTGATAGAGTGAACCCGTGTACTGCGAATCAACATAGTAGCTGGCACGCGAACTGGAAGGCATATCCGGCAGCACAGCGATTACTGGCGGAATTTCTTCGGCGGCGATCATCGCGTCGAGTGTGTCGTGTATGTGCAGCCAAGCCGTCCCCGTATCGCCGCGTCCGTGCAGCAGGTAAATCACCGAGTAATGTTGATCTGACGAGTCGTAGCCAGCCGGTAGGATGATGTTATAGCGGAACTCTCGATTTAAGGTCGAGGAGAAAAACTGCTCACGCAAGGTCAAACTCTCCTCTTGACCGAGTGCTGTACTGAAAACTATGTAAAACAGCCCCAGCGTGACCAACATCCAGCGCTTCCACATGTTGACGCCTCTTATTTCTTGCCATCGTATTGATGGTTCGTCGGATGAATCACGCGCATGGGTCGTTCGCGTGTTTTCTCTTCGTATACGTGAGCAATCAATCCGGGAAGCCGCGCGATCATAAAGAAAGTGTTGCCCAGCTCTGGCACGATGTTCATGTCCAGCAGAAGCGCGGCAATAGCACCGTCAACGTTGATCGGCAGTGCCTTACCACTCTGCATCACCGCCAGCGCCAGCGCCTGAACCATCGCCACAGCTTCGCCCGCAACGCCTTCTTCCTGCGCAATCGTCAACAGGCGTTTCGTGCGCGGATCGTCGGTATGGATGCGATGTCCAAAACCGGGTAATCGTTTCTTGTTCTCTTTGTAGCTTCTGACCAACGCGGCGGCGGCTTCCTCAATGCTGATCGCTTGAGCAACCCGGCTCTGCATCGCGGATTGGATCATGTGCATGCAGTCTTCAATCGCTCCTCCGTGATGCTGGTTAATCGACAGCAGTCCGGCGGCGACAGCCGCGTTGAAGGGTGCGCCAGTGCTGGCTGCGGTACGCGCCGCCAGCGTCGAGGGTGGGGTTGCGCCGTGATCAATCGACGCGACCAAAATGGCGTCAATCAGCCGCCCCATCTGCGGCGTGGGCAGTTCACCGACCAGCGCCAAATAGATAGCCTGCCCAAAAGTTACCGATCCCATCAGACTGTCGAGTGTGTACCCGCGCAGTCGGATTGCGTTGGGCTGAATCTCGGTGATGGCTGTGTGCCACACATCCCCCTCTTTTTCTTCAGCTTTCGCTGTGGATCGAGTCAATTTCGGCTTGAGGGCTTCAGCCACCAGTCGCGGAATATCGGTGAATGACTCGGCGACAACAGCGCCGACCTCATGCAATCGCTCGATTTTGCCCTCATAGGTACCGAAACCACCCTCGATGATCGCGCCCGCGTGGCTAAAGCGTGTTCCTTCTTTGGCAGCGCGACCGCCGACGTATGCAACCAGCGGCTTGCGGAACTCACCGCTTGCTATCAATTCGGCAGCATCCTCCTCTTGCGAGGTGCCGATCTCGCCAAACATGACCACCACTTCAGTCTGCGCGTCAGCTTGAAAGAGGCGAAGAATATCAGCGTGAGTCATCCCGACTACCGAGTCGCCGCCCACATGAACGAGGGACGAGAGACCAATCCCGCTCCGAGTAATGTAATAGCCCATGCTGGTGGTGATGCCGCCGCTGCGGCTGGTGATGCCTACGGGTCCTGCTTTTGCCCATTTCTGGATCGCCTCGGCGCTTCCGCCCATCATGCCGAGTACGCCAGCCTCAGGACTAAGTACACCGAGCGTATTAGGACCGATGATCTGCGCCTCATTCGCTTTCGCCGCAGCGGCGATCTCCAATACATCGTAGAGCGGCACGCGATCGGGTACGATGACCAATAATTTCACGCCAGCTTCCAGCGCTTCCAGCGCAGCACTTTTCACGAGTGGGGCTGGTACGAATAAGACGCTAATATCGATGCCGCCGCTGTTTTGGCAAGCATCGCCGACGGTGTTGTAGACGGGCACGCCAAGCGCCGTCTGCCCACCTTTTGACGGAGTGACACCAGCGACAACCTGTGTGCCATAATCCAGCATCAAACGAGTGCGTGCCAGTCCTTCGCGTCCGGTGATTCCCTGCACCAATACGCGTTTGGTGTGATCAATCAGAATTGCCATCGTTTCCCTCCAAATCGGGGATTGGCAGGTGGATGAAACCACCTTGGTTGCCCAAGAAATGGCACTCGACTTCGCAGGCAAGGCATTCGGTGCAGCCGCCAGTCTTTGCGTTTTCGCGGGTGATGTTCAGAACTGGCACATCATCAACAATCGAGAGAATTTTGGGTACGCACGTTTGCACGCATACTTTACTTTCACATGCGCGGCATAAGGCGTGATCGTAGGTGATCGTGCCCCCGGTAACCGTTTCGAACGAGTAAGGTTCTTGCGATTGAGGTCGGCTGCGCGGTGGCAGCGGAGCCGGTACGTGTTCAGCGATCAACTCGCGCAAGCGCTCGGCACAGGTATCAGGGCTGTCATCCCGTCCATACGCTTCAACCGCAGCGGGCAAGACGCCTGCTGCCCGCTGCAAAATGGCGATGGATTGTTCCTCGCTGTTGCCACCGATGCGAATGACAGCAGGAACGTTGAGCGGTGCGTCCATAAATGCTTTGACCAAACCGCGCGCGGAGTGAAACTGCTCTTGGCTGGCAACGCCGCTGCCGCCAGCAAAATAACCATCAATATTCGGTTGGCTGAGGATGATCCGCGCGGCGCGGTAGACCTTGCTGGCAGGAGGGTTACCGCTGGTATCGACAAAGTTGGCGACCTGAAACCCCTGCTTGAGCAGAGCGTCCATATTCAACATACTGCCGCCCCCGCCCGCGCCGTGAAAACCAATCACCCCACTGCCTTTGGGAAATCCTTCCAGCATTTGGATGAAGTAGAACGTGCCCCGGTAATCGTCTTTTTCCACCTTCCAAGCGATCTTCTCTAGAGCGGTGGGCGGGTGATCAAATTCGCGCGCAATCTCGATACCCAGATCAGGATGGCGAAAGACCGAGTAATCATCAATGCTGAAGCGCGCGTCGAGCGCCATGACTGCACCAGACGACGTGACCACCAGCGGATTAATCTCTGCTGAACGGGCATCATAGGCGCGTGCTGTCGCATAAAATTTGAGCATGGCTGCGGCGATAACTGCCTGCTGATCCGGATCGAGCGCCGCTTGCTGGCACATTTCCAGCGCTTCAGTTTCGCTCAACCCCCGCAGCACGTCGATCTCCTTGCGCAGGGTGCTTTCCGCCCGTTCCTCAATGCCGCTCCCACCGACGCGGCTGAACAGCAGCACCGGACACTTACGCTTGCTGTCAATGATCAGCCCTAAGTAAAACTCATGGGTGATCTCAACCTGCTCTTCGATCAATACCTGCTCGACAGTGAATTTTCCGAAGCGCTGTCCCAACAATGCTTCGGCAGCGGCGCGTGTTTCCGCTGGTGTGGCAGCGAAACGAATCAATCCCAGCGCAGCACGGCTGGTCGTGAATACCTGCCCCTTAATCACCACCGGAGCGCGCAGCCCGGCGGCGAAAGCCCACGCCTCGGCAGGGGTGCTGGCAGCGATTCCGCGCGGGATGTCGATGCCGTGCGCCGCCAAGAGTTCTTTGGCTTGAAACTCGTGTAATTTAACCACCGGAGTCAGTGCTCCTTTCCTACTTCTATCATGTGGTAGGCGGTGTGGCTCCCATGCCAGCACGCTAACCCGATCTGACCGTTCAGATACGGCGACTCGTCATCATTCCATGCCAGTCGCTGATGTTGTCCACAGCCATCAACTTCAGCGATCAGTCGATTCCCTCGCACAGTCAGCTTTAGGCGAACACTTTCACCCATCCGCCATACGAACGCTGCCGAGGCAACCGCTTGATTTTTGCGGGTTTTCTTATACAGAGTGACCGTGCCATCAGGCGATAATCCGAAGGCGTAGCTGTGCAGTGCCCCTTGAACTCGCGCCATGATGAGGTGGTGATCGCCGATTAGCGGTGTGAGTTCAGCCGTAATCGTATAGTCCTTCCAGCCAATATCGCCGGTGTAACTCTCGTTTTCCAGCACCCCGCTGCCGTGATATGCACCGTCTTCCAACCGCCAGTAGCCGCGCCAGTACGTCCACTCGCTGATCGCACCAGTCTCCGGGATTGCATGGGCAAAAGTGCCGAGAAACTGAGGCGCGCCACCCCAATCCAAGTGTTCCAGATGGAAAGACCCGGTTTCCCAGAGTTCGCCAGTGTTGCGCAGCAGTACTCCCACTTGCGAAATCAGAGCGTCAGTCATGGGTGGGACGGTGTAGGTCAGATCGTGCCACTCACCAGCCATCAGCGGTTCGGCAGCCGCTTGATGTAGTTTTTGGTGATTCACGTCATAGACGAATAATGCGGCGTGGATGGTGTCGGGTGCATCAGATGGAATCTGCATCCGAGCGCGGATGGTTTGACCGGGATATAGAAGAGGCGTAAATGCCGCGCCGTAGTAGTTGGAACCCAACTCGGATGTGCGGTAATGCGTGCGGGTGAAAACGCGGATTTCGCCTTTCTTGTTCAGCTTGCGGATCGCTGTGCGTAACACAGGCACGCCGTTGACTTGCGTTTGCAGCAGATGGATCGGTCGCCCCTTGTCGCCCCAAGCTTGAAAATTGCCCGTCGAGCCGGGATAGGTAAAATGGCATCGGGGAGCGCGTGGATCGCTTTCCCCTCCCGTTAACTGCTGACCCAAGCGCACCAATCGGTCGGCACACCCCGGAATCGTCAGCAAACTGTGTGTTCCGATCAGGCTGGCGGTGATCAGGAGATCATTCATCGGCTCACGCCATCGTGCTTCGATGCCATTTATGCCAACGGAGACTCCCATGATCGCTCCGACGTTTCCCACGTTGCAGTCGGTATCCCATCCTGCCATATTCGCAATCTGAATCGCCCGCGAAAAGTCGCCCGCGCCATAAAGCAGCCCCAGCGCTACTACTCCGGCGTTAGGAATGATTGGCACGATGCCTGCATAGTGTTGATAGCCGAAGTTTGCTTTTAGATAGGCGAAGGCAGCGCGCCAGTCATCGGAACAAGTGGTATGAAATGCCAGCATTGCCCGCATCACCCGATCATAGTCGCTGTCGTGCGGTACTTGCTCCAGCCCGATCTCAATCAGGCGGCGCGGATCTCGTTCGCTGAAGGCTGCGCTCACCGTTGCGGCAATGAAGCGCGCGCCATGCAGTCCCGCGCCATCATGTGAGACGCTGGCAGCACGTTCTGACAAATCGGCTGCATCGCGTGGGTTGTTCGGCAGCAGCAGCCCCCAGATATCACTGAAGATCTGCCCGCCTATTTGCTCCGCCAGTGCCTTTCCGTTTTGAGCGATGCTGCCGGAACGTGGAGCAGGAATCCCACCCAGAAGGTTAAGATAAGCGGTGTGCTCGGTCGAAATACCGTATCCGCCCCACCAAAACGATCCATGCTCGCAGCCTACAGCGTTGAGCAAAGCATCACCAAAATCAGCCGCCGTAATTTCAGATGGTGCGGGATGCTTCTCTAACGCGCCGAGCAGGATTAAAGGTACTGAGGTGTCGTCATCGGGTTTGAAAATTTTGCCGCGATCTTCGGCAACATACCCTGTCAGTTCACCCAAGTTGTCCCGAATTTCCTCGTAAGTCCAATTTTCCAGCGGTGCGCCGAAACGCACGCCAATGCATTTTCCCAGCCACCCTGCGTAAACACGGTCGCCATAGTCGCGCGGAAAATTCATGAGCTTTCGACTTTCTCGAGCAGTCGCTCGGTGAGCGTTTCGAGGTTTATCCCTTTTAAGAAGGGAAGACTCAACCCACGAAGCGTGGTCAGCGCCTCGCGCCACCTCTGGCTTAAGACTCCTATCCCTTGCACTGCACCACACAACGCCCCAACCATCGCCGGGAGCGAATCGGCAGACTTGGCAATGCTGTTCGCCAATGTAACCGCCTCGTACAGGTGTCCGCCGCATGCCTCAGCAATAACAAAGGCGGCTGGCAAAGTCTCCGGTGCGACGCTGCCATATGAATAAACGCTGTTGATAACCCGTGAGGTGAGCAGAAGGGGCAAATCGGCTGTTTGTTCGATCTCCGAAAGGCAGTCACGCGCCTTTTGATCGCCATAGGCGATCCAAGACCCTTGCGGAAACTCCTTACGGGCACGGCGGAGCGCTGTTTCCAGTGGAGTACCACCCGCCAGTTCAGCAACTGCCGCTGCCATCGCTCGTGCGGCATATACACCATCTTCAGCTTGGGTGATCTGTGCGTCTGCTTCAGCGAGGTGCGCTGCACGGTCAGCATTTCCAACACAAACGAGACCAATAGGCACAGCGCGGACAACAGCGCAGTCTTCGTAATACAGCGGATTGTCGTTTCCGGTCGCAGGCGGCAGCAATCCGCGCTCCAAATTTTCGATGGCGGCGTGTTCAGAAATGCTGGTGTGAATCTGAGACTTAGCCAGCAGAATCTGAGTCTTCCAAGCGGCAAGAAAGCTCTCAGGCACAGCACCGCCTTCTAGCATCGCCAGTAGTGTGAAGACTGCCCATTCCGTGTCATCGGTCGGACACAGCTCCAGTGTTTGACTGGCTGTGCGGTGGGTAAAGGGCAGCATCATTCTCGAAATGCCCTGTTCGTCCAGTTGGGCGTTCTGACGCCAGAGAAACTGGTGACGTTTGCGCGGAATATCGGGGTGCTGAAAACGGTGGAAGAGTGCTGGAAAGCTCACTGCATCGCCATATGCCAAGCCATACATCGTTCCGAGGAAACGCTCGCGTTGATTGATGACTTCATTCATGAAGTGCTTCCCATGCGCGTTCAGCCAACGCGTCTGCCATATCGGTGATGCGCCGTCCAGCGATAAAACCAATGCATTTTCCGGTAGAGACAGTTACGCGATCCCGCCACGCTTGTGGGATGGCGTTCTCTCCACCATAAACGCCAGCCAAACTTCCGATGATAGCGCCGATGGTGTCAGCATCACGTCCCATGCGAACTCCGGCGGGAACGGAACGCGCGAAATCGCCGTTTGCGGCAAGAAAAATTGCCAGCGCTACTGACACAGCTTCCGTCGCCAGATCAGCCCACGACCACCAATGCACGATAAGTTGATCATCAATTTGATCAAGTGCAGCTTCTAGATCGTCCGCTTGAATTTTCGCCGCACGGGCGAGCGCGCGTCCAGTCCAAGAGTCGGCAGGGACACATGCCAGTGCTGCCGCTATCATCTCTGCTGGCGATGCGCCAACCATTGCCATGCTGATAGCAGCCGCTACCGCTTGCGCAGTCATGATGCCGTCGCGGGCATTAGAGACACTGCCGAGTCGCATTGCCAGCGCTGCCGCCTGTTCCGGCTTACCTGCGCTGATGATGCCAGCACCGCTGATCGCCATAGCGACCCCATCGCTCCAGCTTTGATGGTTGAAAGCACCCGACTGCGGAGGATTCAGCCCTGCCAATAGGTTACGCCCGGCAATCACGTCGCTGAACCCTCCGGGGCGATACGGGTAATGACCACTCAGCAGCTTATCACGCCACTCACTTGCCACAATCTCAGGGGTGATGTCTGAGCCATATTCCAGCAGAAGCCAAGCGTTAAAGAGCGTAAAATCAGTATCGTCAGTACCAACGGCTTCATCGTTGAGAAAATCCTTGATGACGCCGTAGCGTTCACGGATAGCCGCTCGTGTCATGCCCTCGCAGGGTGCACCCATCGCATCACCGATCGCTGCGCCGAGCAGACTGCCCCGCGCTCGGCGCTTAAAGTCTTCCAGCGTGAACATGCCTCAACCTTTCAACCCCAGAGTCGAAATGCCGCCGATCAAGTGGCGCTGCGCGAAGAAGTACAACGCCAATACGGGGATGATTGAGATCAGCGTAGCTGCCATAAACATGTTCCACTCAACACTGTATCGCCCTTGGAAGAACGCCAGTCCGACCGAGATCGGGTAGCTGTTGAAATCACTCAGGTAGATCAGCGGCGAGATGAAGTCATTCCATGTCCATAGGAAGGTGAACACCAGCATGACGGTTACGGCTGGCAGAGACAGCGGCAGGATTATGCGATAGAGGATCACCCACGTACTAGCACCGTCTATTCGAGCCGCCTCGTCCAGATCGCGCGGAATCGTCCTCATATACTGAACCATCAGGAAGATGAAGAACGGGTTGCCGAAGAACGATGGCAAAACTAAGGGCCAGTAGGTGCCGATCATTCCCAGCCGGGAGAACATCGAAAACAAGGGGATCAGCTTGATCTGTCCGGGAATCATCATGGTGCTGAGCATCAAGATGAATAGGATTTTCCTGCCCGGAAAGCGCAGCCGGGCGAAAGCGAAGGCGATCAGCGGGACAGATAACACCTCACCGAGCGAATTGATCATAACCAGCACTGCGCTGTTAAACATGAAGCGGGCAAGGGGGTATTTGTCGAAGGCTTCGACGTAATTGCCCCACTGCGGCGTATTTGGCAGCCAAGTCGGGGGCCAGACGAAAATCTCCTGCCGGGTCTTGAGCGACGTTGTAAACATCCAGAGAAGCGGGATCATGAAGATGAGCGCCAAGACGACCATAATGAAGTATAGAAATCCGTTGCCCGCTAATCTGCGCAGCGCGGTCGTCCGATTAGAGCGCCGCAGCTGCCGATCCCTATCAACGAGCGAGTCGTTTGTGCGTGCCGCGCTGCTATTCAGACTCATAGTACACCCATCGCTTGGACGTGTAATTGATGAAAATGGTCGTTGCAAGAATGATCAGCGTGAGGAAGAGGGCAAGGGCTGACGCATAACCCATGTTGAAGTTGCGAAAGGCTTCCTCGTAAAAATAGAGCATGTAAAAATAAGTCGATCTGAGCGGACCACCTTGCGTGATGACGAAGGCTTCAGTGAAGACCTTGAAAGAGTCGATCATTTCAATGATGAGTTGGAAGAAAATCGTCGGCGTCAGCAGCGGGATGGTGATGCGCAAAAATCGTCCCCAGCGTCCGGCTCCGTCGATTTCTGCGGCTTCATATAACTGTGCCGGAATATTCTGCAAGCCAGCCAGATAGATGATCGCACTGCCGCCAACTTTCCACACACTCATGAGGGCGACCGAAGGCAGTGCCCAGTCTTTGTCCCAGAACCAGTTGGGACCGCGCACGCCGACATAATCCAACAATGTGTTGACTACGCCGGTATCGGGCTGGAGCAGCCACATCCACATCAATGAAACCGCCACGCCAGAGATGACAGCCGGGATGTAGAAGACTGTTCGGAAAAAGTTCATGCCGGGCAACCGATTATTCAGCAGCAGCGCCAATGCCAGCCCAAAGACCAGCTTGAGCGGCAGTGAGATAAGCACGAACAACCCGGTGACTTTCAGTGACTGCCAAAAAAGCGGGTCACGGGTGAACATGCGCACATAGTTGTCTATGCCGATCCAAGTCGGTGGTTCGACAATCGTCCACTGCGTGAAGCTCAGGAAAATCGATACGGCGATCGGGATTATCGTGAACACGACAAAACCGAACAGCCAAGGCGAAAGCGCTAGATAAGCCTCTAAGGCTTCGCGCCGTGCCAGTGGATTCATTCTGCGCCATGCTGCCAGCATGAAAAACTCCGCTTTTGATTGCCGAAAGTGGGCATACGGGGGATGGTTTCGACCATCCCCCAAACGATGTACTAGCCGCCCAGACGACCCACGCACTCGTCGAGTGCTGCCTGCGCTGGCTCGACCAAACTGTCGAGCGTTGCTTCCACTTCGTCTCGTTCGATTTCGCCGAGGTTGATCAGATCCCAAGCATCAACAGCGGCACGCAGAACGGTGCTGTTGCATGGATGGGCATTAACCCATTCTGCAACCTGACGATGTTCCAGCACTTGGAAGAACGCTTGGACGTAGTCTTCGTCAGCATCCGGATGGGTTTCCAGAACAGTGGGGAGCGACGGGAAGAACTGCCCGTTCTCCATCAAGAACTGCTGTCCTTCCGGTCCGACCCAATAGCTCAACCATTCATAAGCTTCGTCGGGGTGTGCAGTACCAGCCCAGACCGACGCTGTTAGCGACCAAGCGTTAACATAGCGTTCGTTACCGGGGATTTGCGGTTCCGGCACAATACCGAAGTTCACGCCCGACTCAACGGCAGTGAGGACGTGTCCCTGATTCAGTGTTGCCATTGCCAAGCGACCCGCGAGGAACAGATCGATGGGTCCCGTCCCCTCGGTGCCGAGAATTTCGATGTCGGCAGGAGTCGGCGTTGCGCCACTGGCGACCAGATCCCACAGCCACGTGTAGGCAGCAACCGCTGCATCACTGTTCAGGAAGCCCTCAACGGTGGTGCTGTCATCGCTGTAAGGGAACGCGCCGTAGTTGCGCCAAATTGCGCGGAACGGTCCGCGCGGACGGTCGCCACCCCATCGGCGCAGCTCAGGGTCGGTTAGAGCGACGGCAGTCGCAATATATTCATCCGTCGTCCAATCCGGGCTTGGATAGGGAACACCCATCTCATCGAACACGTCCTTGTTGTACATGACGAAGTTCGCGCCTACGCCCAAGGGCAAGCCAACGATCTTGTCCTGCCAAACCGCGCGCGTGTTCCAGAATCCCTCGAAGTACATTTCGGGGTTGATGTCTGGATCGGCTTCGATGTAGGCGGTCAAATCTAGTGCCTGCGGGAACCAGTTGTTGTCCCAGAAGAAGGCAACATCAGGTGCGCCAGATCCCGCACCTAATGTGGTTGTCATGCGCTCAGTAAAACCACTTTCAGGAAGGACGGTGATGTTGACGTGGATGTTCGGATGCTCAGCATTGAACTGTTCAACGAGCGCCCGCTGCACTTCTTCCGAATACTCTTCAGAGTTGACCGTCCACCATTCAATGGTCACTACATCTTGCGCCAGCGTAATCCCGCCCACGGGGATCACCAATATCAGGGCGAAGAGTACCAAACTGATGAACCTGCTTCGTTGCCACATGAGCTATTCTCCTAATCACTATTTGTCCAATTAACCGCACGCAGCCGCACGTGCGAGCTAATCCCTAAGGGATAAGTGCTACCAACTGCTCCGCCAGCCGCCGCATTGAACGCTGGGCAGCAAATTTCAAGCACACGCCAGCCGGTTTATCGACCATCGCAGCCCAAGCCGGTGGGATGATCGACTCGCCGTGCATTGCGCCCGACAGTGCGCCAACAATGGCGCTGATGGTGTCGGCGTCACGTCCAAAATTGCCCGCCCAGATCATGCCCTGACGAAAATCGCCCTTCGTCAGACGGAAGATAGCGTATGCCTGCGGAATGGCTTCTGCCGCCATAGAATGAACAGGTGTCCACAACTGCACATGAAGCTGCTCCAGCGCGGTGAACAAATCGCTGTGCTCGTCGCAGATGTGCATTGCCCGGTTCATGGCGCGCGCAAGCCAAGAATCGTCCGGGATTACAGCGCGCCCGGCTTGCACAACGGCATCAACCGTGCCGCCTACCATTGCTACCGCGACGCTTGCCGCGACCGCTTGGGCAGCCCAGATGCCGTCGTTAGCGTGGCTGACCTGTGCATCGAGAGCGGCGAGTGCTGCCGCCCGTTGCGGATTACCCGCGCACAGGATACCAACAGGAGCGATGCGCATCGCTGCGCCGTCATCGTTGTTCTGAACGTTGTCACTGCCAGAAAGCGGCGGAAAAATGCCGCGCTGAAGATTGGCAACTGCGCCGTAAAGCGGCTTGCCACCACGCTCGAACATGCCGCCCTGTTGAAGGATGTACTTATCCCACGCTGCCATCAGCGTTTCATAAGTCAGATTGCCGCCGCAGTCGATCAATGTTTGGGCGGTGAGAACGGCGAACTCGGTATCATCCGTACTCTGCGCCCCGGCATACAGATCGGTGATGATGCCGTAGCGCAGGCGATATTCGTGATTCCGCCCTAGGTCGCCAAACGCATCACCGACCGCCAGCCCTTGCAGGCAGCCAATCGCCCGGCTCAGCAGTTCCCGACGCTTTTCGGATGATGTAATCTGCTCTTCCAACATGTTTGATCCTGTTCAGACATCCTTCTGAAAATCCGGGCGCAATTGCTCATTCGCCTTTGCTCAATGAGAACGTTCTCATTGAGCGCAAATGAAAAGTCCTCACGCGCGATCTGTTCCTTCCGCCGGGGGTGCTGTTGACCCCCGCACCACTAATTCGCAGGGCAGCCGGACAGACTGAATCGGAATCTCATCGCCCATTTCCAAACGGGCAAGCAGCAGTCGAGCCGCCTCGACTCCAATCTCATATTTGGGCTTTGCAATGGTGGTGAGTGGAGGTAGGGCAGTTGAAGCCATATAAATGTCGTCCATGCCAATGATTGAAATGTCTTCTGGGATGCGCCAGTTCATAGAAGCAGCCGTCTGCATTGCCCCGATAGCGATAATATCGTTTGCAGCGAACACCGCTGTTGGAGGATGCGGCAGACTGAGTAATTGGCGCATGGCATCTCGTCCGGCTTGCAGTGAAAAATCGCCGTGAATCACCAAATCAGGGTCGAGCCTGAGATGATGGCGTGCCAAAAAATCAACATAGGTGTGATAACGATTGGTATTCTTGCGCCGCACGGATAACCCAGCGATCAGCGCGATCCGCCGGTGTCCTAGGCTGTGAAGATAGTTTAAGGCTGTTTGCACAGCACTTTCGGTATCACTGCCAACAGAATCGTAACCCGCATAGCCGTTCCCTGACCCAAGCAGCACGATTGGAACTTCCATATCATGAAAATGCGTATTATTGGCATCCGTTGGGTTGATGATCAGCCCGTCAAAGCGGTTGCGGCGAACCATTTTCAGATACTTTAATTCACGAGCCGCGTCCCAATCGCTGTTGACGGTTACGACTGCATATTCGGACGTTTCAAGCGTATCTTGGACGCCGCGTGTGACTTCGGGCCAGAAGGGGTTGGTTATATCGGGGATAGAAAGGGCAATCATGTACGTTTTGTCAGTGCGCAAACTACCCGCGATCGAGTTGCGTTCGTAGCCAAGCTTGTCGACCGCTTCCATCACTCGATCTTGTGTTTCTTGACTTACGATGTCTTTCTGCCCGTTGACGACCCGCGCTACAGTAGCTTTAGAAACGCCGGCGAGCTTGGCGACATCAATTATGGTTGGGCGTTTTGGCACGTATCAAATCCACAACAAAATAATCATTGCAACAAATGAGAACGTTCTCAATCAGAGTATGACATATTTGCACCACTGTCAAGAGGTTAACGTAGTGCGTGGCACAAAGAGTCGGCTTTCGCCGCCGAGTGTTGGCAAATGGATAACACGCTCAAATTGCAGTCCGATTTTCTCCAGCACTCTCGCGGACGCATCGTTATCAGGAGCCGTAATCGCAACAATGCGCTGCAAACCGATGCTCTTGCCATATGCCAGCACGGCTCCGGCAGCTTCCTGAGCGTAACCTTGTTTCCAGTAGCGCTCCAGCAAGGCATAGCCAAGATCAACATCCGGCAGTTCATCTCGCTTTATCAGCCCGCACATGCCAATCGGCACCCCGGTTTCTTTGAGCACGACGGCAAACAAGCCGAAGCCGTGTTTCGCGTAGCTCGCGATCGGACCTTGCAAAAGGTAGCGCTCCGCATCCGCCAGCGTTCTGACTCCGCGATCAGCAATGAAACGGATGAAGCCCGGCTCATTGAGCAGTTCAAGAATAAAAGCAGCGTCCGCTTGCTCTAAATGGCGGATCAGGAGGCGTTCAGTTTCAAGGATTCTCATGGTAGGGTCTCTGGATTCACAAGTCTAAAATTATACTCGACTCTGCGAAACCTTATTTCGATTTTGCAGACTGCACCCCTGATTCGCCGTGATTCAGAGGAATGTGATGCGCGGCATGAACAGACACACAAATCTTGGAATATATGGCTAAGGCGGCGAATTGGCTGAGCGCTAATACAGAGATGTTCCGGGCGTATTCTTCGCACGCGGTTCACGCACGGGCACTGTTCTTCCGGGAAAACAATGGTTTCATCGTTGGTATTGTGGCAGTCACGCTGCTGTTCATGCTCGGCGGTCGTATCGTTCTATGGATACTTCCGGCGGGGCTTGCGCTCGTGGTCGCTCAGGTTGTCAAAAGTGAAGTCTGATCACCGCTGCGCCCCGCCTTACTTTCTCTCTCAAATGATCGAGAATTTTTACACTTTAAGGAATGCAAGCCACATCCTATATACAATGAAATCGATGTAGATACACCTCTGAACCTTCGCAGTCAACCATCGTCGTCAACACGAGGTTTCTATGCATCGACGTATTTTGTATTTGCTCCTCACCGGAGTACTCCTTTCTTTCGGGTTCTTCATCGTCACGCCGCTGCCCACGCAAGCGGCGACCCTCACTGTTCTGAACATCAATGACTCAGGCGCTGGCAGCCTACGGGAGACGATTGCCAGCGCTGGCAGCGGCGATTCCATCATCTTTTCAGCAAGCATTCCCTTGGGTTCAACGATTACATTAAGCAGTCAGCTCGTCATCGACAAAACGCTGACGATTGACGGCAGCGCTGTCTCTGGACTGATAATCTCCGGCGGCGGCAGTGTGCGCGTCTTCGACGTAACCAGCGGTGTGCTAACCTTGCAAAACCTCGCTGTGAGCGGCGGAAGTGCGCCCCCCGGGGAAGATGGCGGTTGCATTCGCGCTGGCTCGGCTCACCTGACGAATGTAGCAGTATCCAATTGTCAAGCGGCGCGCGGCGGCGGCATGTACATCTCCACACTGGCAACGATTAGCAGCGCCTCATTCACAACAAATAACGCGACGGCGCATGGTGGTGCGATATACGCAGAGAATGCTGCGCTCACAATCCTGAACAATACCCTGTTTAGCGGAAATACAGCGGTACTGCACGGCGGTGCAGTTTACAGCGACGGAGGGACAGCATCGATCACCGATGCCAGTTTCTCCGACAACTACGCGAACAGTATGGGTGGGGCAAACGGCGACGGTGGTGCATTTTACGGCGACGGCTCACTCGGGACGATTACGACCAGCACCATGAGCGGTAACCACGCCGAAGACGGCGGCGCGATTCTGTTATACAACAGCGCTGATCTCACGCTTAACGCGGTTGAACTGCTCACGAATGTCGCAACAAACTTCGGCGGCGGTATTTTAGCCCTTGATGGCTCAACGTTGGATGTTGAGAACAGCAGCCTGATCGACTCGAACGAGGCGCTGTATGGCGGTGGGATCGGGCTTTGGGAGCCGACGACAACAACCATCACCGACAGCACAATCTCCGGTAACACGTCACATTTCAGCGGTGGCGGGATTGCTGTCGATGGGTCGCTCACGGTCACAAACAGCAGCATCATCAATAATCAATCGGATGATCGCAACGGTGGAATTCGCATCACGACAACAGCCATCGTGATCCTCAACTCCAGCCATGTCGATGACAACCACGCGAACGCTTTATACGGCGGTGGGATTGGCATGACTGGCACGCTGACGGTTAACGGCGGGACGATCAATACCAACAGCGCCTACACGGACGGCGGTGGAATTCAGGTTATCGGAGGCACGCTCACGCTGAACGGAGTCACAATCCAAGGAAATCATGCCGACAGTGACTCGAACAGCTCCGGTAACGGCGGCGGGATCAATATCGCCAGCGGTGCGACCGTCATTGCGCAGTCAGGTACGGTGATCGGCGGCGTTAACCTCCAAGACGGGAACAGTGCTTACAACGGCGGCGGGATAGCCAACGCCGGATCGCTGACTCTCAATGCTGCGTCGCTCAGCACCAACGCAGCCGCCCATTTTGGCGGCGGATTGTATCAGTCCGGCAGCGGAACGCTGATCAGCCAAAGCGGGACACAGTTCACTGCCAACGCATCCGTGCTGCACGGTGGCGGCATCTACAACAACAGCACGGGAACAACGACGATCAGTGGCACAACGTTCTCAGCGAATATCGCCAACAGCTCCGGCGGCAATAATGCGGACGGCGGCGCATACTACGGCGAAGGTTCAATCGCTTCTATCACGTCTAGTACAATAAGCGATAACCGTGCTGAAGACGGCGGCGCAATCTTGCTCTATTCCAACGCATCGCTCACGCTGGACTACGTTGATCTTATACACAACATCGCAACGGTGTTTGGCGGCGGGGTGTATGCGCTGGCGGGTTCTACGCTCCACATTCAAAATAACAGCCTGCTCGATCTCAATGAGGCGGACACCGGCGCTGGAATTACCCTCTGGGCACCCGCGACGGCGACAATTGATGCTTCGACGATTAGTCACAACCGGGCGACGAGTTTTGGCGGCGGCATCGCCAGTGCTGGATTGCTTACCATCACCAATTCGCTGATCGATGACAACGACGGCGGTACTGGCTGTGGGGGCGGCATCGTCCATTATGGAACATCCCAAACACTCACTATCAC
>JAPKMU010000489.1 GCA_026645745.1 Anaerolineae bacterium | reverse complement strand
ACCCTGCACAACGAGCTTTTCGACGATACCGGTCTGCGGCTGCGTCTCCAAGTTTGGCGCAAAGTTGTTCGTGGTCATCGAATTTTCCTGACATGCGCGTAGGCGATACCGTATAGCCTACTGCATTTTTAATTCGATGTCGTGCGTGATGACCGGATGTATCCACACATCATGATGGCAGTTCGGGCAGGTTTCGCGGGTGATCGCCGGGGAAGGCTTGTAATAGCCGCAGCGCTCACATACGAAATAATCATCATCCGGAATGACCGCGCCACGTGGATCGCCTTCCGGTGCAATCGACAACCCCGGTTTGATCCGATCTTTTGGGTAGCGAAAAACGCTGATCATGCCGTCTGTCTCAAGGTAAGCGCGTTTGACCATGCCGAGATGGAGAATTCCCACCTGCCGCATTTCCATATAAATCTCGTCGGCGGATAAGACAGACTGTTGAACACCTGCATAATCTAGGTACCCGTCATTCACAAGCCGGATCGTGCGCCCTTCCAGCAGTGTATTGATCCGCCGGGAGCGTGCCCCCAGCGCAGTCACGATCCGCGAAAGCAGCACCAGCAGCGTGATCACCACCATGCCGTGAACAAGCGGCACATCCACGTAAAAGAGCGGATCACCCGCCGCCGAGCCGAGCGCAACGATCAACGCGATCTCATATGAGGATAGCTGCCCGACGCTGCGCTGCCCGATGAAACGCATATTGATGATCAAATACGCGAATAGAATCACTGTGCGAAACACGATTTCAAACAAGAACAGAAGCGAAAGATCACCTAAAAAGATACGCGCTAAGTCAAACGAGTAGTTATCCATGCCTGTCTCCTTATGCCCGATCCACAATACGCACATCGGCGAGGCATGTGATCAGCAGATTGGCGGGTTTTTTGGAAAACTGCGCGCGAAAATGACGCGGCTTACCCAGTAAGGATAGGCGGTTCTGCTCATGCTTGGATACCCCAGCGTGATTAATCTAAACGGTGATCACTCGACGACGGATCATGCCCATGTCAATTTATACCGATGACGAACTCACCGAACGGCTCGAAGCAGCATCACTCCGGTACATTTCCCCTGATTCCAGAGGCTATACGCGCAAGAAGCAGGGGAAAGGCTTCGCGTATTTCAACACTAAAGGCGAGCGCATCACCGATGCAGCGCTGATCGAATGGATTAAAGCGCTGGCGATCCCTCCAGCATGGAAACATGTATGGATTTCGCCTAAAAAGAACGGACATCTGCTGGCAACCGGGAGGGACGAAAAAGAACGCAAGCAGTACATCTATCATCCAAACTGGACGGCGATTGCCAACGAGAAAAAGTTCGAGAGCCTGATCGAATTCGGGGATGCGCTGCCGGAACTCCGAAGGACGATTCAGCGGCATCTGCGCGCCCCTGAACTGAGCCGTCAAAAAGTCCTCGCGCTGGTCGTCTCGCTGCTCGATCAAACACTGATCCGTGTTGGCAGCGAAGAATACAAGCGCGATAACGAAACTTATGGGCTAACCACATTGCAAGACGAGCATGTGCAGGTAAACGGGGCGGAGATTACGTTTCAATTCATCGGCAAGAGCGGCAAAGCGCACACGATCACGTTGAAAAATAAAAGACTGGCGGCGCTCGTCCACAAAACACAAGATATTCCCGGTCAAACGCTCTTTCAGTATTTGGATGAAAACGGCATGCCGCACGCAATCGACTCGTCGCATGTGAACGCCTATTTACATGAGATCACCGGTAAACCATTTACGGCGAAGATGTTCCGAACGTGGGGTGGATCGGTCAACATGGTGCGCGAACTCTGCATGAGCGGTTCTCAGACAGCGAAAAAGAAATGTTTACGCGAAGGCGTTAAAGCGGTGGCGCATATTCTCGGCAACACGACAAGCGTCAGCCGCGCTTATTATATTCATCCGGGCGTGATTGACGCTTTCATGGAAGATCGACTGCGTTCGCTTTACGACGAAAAGCTCGCGGAAGTCAAAGCCGATGATCCGGGCTTGAAGATCGAAGAACAAGTCTTGATGGCATTGATGCTGACTTCACAAAAAGCAGCGGAATCGAGTTAACGCGGCAGCGTTCCCCCGATTCCTTCTGAGGGTCACGTGGACTGATCGTCCGCGTCCTGTACGCGTTTTTTGCGTTTACGCTTCGCTTTGGTGTGCGTGATCTCACCGTCTTCGATCAACTGCTTCAGGTTGTTCAGCGCTTCCGCCGCGAGGATTCCCGGTTCAACGCCGAGTACCTTTGCGATTCCCACGCCAATCATTCCGGCGGGGGGCACATACTCCATTTCGACGCGCACTTCGGTTTCATCAGCCGAACTTGACGGCATGAACCGCACCGATCCCGCGTGTGCGATTGGGCTTCCCGCAGCGGAGCGCCATGCAATCACTTCGCCGTGTGCTTCGTTGATCAATTCAACGGCAAGCGTCGTTTGCGCGCCCCCCGGCAGCCCGATCACCCATTCACCGTGCTGAGGATCGCCAACATTCACCTGCTCCACTGGATCAAGAATCTGCTCCAGCGTTTCTGGGTCTTTCAGCCGCGCATAAATTTCGCTGGCGGCGGCGCGGATCGTCGTTGTTTCGTGGACATGAACGCCCTGCTCATGCGGCACGCTCACCTGCGGCGGATTTAGCGGGCTGCTCCTCATCGCGCCTTTTGCCGCGACAAATAAGCCAACTGGAATCGCCGCCAGCGCTGCCCCGCGCTTGTATAAACCAAATGCAATCAACACCGCGCCGGAAAGGATATACAGCGCGCGTTCCTGTTGGCTCGTATTGATCGACCGATTTCTGGGTTGATATTCCATGCGTGTGTCGCCTCCCCAACGCTAGACCTGCT
This sequence comes from Anaerolineae bacterium, assembly GCA_026645745.1. Lineage (GTDB taxonomy): Bacteria > Chloroflexota > Anaerolineae > Aggregatilineales > Phototrophicaceae > Flexifilum. The sequence continues at coordinate 578 of JAPKMU010000489.1, read as the reverse complement.
TAATCATCTGCCGGAAGAACAGCCGCTCGTAACGGCTGACGTGTAGAGACGTTGATAGGCAGATCAGGGGGTTCGTGAATAGCCGTTCAGGTTGTGCATCGCGTACCGAGGGGGCGTTAATCTCCTATCGTCAGGGAGGCGCATAAATGGCTAATTCGGTTACAGTCGAACGCGGGCGCGTGCCGCTCATGCGGGCAAGCATCATCTTAGGGTTTGGGATGGGCGGCTTTTTTGATGGAATCGTGCTGCACCAACTTTTACAGTGGCATCATCTTGTCAGCGGTATTGTGACGGATACCACCGTGCCGGGATTAGAACTCAACACACTGTGGGATGGTATTTTTCACAGCGCCATGTATGGGATCACGGCGGTTGGTTTGGTGCTTGTGTGGCGGGCGATCAACCGCGTGGGAGCACCATTTTCGCCGCGTATTGCATTCGGCGGCGTTTTGATTGGCGCGGGCGGGTTCAATCTGTTCGACAGCATCGTGAATCATTGGATTCTTGGCATACATCATATTCGGGCGGGCGATGATTGGCTGGTGTATGACATTGGCTTCTTCATCATCGGCTTGATT
>JAPKMU010000488.1 GCA_026645745.1 Anaerolineae bacterium | reverse complement strand
AACTACACCTCTGGTGCGTTCCCGACGCTGCGGTTCTACTTCATCGGCAGCGGTGACTCGACGCTGGTCATCAATGCGCCGAACGGATCGTACTATTGCAGCGATGACTCGTTCGGAACGCTCAATCCGACGATTGACTTCTCCAGCCCGGCGACCGGTCGCTATGACGTGTGGGTTGGCAGCTATAGCTCCGGCACGTTCATCGGCGGCACACTCTACGTGACCGAAAGCACGGGGAATCACCCGTAAATCAGTACGCCTCGCCCCGTCCAACCGAAAGTTGGACGGGGTGCCACAAAACCTCTATAAGAATTTCCGCATTCTGATTGATTTCATACACACCGCGCCCTATGCTATCTATACACGTAGAATAGGGATGGGCGGAGCAACTATGCCGAAAAATTATTATGACATCCTCGGCGTGCCCAAAACCGCCGACGAGAAGGACATCAAAAAGGCGTTCCGACGCCTTGCGAAAAAGTATCACCCTGATGCGAATCAGAATGACCCCAAAGCCGAAGAGAAGTTTAAAGAACTCAACGAGGCGTATGAGGTTTTGAGCGATCCGCAGAAGAAAGAAATGTATGACCGCTTCGGATCGGTCAGTCCACAGGGATTCCCCGGGGCGGGTGCTGCCCGCACGTACACCCAAAACGGCGGCGACGGCTTTGATATCGGGGATATTGGCAGTTTCTTCGAGACGATCCTCGGAGGACGCGGGCGTGCTTCTGGGGGAGCAAGCGGAAATGCAGGTTTCAACCCGTTTGGTGGCAGAACCGGCGCGATGGTCGGCAGTGACATCGAACAACCCGTGACGATCTCACTGCGCGAGGCGTATCAAGGCGCGACGCGAATCGTAACCAAAGGTGATCGTCAGCTTCGGGTGAATATTCCGGCAGGTGCGACCAACGGCACGAAAGTCCGCATGAGCGGTGAAGGTGAACCGGGGGCGGGCGGTGGCAAACCGGGTGATCTCTATCTCGTGATCACGGTTGATCCTGACCCGAACTTCACGCGCGAAGGCGACAACCTGACGACTGAAGTCAAAATTGATATGTTCACGGCGATGTTGGGCGGTGAGGTCGAAATCCCGACGCTAGGTCGCCCGGTCAAACTCAAAGTCCCCGCTGGAACGCAAAGCGGGCGTAAGTTCCGCATTCCGGGGAAAGGGATGCCCGTCATGCGGCAGGCGGATACCTTTGGCGATCTGTTTGCGCGGCTGTTAATCACCGTGCCGGAGCGCTTGACTGAGTCGCAGCGGACGCTGATCGAACAACTGCGCGATCAACTCAGCTAAGGTTGACCATGCCCGAAACGCAATTGAGCCAGTTGACCGAACATGTGTATTGGATGTCTCCCGGTAAACCGGATCGCCCCTCGTTGGCGGCGGTGGTCGGGACAGAACGCACGCTCATGCTTGATGCAGGTGCATCAGCGGCACATGCGCGCTTGTTTCTCGATGCCCTAAAAACCGCTGGGGTGCGTGCGCCCGATCACGTCGCGCTGACTCATTGGCATTGGGATCATGTGTTTGGCGCGGCGGAGATCGGCGCACCCGTGATTGCGCACGCGCGCACACGCGATCAACTTAGGGTGCTTGCAAGTTATGACTGGAGCGATTCCGCGCTCGACGCCCGTGTGACAACAGGCGAAGAAATCGCTTTTTGTGCGGATAACATTAAGCTCGAACTGCCCGCACCGCGTTCGATTGACATTGTCATGCCCGCTATCGTGATACCCAACGAGGGTGAATTCAACCCGCTGACGCTTCAGCTTGGGGGAATCACCTGTGCCATCCATTATGTCGGCGGCGATCATGCGAATGACTCGTGTGTGATGTTTGTCGAACCGGATCGCGTCTTGTTTCTGGGGGATTGTCTGTATCCGGCAATCTACGCGCCAACATGGTATTACACGAGTGCGCGCACACTGGCGCTCATCGATACCCTCACCACGTTCGACGCTCAGTTTTACATCGAAGGGCATAACAGCGAGGTCATCACCCGTCAGGCGTTCGATGCGCGAATCGCACAGATGCGCCTCGCAGCCACGCTTGCCGCTGATCTAAGCCTTGACGAGGTGGCAATGCTCCGCACATTCGAGCAGATGGGATACACCGTCGATGATGACGTGCGCGATCTCGTGCGCGAATTCAGCAATGGGCGCAGTTATTCCGTTTAGGCTTCGGGTTGATTTGTATCCTCACGCGGAAGCGAAATTTCTCAAGGGGTTGTATCTGCCTCGTTTAGCGTTTCTAGTTCACTTAGGAACTGCGTGGCAATCCGCCTTTCGTCTGTGTCCTCATCGCCAATTAAGTTCAAATATTGGGTGACGTATTCTATCGCCGTTGGGTATTCGGCACGCTCCCGAAAGACAAAACTTAACGTAAAGTATGGAGCCGCTGACGTTGGATCTAACGAAATAGCTGTTTCGAGGTCACGTTCTGCCTCATCGTATCTACCGAGTCCGGCAAGAGCAATTCCCCTGTTAGCGTAGACCAACGCACGCGTAGGTTCCAGTTGAACCGCACGATCATAGTCATTTAATGCAAGCTCAAATTCTCCAATTCTTCCGTATAGATTTCCTCTATTCGTATAGGCGGAAGCCCCCTCCGGATCAATGGCTAACGCCTGAGCAAAGTCATCAAGGGCGTGTGAATACTCTCCCAGATCCATATAGACAAGTCCTCGATTATTAAAAGCGTCAACGTATTCCGGGTTAATTCTGATCGCTTCTCCAAGATCATGAATAGCACGCTCAAATTCACCTAGACTCAAGTAGGCTGTTCCTCTATTGAAGTAGGCAGTGCTGCTGTTGGAGTTCATGGCTAGATATATAGTGAGATAACCAACTGCACTATCGAATTCACCTTGTTCGACTGCTTCATTTGCCCTTTCTAGCAGGCGTTCGGGTTGAAGAATAAACCGCCCGACAATGAAGATCAAAACACACAACGAAACCACCAATAGACGAATCACTGTTCGGGTAATTCTCAACTGCTGCATCTGCTCAAATCCTCTTTGAAAAAGTCATCGCTTCGGTGAGCGAATGCGCTTGTCATGGTTCAATTCTATCGAAGAAGTCAGGTGGAAGTGCCTGCAAATCTGCCATCACTGCTTTGCACACACCGGGGTCTTCAATTCCAAAGGAGAAGTTCCAAGGATCGATGGACAGCAGCACTCTTGATCCGAGGAGGGTAAAGTTTGCAAAACAGCCGTCCAAATCCATGATGACACGGGGTTCTGGCAAGTTGTAACGTGTGATGACGTAGTGAAGCATGGGGTAAAAATACGCTTCATCGATCGGCTCAATATCGATGCTCATCCATCCATTCGCCCACCAATGTCCCACTTGAAACTTCATGTTTGTCCCACACCGCGTCGTTTAAACTTATTTTCATCTGTGCAAACTGGAATCAAAAGGGCGGGTTCTTCTATCACGAATGAACCCGCC
>JAPKMU010000487.1 GCA_026645745.1 Anaerolineae bacterium | reverse complement strand
TTGTCCTGATGGGCAACGTCCAACTCACCACCCCGGCGGCGGTGCTGCTGCTCAGAATGAACATCGATGTCGTGTTCATGAGCTACTACGGCAAGTTTCACGGGCGGTTGAACCAGAACGAATCGCGTTTTGCTGAACTCCGTCATCAACAGCTTCGCCTATGCGATGACTCCGAGCGGTCGCTCAGAATTGCGCGTCGCATTGTCGCCGGAAAAGTCGCCAATCAGCGGGTGGTGCTCATGCGCCGCACCGACGATGTCCCGCAGATTCAACCCGCTATCGACGGCATGATGGCGATGGGCAAGCGCGGCGACACCGCCGCTGATCTCGATCAACTGCGTGGGTTCGAGGGTAAAGCTGCGGCATACTACTTTCAGGCGGTGCGTGCCATGCTCGATCCAGCGTGGGGTTTTGACGGGCGCAAATACTACCCGCCGCCCGATCCGGTCAACGCGCTGTTGAGCCTCGCGTATTCACTGCTGCGCAAAGATGTCGAAGCGAGTTTGCAGCTTGTCGGGCTGGATTCCTATCTCGGTTTCTTTCACACACTCGGTTATGACCGCCCGGCGCTGGCACTCGATGTGATGGAGGAATTTCGCCCCGCGATTGCGGACGGCGTCGTGCTAAACCTCGTGCGTGGCGGGCAAATCACCCTCAACAATTTTGCACCAAGTAACGATCCCGAACGTCCGGTGCTCATGTCACGTGATGCTGGCGACACTCTACTCAAGGCGTATGAAGCGCGTCTTGAGGAGCGCATCGAAGCGCCGGATGGGAGCGGCAAAACATCGTACCGCCGCGTCATCGAACTCCAAGCGCGGCAGATTGCGCGTATTGTGCGGGGCGAAGCGGCAGATTATCTGCCCGTGATCATGCGCTGAAAGGAGATCCACCATGCCCGATATGCTCTTGGTCGGTCACGGCGGCGCAATCGCCACCCACCATGTGATCGCCGTCGCCTCGCTCAAATCCGCGCCGGTGCAGCGCTTGCTCAAGGCAGCGCCGCCGAGCCGCGTTCTCGATTTAACGTATGGTTACCCGCGTCAGGCGATCATTTTGTTCGCGGACGGGTGGATCGTGGTTTCGAACCGCACGGCGGACGAACTGGCAAAGGCACTGCATCAAGCAGAGGGCGACCATGCCGAACCTTGGTGGTGACACACGCCTGATCATCTATGCCGACGGCGGTATCGCCCGCGATCGTGCCGGGGCGGGAGCTGTTGCGCTCAACCTCCGCCGTCAAGTCGTCGCGCTGGAAAATCGCACCCTCCCACTGATGACGAACAACGAAGCCGAATACGGTGGTCTGCTCCTAGCACTGGAGATCGCTGCCGCGCTCCAAGCAGACGAGGTCGAAATTCGACTGGACAGCGAAGTCGTGGTCGGACAGATGGCAGGACGATGGGCGGTGAACAGTCCAAAACTCAAATCACCTCATCAGCAGGCATGCGCGCTTGCCCGTGCTATTCCGCGCATCACCTACAAACACATTCCGCGCGAACTCAACGAAGTGGCGGATGCTTTAGCCACCGAAGCGGCGGCGGGGCGGGTGTGGCGGCTGTATCGCACTGACACGCTCAGGGATCGGGACGACTAGCCGATGCTGTGGGTGATCTGCTACGACATCGCCAACGACAAACGCCGGAACAAGGTAAGCAAGCTGTTGGAAGGCTATGGGCGGCGGGCGCAGTTCAGTGTGTTTGAGTGCGACTTGGATGAGCAGAAATGCAATCTGCTTGAGAAACGCCTCAAGCGCGAGATTGATCCGGCAGAAGATGATGTGCGCTTCTACCCGCTGAATGCCGCCGATCTGGGACGTGTGCGTGTTTTCGGGCGCGCGGAATTGTACGAGAAAAAGGGCTTCTACATCACGTAGAAGCCCCAAAGGATCAGGTCCGCTCTGAAGAGTAATCTGGAAATAAAATCAACACCTCTGCTATGGAATTTCAACCCCCGTAGGGGAGAGTGCACACCCTGATTGTTCGCCGCTATTCTCGCGGTACAGGTACACTGCTCACAAACAGCGAACGGAACAGGCTGTGTTGGGAGCATTTTCTCAGCGGACATGGTTTGAACTGCGCACGGCGGCGCGGTCGGCAAAAAGACGCTTCAACATGTAGAAGCGCCGAAAATCATTGCGCCCTCGGAGTCTAAAATCACCTGATACCCCGCGAAACGGCAGTTCCGAAAAACAGGCATTCCCGGTCAGTACCTTGCCACCTTCGGTTCAACCTCAAGAGTCACCATTGATGTGTCGTATTTCCTGGACGAGTAGATCGGTTGCCCTTCCTTATCCCGTTTCGTCGCTTGATAACTGATTTGGCAGCCGTGTGCCAGTGCAGCGACAGCTATGCCGATGCTCAATGCCTTTGTGCCTGCCGTCACATCAAGGATGATGTTGCTTTGCGGCACCTGTCGCTCTTGCATCTGATGAAGCACCAACGTGATAGCGTCAAAACTTGCCTGTGCGCTGTTAGGATCGAGAACTGACACAAGTCTGATTATGGGCACTACGTCCAGCGTCTCGTTCACCCATGCTTCCAGTTGCTTATAGGCAGCAATTACCCCTTCTGTTTCGGGGTATTCTGGATTTGCTGCGATCAAATGCCCTTCTTCCATTCTCAGCACACATACAAGGTATATCTCCTGCAGGGTTTCTCGATGATAAACAATCAGGCGGCGAATATTGTCCAAGTTGCTGCCCCCTGACCTGAGTTCTTCTAGCGGGCTTAATGTGGACACTAGATACGCAGCCAACGGGACCTGCGAGTTTTCAGATGCTTGTAAGGTCAAGTGCGTTCGTCTCGTGTACCGCCACACCCCTGCTATCGCTGCGAGCAAGAGTATCAAGATTATGACCCCAAACAAAGGGGCGCGCTCCACAGTTCGCTCCGTATCGAGAACAAGCGCAGAAATGAAATTGCCAGCCATACCAAATAACAAGCTTCCCAAACCAAACACGATAAGTAGCGATATAGGTGGCTTTGAGCGAAGTTCGACTAGAGCAAGCAACAGGAAAGCAAGGAGGTTTTTGACCGGCATGATGTCTCCATTGGGGATATTTGCCCTTACGGTAAACAAATGAACAGCTATCTATACAAATAACCTATTTCTCATATACGTACAAGCACTTTCCTCGTGTCTTTCGCTGGGCATTTTTCAGTAGGTCTACTGAACGCGCTATTCACATTTTGTGGAATCATGAGCTTAGTTACTAACACTATAGGTGACATTATTCAGTTGCAAGCATCGCTAACCGACGGTATACTGTGCAAAAATCTGCTTATAATATAGACAAGGGTTACACATGGCGAACGATCTTCAGCTTGTCGTCGTCAATACGGCACATATTCAGCAGTACATCTTCGGCAGCAATCGTCTACGTGAAAACATTGGTGCCTCCTATCTTGTCGATGCGGTAACGGGCGAACAAGCTTGGCGTGCAGTATTTTTTGCAGTTA
>JAPKMU010000486.1 GCA_026645745.1 Anaerolineae bacterium | reverse complement strand
CCGCTGAATTTAACCAAACCGACACGGTGTGCGTGTCTGAGTTCGTTTCAATCCCCCGAAGGGGTAACAGCCCCGCTGAATGAACAGTATTGGTACAGCGTAAGCTTAAGCCAACTCGGTTTCAATCCCCCGAAGGGGTAACAGACCCGCTGAATGGCTGTGTACATCCTTCTGCTAATCTATCCTTTTTCGCTGCCTAGCGCAAGTTTTTCTCATCAACTTGGCAGCGAATCGTGACTCCGCGAACACTTTCACTTTTTTGCGCAGCGCTGCGGCATACTGAATCACAGACTCCCGATTTTCACCCCCCTGATCTCGCGTCAGGTCATGCCAGCGCCCCTTCACCTCCGTTTGCGACCTGTATGTACAAATGAGAGAAAAACCCCCAGCCATCGCGTGTTTTATATTCGTCCGCATCACCTACACTCACCCCTTTGGGGGCGGGCGATTAAAGCGCACCCGCCGAGGCTGATTCTGATTCGGCGTGACCGACGACGGCGCTTCTTCTCCCTGCTTCCATGCGTGCATCGCCGCTCGGATGTGACCCGCCACATAATGCCCGTCGGCGGCGAGCAACCTCCGGCTCTCCTCTGCTCGTTGCAGCGCCTCCTCTTTTCGCCCTGTTTCGTGCAGCAGCACTGCATAATTAAACTGTACGATCGCGTACTGCTCGTCGTCGCCCATCGCTTTCCACTCGGCGACTGCCTCCCGGAATAGTGCATCGGCTTTATCTGTTTCCCCGTATTTGGCGGTGAACGCTGCTGCCTTGCCTTTAAACGTGGTCATCAGCACCCGGTTGTCGATCCGCTCCAGAATTTCCAGTGCCTGCTTGAGCGTCTCACCGCTCGCGCGCACCTGACCCAACGCTTCTTGAAAATCCGCCAGCAGCATCAGGTTTGCTGCTATTCCCCGCTCATTCTCGTTGTGCTGATCAATCGCCAGCGCCCGCTCACAAGCCGCCATGCCTTCTGGGTATGCACCCGTGCCCAGATGCACCAGCGCCATATTGTGATATGCCACCGCGAACCCCGGATGCGTCGAGCGGTGGCGATCAATGCTCAACACGAACTGATACAGTTCAACCGCATCGTCGTGCGCGCCTAAGCGCTGCATCATGTTGGCAATGATGAGGATCAGCGACAGATCGACCGCATCCTCTTCGCTGGCAGCATGATCGCGGAAGTAGCCGAGCAAATTCTGTGCCCAATCCAACTGCTCCCGCGTCAAGCCACGCAGGTCGAAGTATGGACTGAAGACGCGCAGCACATCGCACAGCGGTTCGAGCAGATCACCCGGCGCGGCGGTCAGTGTCGAAAGCATCTCGGTGACCATTCCTAAGTCGTCATCAAGTTCGCGCAGTGCATCCCCCGCGTTTGCACGTTGAACATGCTCGGTGAGCGGCGCTAGATCGCGCAGTATCGCGTCGAGAAGGTGACGATGCCGCCGCTCAAACACTGTTTTCACCTCGTCATGAAGTTCGACCATCGCGCATCCCCATTCATCCGGTATAGTCAGGTTATACCATGCAGCACGAATGACGGATGCGCGAATGGCAGACACCTTGGGTACTCACCTACGAACAGCACGGCAGCGGGCGGGCTTTGACTCGTACAGCCGCTTGGCGGATTATCTGTCGCGTAGTGGATTCACAGTATCATCCGACGCAGTGGGCAATTACGAGCGGGACGCGCGCCGCCCGCACCGCGCCGATCTGCTGCGTATCTTGTCGATTTTGGCGACGCTGAATGCTTGGACTCACCTTGCCGACGTGCAAACTCTGCTTGACGTTGGGGAATACGATCCGCTCACGCCAGATGAGATCGATACCCACTTTCCCGACCTGCCACAGGATCGACCGCTGCCGCATGTCCCGGTGCAGCCGTATCACCGCTTGGTCGGGCGTGACGAGATTGTGCAAACAGTCAGTGATCACCTGCTGGCGCACGACGCCCCGCGCATGATCGTGATCAGCGGCTTGGGTGGGATCGGCAAAACAGCGGTCGCGCATGCTGTCGTACGCCGGGTGATGACGCAACCGCGTTTTGAAGCGGCATTGTGGCAGAGCGTCAAATCCGAAGAATTTATCAGCACCTCGATCAGCCGCCGTCAGGCGATCACCAGCTTGGGCGAGGCGCTGCTCGGCTATGGGCGGCAGATCGGACTGCCGGAGGACGCTTTGCAGTCCAACCGCCTTGAAGCAGCGCTCAAGCAGGAGTGGCAGTCGCGCGCCTATTTGATCGTATTGGACAACCTCGAAACGCTGCCCGCATTGGCGCATGTCACGCGCGAACTGCATCACTTGACCGGCGGCTCCTCGCGCTCACGGGTACTAATCACGAGCCGCAAGCGGATCGTCGATGAGCCGTATCTGATCGATCATCAAGTGCGCGGCTTATCCGAGCCGGCAACCTACGAACTGCTGCGCGATGAAGCAGAACAGCGCGGCGCAACCAGCCTGCTCGAAGCAGAGGCGCGCTTGTGGCAGCAGATTTACACTGTCACAGGAGGAATGCCGCTGGCGATCAAGCTGATCGTCAGCCAATACCTGCTGGGGATACCGCTCGACGAGACTCTTGAACGCTTGACGAGGGCAGTCGATGAAGAAGCACTCTACCGCTTCATTTACTTTGATCTGTGGACACGTCTGCCGCTGAACGCTCAAAAACTGTTGGTCGGCGCGGCGAGCGCATCCAATGCCTTACTGCGCGGGATGCTGATCGAGGCGAGCGAAGTCACTCCGGAAGCATTCTCGGCAGCGGTGCCGGAGCTGGTGCGCGCATCGTTGATGGAGGTGCGCCATCACCCCAGCGCGGAGCGGCAGCGCTACGAAATTCATCCGATTACGCGCTGGTTTGTGAACAGTGTACTGCACGGCTTATGGCGCGGCGATCCCCCTTCAGCGGTGTCGGATGGGTGAATGATCCGCCTTCACCCCCGCATTTTATCGTGAGTGCATCCGAACTATTGAGGAGGCACACGCGAACATGAACGACACCGATCTGATTCAATTCTTGCTGCGACTGCGCCAGCGTCAGCGCGAGGTATTGGAACTGGTATGCGCGGGCTTGAGCAACGAGGAAATTGGGGCACGGCTGTACATTGCCTCGTCGAGCGTGGCGGATCACCTGAGCACGATTTACGCCGAATTCGGGACGGAGGAGGCATTCGCAGATCGGCGGATCAACCGCGCCGTGCTGATCAGCGTCTTTGCGCCGTTTTTCGCCCGCCACCCGGAGTTCTGCAGCACGCCCTAGTGGGTGATCTTTCGCATGTCCACCAAATGAAAACCGGCATACCCAAGCGAGTATGCCGGTTTGTTTTCCCCCAAAGGGGTAACAGCCCCGCTGAATGTGAAGAAGTTTGCACCGATGGGAAGTGCCTTATGGTTTCAATCCCCCGAAGGGGTAACAGACCCGCTGAACCCGGGGATAGTTCAAATTTTCCGCTCGATTTTTTCGGTTTC
>JAPKMU010000485.1 GCA_026645745.1 Anaerolineae bacterium | reverse complement strand
CCACGACTTTGGGCGTATTCTTGACGCCGTACTGCTTGTTTCCCGGATCGATACGTTCCGGCGAAAATGCCACGAAGACCGTTTCGCCCACTTTCAGCCCATTTTCTTCGAGCTTCGGCACGACAATTTCATTGGTCGTGCCGGGATACGTCGTGCTTTCCAGTACGACGAGCATTCCATCATGAGCGATGGCGGCAACCGAGTTGACCGAATCGATCACGAAGGACATATCCGGGTCTTTCGTCTTGAGGCGCGCAGTTTGCCTGATTCAACCAGCGGCTTCAATTGGCTGGTAGGAATATCGGGAATATAGCTTTCGCCCCGATTGATCGAGTCCACTTTAGATTGTGTGACATCGATCCCAATGACGGTGAATCCGACCGCCGCAAACTCAACCGCCAACGGCAGACCGACATAGCCTAAGCCGACGATCCCGATCACTGCTTCGCGGTTGTGTAAGCGGCGTAGAAGGGTTTCTTTGAGGGTCATAGAGGAACTTCCGTTTATGATCACATACTCAACGGTGATTATAGTGAGTAGACACCGAAAACGAAGAGGCAGATTCCTCAAGGTCTATCCTCAAGGAGTCTGCCGCTTTCGGGGGTGGGAAGAGATGGCGAAACCCTGCCCGATTTCGCCATCAAACAGTGTGAAGTTATACGCCCGCGCCGGGCATCAAGTCGCGGAGTGTGGGGATTTGCCACTCAATTTCGATTTGTGTGCCATCACGCAGGATCGAGAATGTCACGGTTTCGCCGGGCATATGACCCATCAACGCATCCCGCACGGTGGAGTCAGGGTTAATCGCCGTACCATCCACCGCCGTAATTACGTCACCTGCCTGAAGTCCGGCTTCGGCTGCGCGGGATTCGTCCCTGACTTCGACGACTTCAAGCCCCGCATCCGTCATTTCAAATCTGACGCCAAGCCGCCGCTGCGCCAGCCGACCGAGTCCGCCGCGTTCCGCGAGACGGTCACGGAGTATTTCCATCCGGTCACGGGTCATCCCTTCGGGAAGTTCCGTCAAGGTGGCGGTGAGCGTCAGCGCTTCGCCGTTGCGGAGGACATCAATCGTGATTTCCATCCCCACTTCGACATCCATTTCGCGGAGTGCCCCAAACGCGCTGGCGGGATCATCAAGCGAAACACCGTTCAGCGCAGTGATCACATCACCCGCCAGTAAACCGGCTTCGGCAGCGGGAGAATCGGCGCGAACTTCGGTCACGAGCAAGCCGTCTTCGGAGCGCTCCAAGACAACACCGATATAAGGACGCTCACCACGAGCGCGCGGATTTTCTTCTTGTGCGGATACTGCGCCGATAACGCTGACGCTCACGATTGCAGCCGCCGCGAGCGCGGTCATTCGAGTCAAACGCATGAAAATGCCTCCTGTTTCCGAGAAAGTCACATGGTGTCTGTGAGCCTTTGAACTCAAGAATACGGAGGCACTGTTACCCGCTTATGCAGGCACTGTAAAACGTGTGTAAATCTAAACAGCGCTACGACTGCTTGCCTCGCTTATCCCCGCGCAGCCGCCGCGTCAGCGCACCGCCAAGCAGGAGGTTTCCGGCGATTTCACCCGGATTAGCGATAGGCGGCGCTTCGTGGTGATCCCATTTTCCTTCGCGCCGCTTGACGACCCATTCATGCGCGGCGTCGGTGGTTTCAGCCACAATCGCTTCGATCATCGACTTGTCATTCTGCGCCAACCCATCGCGCAAGCCGCCCAATGCCTCGATCAGCGCGTCAAGCTGGCGCGTGACGCTTTCTCGATTGTTCAGCAGCACATCGCGCAAATCATCCGGGTGGGTGTCGATCAACTGGTGGATCAGCCGCCCAAATTGATGATTGGCGGCGCGCTGCGCATCCGACCACGTTTCGGTGTGCAAGAGCGCAGTCATCGCGGCAAGCCCAACCGCCGCCGGCAGCCCTTCCACCGACGCCGCCCATGTATCGTATTCGAGCGGATCAGCAAACCGCACTGGCGCATGGATCAACGAACACAAATCAGTAACGAGTTCGATTGCGTCCGCACTCGTATTCACCGTTGGCATGACCAACATGCCGCCTTTGTCGAGCAGATCAGCGCGAGCACTTTCGGTGTTGTCAAGCCCATCGAATAAATACGTGGGATTCAAAATCGGCGCTGCGCCGATCATATAGACTTCTTCGGGGAGATATTTCTTCGCCCATTCCAACGCGGGACGTTTGAGCGGCGTCACATCAAGGATCACTTGACCGGGGCGCGCACTCGTACCGATTTCGCGGTAGGCGGCGGACGCATCTGCATAAGGAATGGCGAGGATAATCAACGCCTTATCGCGCACCGCGTCATGAAGCGCGCGGGCGTGAACATCATACGCGCCGAGCGTTTTCGCGGCACTCACCCGCGAGTCGGATGTATCGTAGGCGGTGACTCGGAACTGCTGCGGGACATTTTTCCCCGCGTTGTAGCGTTTCAGCGCCAATCCGAGCGAAGCGCCAATCCGCCCTAATCCCAAAATGCCAATTTCAATGGTTGGTGTCGTCATCTTGCAACCTCTCTGCACAGTATGCGCGTTTGATGATGGAAAGGTTCAGCTTTTGTCATCGGCGGCTTGTAAGCGGATCAAGAGCGGCAGCAGGGGATGACCGCCCCAACAGTCTGGCGCGTCGGCATGATGCGCCGCCAGCCATACGACATCAGGGTGCGATCCCGCCGCTTGCAAAAGTTCGCCGCTGTACGCCGGATGATGAAAGTACGTCACGAATGGGCGGATCAAAGGATTCGCAGGATCGCCGTGACTCCAGCGGGTGACGCGCTCCGGCAATACGATCTTGACCAATACCGGAAGCGTCTTCCCGAACAAGTCAACGGGATAGCGTATCTTGCCGACATCGTGCAAGAGCGCCGCCGCCGCCAGTGCTGGCGATGTTTCGTCCGCTTGTGCGAACACCGTCCGCAGCACGCGCAAGCTGTGCTGCTGCTCCGAGCGCTTGAGCCGCCGGAAAAGCGCGAACTCCTCCGGTGTTAAGTGCTGTTCCGCCAGCGTGGTTTCAACCGGGAGCGGGAGCAGGAGCGATGCCAGCGCCCGTAACCCCTGCCCCAGACGGTACACAACCACTGTCATATCTCTAGAAACCGAGCAGCGCATAGAAGATAGATGCGGTCGGCTGCCCGATGATCAGGGAAAGTAGATTCGGTATTCCGGGCAGGTTCACAAAACTGAGCAAGATCAACCCGAAGAAGATGATCGTCGTCGTTTGCTGATGCTTGCGCCATTCATAAGCTAAATCCGGCGGCAGCAGCGCATACACGATCTGCCAGCCGTCAATCGGGAACAGCGGGATCAGGTTGAAAACGAACAGCAGAACGTTCAAGTAAACCATTTGCAGCAGCAGATACTGGAACAAATTCGGCAGTTCGTACACATTAAACACGCCGATCAAGCGAATGATGATCGCAAAAATAATCGCCAGCAGCAGATTCG
>JAPKMU010000484.1 GCA_026645745.1 Anaerolineae bacterium | reverse complement strand
GAGACAGCGACGGTAGGTGACTTTCGTTTTGAACACCGGATGAGTAATCGTCGTGTTCAGCCGTTCTTCAAACTTGGTGAGAAACGTGCGTCTCGCGTTTTCGTTCATGCGCCACGTCCCAAACGCTTCTTCAAAATCGGAGGGTGTCAGCATGCGATTGTTCAACAAACTGAGCACCACCGAGTCCACAATCGGGGCGCGGAACATCTCGACCATATCCAGTGCCAGCCGTACTGCGTGCTGTGCAAATAGCCGATGTAAGGATCAAACCCGACAATCTGCGCGGCGGCAGCCACTTGATTGGTGAGCAGCACATACCCATATGAAAGCAAAGCATTGACCGGATCGGTCGGCGGTCGCTTCACCCGTTTGGTGAACATCGGCTGCCATTCGTCCGCAAGCAGTGCCGCGAACGCCGGGAAATAGGCTGCCGCCGCCGCGCCCTCCATGCCCATCAGCACACCGTGAACCGTTCCTTTTTGAGGCTGAGAAGGATTGAGCGGTGCAGCGTCATGATCGGGCAGTGCGTCTACTTGAGCGATTAGTGCCCCAATCGCGTCCGCACCTTCTCCAATTCGCTGGTCGTCGCGGGTGCGATTGCTTCTCAAAAGCTGTGTCCGCTGATTATGCAGTTTTGCCCGCACGCAGACTTTAGCGATTGTCAGCATCGCGGAGGGATCATCATGTGCGCGGCTTTGCAGCAGTCGTAACTGCCCATGCTTGTGATCGTTTCCAATCGTGCGTCCGATAAATCCGCCCCATCGTGTCAAATACACAATTTCAATACGCCGCTCCAGTAGAGCATGAATCAGTCCCGGTGTAAGCGTGACATCCCCAAACACGACCACTTGACTAATCTTGATCAAAGGGAAACGCTTCATATAAGGCTCGTTGCGCCCAATCGACGGTTGCGGCGAGGCACGCACGATTATCGTATCGCCATCGAGTTTGGCAATCGAGTATTGTTCGGATAGATAGAGAACACTCATCGCGACTCCTCTCGCAGTAATGCTAACGTTTCACGGGGCAAGCAAATCGGTTCAAGACTGCAATCGCGGCACTTCGCTGGATGATCGAGCGGGTGTGGCATCGTGCCTTGTTCAAGCAGGTGAAAAGCGAGACGCGCCGCGTCTGCGGTTTTCTGCCGCAGCGCGTCATCGAAGATCACCCGCTCCCGCCGCCGGTTAGTCCAGTAGAAAATCTCGCCATAAGGCAGCGTGGTTCCGGTACGCTCTTCAAGACAAACCGCCTGAGCGCATAACTGCACGTGATCGCTCACCCATTGCCCTATGCGCCCGCGCTTGTGTTCCAGCGGAATTAACCGCCCATCCTTCTCTTCGACAAAGTCCGCCACGCCCGCCACGCGGAGAACGTCGCTCCAAACCTGTACGCTTCGCAGCGTGCGCCCATGTTCGTCTTTCTGCACCCCCGGATCATGCGCGTTTTGATGGCGGAGAATGCCTTCTTGCACTGGCGCGTTGATCTCCATTTCTGCCTGCACATACATCAGCCAGAAGCGGCGCGGACAAAACGCCACCTGATTCAGATAGCTCAGTGGAAGATAATCGGGGAGATCATCCTTCATTTCACGCTCCGATCATCTTCCCGGCGACGTACCTGTCCCATTCCGCGCGTCGTTTGGTAGCCGACCCCGGTGTAAAATGTCAAGTCCGCCAGCAGATGCAGGAATGGCAGCCATCGAGTATCCGTTCCCCAATGACGAAAGCGAACATCCCCAACAAATGCGCGCAGATGAATCTTTTCGATCTGCACGTTTTCCCATTTCAGATAACGCGGTTCTGCCTCGATTGTTTGATGCACCCATTCATCGAATTCATCGCCGGGATCAGCGCCGCCTAGGGCTGCCCACCGCTTGCGCAAGCTGCTAAACACCGTCTGCGGATCGGGCAGACTTCTCAGGCGGCGCTGACGTGTGATCGACTCCGTTCCCAGATTAAAAGCGGTGGGAGTCAGAAAATCGAGACGAACCGATTTCGGGTAGGTTTCTGGCGGTTGGCTGTACCGCTCCTCGAAGCGTTCCAGCGAGACATAGCCGCTGTCGGCGTGACTGCCGGACACAAATGCATCCGTAATCGCAAATTCAACCGCACCGATCCGCACGTGCGGCAGATTCCTATCGTGCACATAGCGCTGAATCAGCGCCTCAAACGCGGGATCACGCAGCAGCGTGAAGCGCCATTCCGCCGAGTCGCCATCCCCGAAGTGATGCGCTCCTTCGCGGTCTGCCTTGCCACCGGTAATCAGGCTGACGGTGAACGGCTTACGCATATTGGCATCGTGAAGCGCACTCGCCATGTCAGGATCGCCTAGCTGCAGGAGCGCATACAATGCGGAAAGCGCTTGCTTGCCATGATCGGCGGGAACGGCTCCCCGCCGAAGGGCAGCCATGCGTAAAACGACGGCATAGAGCCGCTGCTCATCATTCATCTACTTTCGTCTCCGCGTGTCCGGCTGCGGATCGGCGATCCGGTAGCGCATTCCGGTTGGCAGCATCATCGTGCTGTCGTGTCCGCTGCCGCGCCACCATGTAGCAGATTCGACTTCGGCATTCTCAACCAGATTTGATGGACGCATGGATACCAGATCAAACAGCAGTAGTGCAGCAGAGTCGGGCATGTCCGCCGGATTGATCGGATAATATCCAATCACCTCCCGCATCGGTTCGTGGACTTCTTCCAGTGTAGTCGTGTGAAGTACCGTGAGTTTTGCCTTGCTCATCCACAAACCCATTCGAATCCAGCGCGGGAACGACAATTCGATCGGACTGATCACCCCAAACCGGAATCGACTTCCAACCGCAACTTCTTTTGCCCGCCCATACGATGGAATGTTCCTGTTCGACTTCTCCATGAACACCGATGATTGTTCCTCACCGAATTTGAATGTATGAATCGCAAAACTGATGCTTTCGCCGCGTGCAGGGGTCACGTAGACCCCTGCCTCGTTAAGTGCTGCTAATTCCTCCGCGTAGTGCGGCACATCGTCCGCATGGTAGTACGGCGTCTGCGCGAAACCGAGCGCATAGGTCAAGGCGATGTTGTGCAGCAGTCGCCCGGTTTCATAGAAACGCCCCATGGTGCGCGTCTCATAAAACAGGTTTTCGTGAAAGACGAGCTGACAATCGTACAGCTTCATCGTGTGTTCCTCCGGGGTTACTTGCTGCCTTTTTCTTTCGCCTGCTTCTTGATGTTGTCATCGTAATATTCAACCGTCTCCTTCGCAGCCCCTTGCAGCAGTCCCGCGATCTGGTCTTCGTTCATCCCGCGCACCTGATCGAGGAATACCGCGAGGTCATCCCCCATCAACACCTGTTGATCGCGCACGCTGTCTTCCGCCAGCATGGCGGGGATAATCTGGCGCGCCGCATCCTCAACACGCGCAAGGGGAACGGGTTCAGTACCGTATTCCGCCATGGGCAGTGCATCGTGTAACCGCTGCGTAAATGCCAGATTG
>JAPKMU010000483.1 GCA_026645745.1 Anaerolineae bacterium | reverse complement strand
AGTGAATGGGAGTCGAACCCACCGCAGCCCGTCACGCGACCTGCCGCCGGTTTTGAAGACCGGGACGCCCACCGGGACATCTTCACTCCCCTATGTGCTAGAACAACGAAAGCTGGATCGGCTTGTCGTCCTTGTCTTTGCTCGGCGGCGGCGGTGTTGAACCTCCGCTGCTGCTGCTCGCGGGTGCATTCCCGCCCCGCATCTCGCGCACTTTCTCTAACAGCGCCGGAATTGACTTAAACGCCGCTGCCATCTGCGGCTCAAGCGTGGGATTCCGCAAAACCGCTGCCGGATGAAAAAGCGGCATATACGCCCGTTTCGCTTCTGCATCAATGCGCGGTTTGCCGTGTAACTGCGTGATCTTGCCGCCGGGGAAGTAGCGATTCATGCTGAAGCGCCCCAACGTGGCGATCAGTAGTGGGTTCATCGTCGCTTCTTGCGAGTCAAGATACGGCTTACAGGCGGTGATCTCATCGGGGAGCGGATCACGGTTTTCGGGCGGGCGGCATTTCACCACATTGGTGATGAATACTTGATCACGCGTGTAGCCAATCAGCGCGAGCATCTTTTCAAGATAATCGCCGCTTCTGCCAACAAACGGCAGTCCTTTTTGATCTTCGTAAAAGCCCGGTCCTTCCCCGATGAACAGAATTTCCGCGTGATAATCCCCCGCGCCGGGGACGGCATGGGTTCGCCCTTTATACAGATCGCACAGGGTACACAACCGCACCTGTGCCGCGATTCCGTCGAGTACCGCGACGCGATCATCGGTCATCGAAACGCCCTTTTTTCGCCTAAACGCTGGGCGTATTGTACCAGACGGAGGGGAGAAACCAACGGTCAGACTAAGCCCGCTGCGCGCGTTTGGTGCCTTGTCTCGTCAGTTCAAGCATAAGAAGCCCGAACAAATTAGCGATGAGGTCATGAACGCCCGCAAACTTCAGCAAGATTGATGCCCCAATACCGCCCATCAGGAGCGCGTAAATTACCCCAAAGCGGATTACGCTCATTCGGGTGAACCGCGGTGGGTGCGGATCGAGATAAGTGGTGATGATAAATCCGGCGATGCTCCCATAAAGAACACCATCCAACATGCCAATAATGAGCCGACTCGACGGATCAGCAGCGGCAGAATCGTGTATACCCCGTACAAACCAGCTCAGAGGGGTTTGATCAAGCTGCGTATAAAGCACCACTGTCAGCGGTACAGTGAGATAAATGCTCGCGAGGATGGGCTGCCAGCGAACATGAATTTTTCCCGGAGCGTAGAGAAAATAACCGACAAGCACCGCGATAATCAGCGTAAATAAACTGCCGAATGTAAAGTCACTTTGAATGAGCGGTTGACGACCTGCGACTGCTGCACGTAAGCCCAGCAGTATTCCAAAAGCGGTTGACAGCGCGGGAAGAATCAGGATCAGTGTGCGGAGTCGATCATCACGTTGAGATTTGGCAGAGTGGGAAAGAGTCATGGACTGCTGTCTCCAGTGTAAAAGACCACCACAATTGTTCACATCATACTGGATTTCCCCTACAAACAGAGTGAAAACGGAACGGTCTCCGAAAGCCGAAGACCGTTCCGTCGTTTGAATTACATGCCGTCCGCGACGCGGATCACGCCGCCCGTCATACCGGGAGCAAGCGCAATCGTGCCGTAACTGACATACAACGCACCGTCCGCGTCCTGTGCGATACCGAACGGAGCCATTAGCCCTTCAACGATAGGTGTGATCGTGCCATCAGGTGCGACCAGAACCACGCCGCTCGCAACGGGACCCTGTTCGCCAATGCGGAGGAGTTCAACGGCAAGCACGCCATCAGCGGTGACAAGAATATCGCTCACCGCATTTAAGCCGCTCCATGTTCCAACCAGCTCACCATCGCGCCACTGCTCGATCTTCGCCGCGCCGGGAGCTAACCCCGCGCCGAGGAAACCGATATACACGCTGCCGTCTTCGGCAACATCAAGCGAGTCCGGCACGCTGTTTTCAGACCATGTTTGAACAACGGCAAGTCCTTCCTCTTCCGTCCACGAGTAGAGCGTATTCGCCCCCGCGTCCGAGATCAGCATCGTGCCATCCGGCAGCCAGTCGATGTCCGTCACATTGCTGTCGATTTCGTTGCCATCCGGGTTGTTGTCCGCTTCAAAGGCGCTCAAGTTGATCACGCGGCGCACGGTGAGCGTCTCCAAGTCCATTTCGGCAACGGTGTTGCCGTAGAACGTCCCCGGCATCGCGCTGTAAACCACCCACAGCGACCCTTCATGCGGAACAGCGCGGTACACGCCCACCGTCTCTGATGGCATGGCAGTGCTGGGCAGCGCAGGAATGACGTCAGTCACCGTGCCATCAGGCGCGATCCGCACAACTTTGCCGGTCATGCCAACGCTGACCTGTGCTATACCACCCGGCGTTTGCATATCAATCGTCAGTTCGCCGCCGTTCCCTGCGATGGCGACATACACATTACCCTCGGCATCAACTTCGACACCACGCGGCGCAAAAATGTCTGCCAAAACCACCTCGCCCGGCAGTTCCGGCGGCGTCTCCTGAGCCGCTACCGGAATGACAAGCGCTGCGGCAGCCAATACCACAAAACCCCATCTACGCAAACGCATGTGTTTCCCCCCTAGAAAGTGCGCACCTAAGCTGATGCTCTGATGGGTATTGTAACCAAAACTGCACTGCGCGATAGTAACGAAGGTGCTATGGTTCGTCGGGGCGCGGCTTCAGCCCAAGATACAGCGAACTCACGTGATCATGGATCAGCGTATCGAGCGGTTTATCCCCCAAAGGCGGGAGCGTCCGTTTCGTGTTCAAGATCACGAAGATGCCATGCAGCAGCGACCATGTGAGCGTTGTCCATCGCCTGCTTTCGCCGGGAGTAACATAACCTGCCGCTTGCCCTTGTTGAATCCAGCTTTCCAGCACATAGAGCGTATTTGCTGATGCTCGCGAGAGATCAGGATATTTTGCTGAGTCGTAGTAGTGGAACATCACCTGAGCATGCGCTTTGTGTTCAAACATGAACATCACGTATGCACGGCATCCCCGGTGAAAACGCACCAGCCAATCTTCGTCCGGGGTTGTGAGTTCGAGCGCTGATTGGATGTGATCCGCCAGAAGAAGAAAACCTTGTTCGGCAATCGCAGCCAGAAGCGCTTCTTTATCGGCAAAATGCATGTACGGCGCGTTGTGGCTCACGCCGACCCGTTTGGCAAGCATCCTGAGGCTGAGCGCCTCAACACCTTCTTCTTGCAGCATGGCAATTCCAACCTCGATCAAGACGGTACGAAGATTACCATGATGATACGATTTATCGTGTGATATTGACACTGACCACATCCTGCTTATACTCAATATTGACACTGACAATATAGAGTGTGGCGTAACGATTAGAAGGAGTCCAGACCATGAACAGCAGACAAATCCGTGTTGCCTTACGCGGCATGCACCTCACCCTAAGTGCAATTGTGGTCGCGTTTCTCTACATCC
>JAPKMU010000482.1 GCA_026645745.1 Anaerolineae bacterium | reverse complement strand
ATGTCCGCGAACTGCGGAAAATGTCCGATAAGGACTTGTTGGACGCAATCGAAGATAAACGTGAGTCGATCTTCAATCTGCGTTTTCAGCAGGGTTTTGGTCAGCTAGAAGATGAGAATGCGATCAAGCGCGAACGCCGCGATATTGCCCGTATTCTGATGGTTCTGCGCGAACGCGCACTCGAAGCGATGGGTGATGCCCGTCCGGTCAAGCGCGTGCGCGGCGTCAACAAATCGCACCTTGTCCAAAAACCCAAGAAGGGCAAGGAGCTGAAGAAGGGGGATACTCTTGCCAAATAATCGCCGCCGTCTGGTGGGGCGCGTCATCAGCGACAAAATGGACAAAACGGTCGTGGTTGCCATCGAGCGCCGCAAGACTCACCCGATTTATAAGAAGGTAGTCAAGCTGACCAAGAAGGTCATGGCGCACGACGAAAGCAACGCGATCAAGGTGGGCGCATTGGTGCGCGTGGTCGAAAGTAAGCCGTTGAGCAAGAACAAACGCTGGGTCGTCGAGGAAGTTCTCGAAGCTGTTGGAACGCCCACGCTGGAAACACTTGCGGATGAGACGGCGATTGTTGGCGGCGGCGAACCCGCCGACGAATAGGCGGGAGGAGAAACAACCATGATCCAAACAGAATCCCGTCTGAAGGTTGCCGATAATACCGGCGCACAGGAAATTCTGGTCATTCGTGTACTGGGCGGCTCGCGCCGTCGTTATGGTAGCATCGGCGATATCGTCGTCGGCGCAATCAAGAGCGCGACCCCGAATGGTACGGTCAAGAAGAGCGATGTCGTCAAAGCAGTCATCGTCCGCGTGGCAAAAGAATACCGCCGCGATGATGGTTCCTACATCAAGTTTGACGATAACGCCGTCGTGATCCTCAACGATGACCTTCAAAATCCGAAGGGGACGCGTGTGTTTGGTCCGGTTGCGCGTGAACTGCGCGACAAGGGCTACACCAAAATCGTCTCGCTCGCGCCGGAAACCCTGTAAGAGACAAGTGAGGGAATTTTCCGACCATGCAGCGTGTGAAACATGGCGATAAGGTTGAAATCATCGCCGGGAAAGATAAAGGGCAGCGCGGACTCGTTGTCGGCGTATTCCCGAAGGAAAACCGCGTGACGGTGCAGAACTTGAATATGCTCAAGAAGCACCAGAAGGCGCGTCAGGCGGGGCGTCAGCAAGTCCCCGCGCAGATCATCGACTTTGAAGGCAAGATGGATCTCTCCAACGTGATGCCCATCTGCCCCAAATGCGATAAAGCCGTGCGCGTGGGCTTCCGCGTGCGCGAAAGCGATGGCTTTAAAGTGCGGGTTTGCCGCAGCTGCAACTCGGATATTGAGTAGGCGGGGACGAAACCATCATGGCTCAAAAATATGGAATTGAAAACCGCTACCACGAACAGGTCGTCCCGGCGTTAATGACCGAATTTCGTTACGGGAACGTGATGCAGGTGCCGAAGATCGAGAAGATCGTCGTCAACATCGGCGTTGGCGAAGCGCTCGACAACGCAAAAGCACTCGACGCTGCCGTTGGCGATCTGCGGCAAATAACCGGACAGCAGCCCGTCATCACAAAAGCCAAGAAGAGCATCGCCGCCTTCAAACTGCGTGAAGGTCGCGCCATCGGCGTGAAGGTCACGCTGCGCGGCGACCGCATGTGGGCGATGCTTGACCGCTTGATCAACGTGGCGCTGCCGCGTATCCGTGACTTCCGGGGCGT
Organism: Anaerolineae bacterium; assembly: GCA_026645745.1. Classification (GTDB taxonomy): domain Bacteria; phylum Chloroflexota; class Anaerolineae; order Aggregatilineales; family Phototrophicaceae; genus Flexifilum. The sequence continues at coordinate 1,773 of JAPKMU010000482.1, read as the reverse complement.
TTCGCCGGATACGTTTGACGGACGCGGAAACTACACGATCGGCTTGCGTGAACAACTGGTGTTTCCAGAAATCCAGTACGACAAGATTGACAAAGTGCGCGGTATGGAAATCACAATCGTGACGAGCGCTTCAACAGACGAAGAAGGTCGCCGCCTGTTGAAACTGATGGGTATGCCCTTCCGGGAGAGCTAACAGATCATGGCAAAACGTTCAGTCTCGGCGCGTGAACCGCGCCGCAAATATCGGGTGCGGGTGCGGAACCGCTGCCAATATGTCGATCCCAGTTCGGGAAAGATTTGTGGGCGTCCGCGCGGCTATATCCGCAAATTCGGACTGTGCCGCATTCATTTCCGTGAACTCGCGTTAAAGGGGCAAATCCCCGGCGTGGTTAAGTCGAGCTGGTAAGAGGGGATAAGCAAAGCCTATGATGAGCGATCCGATCGCGGACATGCTGACCCGCATCCGCAATGCACTACTGGTCAAACGGACGACGGTTGAAATTCCTGCCAGCAAGTTGAAGCTGGAAATCGCCCGTATCCTGAAAGAAGAAGGCTACATTGAAGGTTACTCGCTGGTCGAACAGCAGCCGTTCAATGTCATTCAATTGGAACTCAAGTATCACGGGTCGCGCCGCGAGCGCATCCCGGTGATTTCCCACCTCGAACGTGTGAGCAAGCCCGGTCGCCGCGTGTACCGCAAGAAGGTTGACCTGCCTCGCGTTCGCAGCGGCATGGGTGTCGCCATCGTCACTACGCCGAAGGGCGTGATGACGGCACAGCAGGCGCGTCGTGAACGCGTCGGCGGCGAAGTCCTGTGCGTGGTGTGGTAAGGAGAAACCACCATGTCGCGTATTGGTAAGAAGCCGGTAGCCATTCCGGCGAAAGTCACCGTCACGATTGACGGGCAGAAAATCACCGCCAAAGGTCCGAAGGGCGAACGTTCGCTGGATGTTCACCCCCGTATCAGTGTAAGCCGCGAGGACGGAAATCTCGTCGTCGCACGCGGGACGGATGAACGCGAAGACCGTGCGCTGCATGGGTTGACGCGTGCGCTCCTGAGTAACCTGATCGTCGGCGTGAACGACGGCTTTACCAAGAGCTTGACGGTGAACGGTGTCGGTTACAACGGCTTGATGGATGGCACAACGCTCGTCCTCAAGCTTGGGTATTCGCACGATATTCGCGTCCAGCCGATGGAAGGCATTTCGTTTGCAGTCCGCCGCGAAAACCCGACCGTCTTTCATATCAGCGTAAGCGGTGTGGATAAGCAGGTCGTTGGCGAACAAGCAGCGCAGATTCGTAAGTGGCGTCCGCCGGAACCGTACCTCGGTAAGGGTGTGCGTTATAGCGATGAAGTGATCCGCCGTAAAGCAGGTAAGTCGGGTAAGTAACCCCTACGAACGTGCGGCGGCGTATGTTATCATGCTCCGCCGAGCTTGTGAGGGACAGGGCGTGCCCTGTCCCTATGAAATATACCGGACACAGAGAAAGCAAGTAGAAACCGAGATGAATGCGAAAGACCTAAGAAAGAAACGCGCATCGCGTGAGAAACGGCACACACGCGTCCGTTCTCGCGTGGTAGGCACGGCTGAACGTCCGCGCCTGAACGTCTTCCGCAGCCTCGATAACATCTATGCGCAGGTGATCGATGATACACAGGGCGTCACGCTCGTGTCAGCATCGACCATCGACCGCGAGATTGCGAAAGAGGTTGAAGGCAAGAATAAAATCGAGAGCGCCAAGATCATCGGCGCTCGTTTGGCAGAACGCGCC
>JAPKMU010000481.1 GCA_026645745.1 Anaerolineae bacterium | reverse complement strand
CCGCGTCGATCTGCCAAAAACCGCCGACTGTGAGCGCAAAGAATCGATCCGAGACGGCGTACAGCGCCCCCGGTTCGCGTAAAAATGCCGCGTCGATCAGCGTGCCGTCAAAGCGGTAAACGCGCATTTCGTTCGTCTCGGTGATCACGCTGATCAAATCAGCAGAGGTGGCGGCGCGGCTGACACGCGGCACGTCGCTGATCGGCGTCAACCATGACCACGCCGCGCGATCCACGATCAACAGCACATTTTGATTCGTCCGCAGCACGATCCGGTTCTGCTCCGGCTGATCGAGCACCAATTGATCGACTCCGAACCCGATCTGCCAGTTTTCGCCGCTCCATGTGCCATCCGGCGTGAGTAAGCGCACCGTTCCGTCGCTAAAAATCACCGCCGCGCCGAATCCCTGCGGCACCACAGCGACGGCAGGTTGATCCAAGTTGACGCGCCACAAAATACGCCCGTCGCTGGTGAGGAGCGAGACACGATCCCCATCGAGATAGATCAGACTTTCATCGCTCAAGAGGACGGGCGGCGATAGCGGCGCGGTTTCGTCACCCAGATCAGCGTGCCATGCGTGCGCGGGACTCAGCCACAATTCCCAATTGAGAATCGTTTTCGATGGGCGGCGGTAGCCGTCAGCGGTCGGGTACGCCCACGAATAACCCGCCCCCGGTCGATCCGGGTTGTTGGTCTTGATCTCAAAATGGAGGTGCGGCGCGGGGCGTATATCCCCGACGACGGCGATCACCATGCCCGTCGTCACACACGACAGCACCGGCGGAAATGTCACCCCATCCCCTTCGGTGATATGCCCATATTCGCTGTACAGCACCGTGCCGTCCGGGAAAGTGTGTTCGATGATGATCACGCCGCCGTCGCGCCCCCACCCATTCGGCGCGGAGTACGTCACGCGACCGTTGGCAATCGCTTGAACCCGCATCCCCGCGCTGACTCCGCGCCCGCCGTAATAATCTTCGCCGGTGTGATACCGCCCTTGATGACGGGTGCTCGGCACGCCGAACGACTGCATCACCGCGAACGTGCCGGGATCAACCGGAAAGCGCACGCTGTCCACTTCGGCGCACTGCCCCTGCGCGTGAACGACTTTTGAGAAAACAAGCGTGAAAAGGAACGATAAAAAAAGAGCGTTAACGCAAAGGCGCAAAGGCGCAAGGGCGCAAAGGGGATCATACGGGTGAAACCAACCGTTGGCGAGACTCTTCGCGTCTTCGCGTCTTCGCGTCTTTGCGTTGATGTGCTTGCCCTTTCTGCTCTCTAACTCATGCTCACGCCGCCGTCGATGTGGATCGCCTGCCCGGTGATAAACCGTGCCGAATCGCTGACCAGAAACAAGACCAGCGCGGCGACTTCATCCGGTGTGCCATGACGACGGAGCGGGATTTGTTCCGGCGGGAGAATCGGCGCGTCATCCCCGGCAATATGCGCGGGACAAACGGCATTTACGCGGATATTGTGCGGGGCAAGCTCACGGGCGGCTTGGCGCGTTAACCCGATCAATCCGGCTTTGCTCGCCGTGTAACCAATCCCGCCGACGGATTCCGGCAGCGGATCAGGATGCCCAGCAGTTGAGGCGATATTCACGATCACACCGCCGCCTTCCTCGCGCATCACGCGCGAAAGAAGCTGAGTGCAGTAGAACGCGCCCGTCATGTTGACGTTGAGAATGCGCTCCCACTCCCATTCGTCAAGCGTGAGCATACTGCCTGTTTTATACACCCCGGCGGCATTCACGAGGATCGTCAGTTTGCCAAATGCATCGCGCCCCGCTTCGATCATCGACGCGGCTTGAAAGCGGTTGGTGACATCCGCCTGCCATGCAAGGGCACGCCCGCCGGATGCTTGAATCGCTTCAGCAACGGTATCGGCGCGATCTGGATTGAGGTCATTCACGAGGACTGCCGCGCCAGCTTGCGCCAGCGCTTTGGCGACCGCTTCACCAATTCCCGCGCCCGCCCCGGTGACGAGCGCGGCATGATCCGTTAGGCGAAGGGTGTAATGTGAGCCAGCGAGTTGAGCCAACTGCTAATTACCTTTCGCGCGCCAGCGTGGAGGTGTGTCGAACCATTGCGGGAGGTCTTGAGGTTGCGGTCAGCATCGGGGGCGATATAAAACTCCGCGCCGTGCGGATAGATCGCTTGATGCGCGAGCGCAGCGGCTTCCGCGTACTGCTCGGCAGGTGTCCAATCATTCGCGCCGTTGACGATCTGAACGCGCGCATTGATCGCGGTGATCCCCTGCTCATCCAGCATATTGGCGATCAACAAGACGCCAAGCGGTGGTTGTTCACGCGCGAACAACCCGTAACAACTTCCCAATAGGGATGTCCCTGAACCGAGTGCCATGATCACCGCGCGGCTCCGGTTGACACCGGGTCGGCGCAGCGCCACTTGATACGCCTCGACCGCATCTTGAACGGCGGAACCACTGCCGCTCGAACCACTTTTGCCCGTCCCGCGCTTATCCCAACGGAACACCGCATAACCACGCTCAAGCGCCAGTGCCGTAAATTCATCATACATTTCACGGCTGTTGCAGGTGGCTTGAGGAAGCACGAACAAAAGAGGGTATCCGGCAAGCGGAGGCTGAAAGGAGGGATAATCCATTTGTCCCGCCAAGCGGACGTTATCCCCTGCGAAGATGATTTCTTCCTTACGCGCCGATTGAACTGCGCTCAAGGCAACCGGGTTCGATGCCATCATTCCACTCTCTTGTCTATTCTAGCCAACGGAGTCCGCAAACAAGGAAGGCGCTCGACCCGAGCGTGCCGCAATATTTCATTATTCTTGATTCGATTATAACGCAGCATTGCACAACAAAGGAAGTCAAAAGAAAGCGTACTTTTCGTTCAAAGTGTACAAGGTTAAGACTTGTTATCGCTCTGATTAAGTGTTCAAGCGAGATGGCTTGACGGAATAGAACGATAGTGCTACCCTTCCTTAAGGTTAGAACAATCGTTTGCCTTGTCGATTGTTCGGTTTGTTTTCGGTTAACTTTTGCGGAGTAATATCGGGTGTCGCTCGAATTCACGAAAGTGATGGAACAGGTACAAAGCTTCGGGCGTTATCTCAAGCACCGGGGCGAAACTGCCAGCCAGCGCCTCCAGCGTGCAATCGACGCATTTTACGCCTGTACCGATCTCGACGCGATTCATCAGCGAATCGAGTTGGTGCGCAAATATTGCCGCCGACGGCAGTCAGATTTTCCCGGATACGCACGCACCCGCCCTTTACTACTTGATCAACATCGGCGTTTTCACGTATTTTCACGGCACGAACCGCGTACCGCACCAGTTCACATATCCCGAACTGTATTACAGCGACAAAATGATGCTCGACCGTGACGGGCGCTTGATCACCAATCAGACGATCAATGCGCGGCGGTCGCTGGCAGAAATGCAGTGGTTGGCGAAATCGGCATGGGAACACCGCGCCGAAGCCAAACCGATGATCACCCTGCATGATGGCGGACTGCTCAAGTTTTTTGGGAATGCCGACA
>JAPKMU010000480.1 GCA_026645745.1 Anaerolineae bacterium | reverse complement strand
CCGATCCTGCTTTCCAAAGTATTGCAGCGTGTCGCGTCAAAGCCATTTCCCCAAGGGTATTCGCGTCCATCATCCCCTTGAGCCGCATACTGCCATTGATCGTCGGTCGGCAGCATGATCGTGTTACCCGTCAAATCGCTCAACCACAGGCAGAACGCGACCGCCTCAAACCACGATACCCCGACGACGGGATGATCTGCGCCGTTCCAGTTTGCATCCATCCAATATCGCGGCAGTGTCCATTTCTCCTGCTGACGCGTCTGCCATCCCTGCTTCGTCCACCACTTCGGCTGATCATACCCGCCTGCTTCCACAAACCCCTTGTACTGAGCGTTCGTGACCGGGTACTTAGCAATTTTGTACGGTGTGCCTGTCCATTTTTTACCAATCGTGCCGGGGATATCGATCCACGCAAACGGCGGCGGCAGCATATCCAAGACACGACTCAGGATGCGGTTTGAATCAGGCGGCGCAGCAGGCTTAGTGCGGCTCGGCGTCTCGGCAGCCGGAGCGCTTTGCAGTTTCCCTCCGAGATTCAACGGATCATAACCGGGGTACTTGCGCGAAAACGCCGCCCATGCCGCCGCTGCGCCGCGCGCTAAGGCACGGTTTTCGAACAGCGCCGCGACCTGCTCATAGGCGGTCTTGCGGTCGATTTCGTGCCGAATCTCGTCCAACCGTTCTCCGGCAGCACTCCCCCAAATGCCCGCCCCATCTGCTTTGACCGCGCCTTCAAACATCTTTTCGGCAAGCGAGAGGTTATTCGCGGCGGCGGCTTCTTCGCCCAACCGGAACAACTCGCTTGCATCTTGAGCGTTCGCCGCTCCCGGTTCGTCCGGTCGATTCCAAGGCTTGTCCGGTCGGGTGTATTTCGCGTCTTGGGTCGCCAGCGCCACGCGAATCTCGGTCAAGGCGTTGGTCGTGACGAACAAGGTATCGCTCAACGATGCGGAGTTTTCGATGGTGTGATGCTGGATGCGCCCGCGCCGCAGCACAGGCAGCGGCGTACACTGCTTGAGCATGAGCGGGATGATCGGCATCTTGAGCGCGGCGGCATACTCAATTTCGGCGCGGCAGTACACCGATTCAATCGAGCGCGGCGTCATCACGTAGATCACCGCGTCGGACTGCTCAAGATTGGTCAGAATCGTATCCCACCAATCTTGAGCCGGAACGACGCGGTGATCAATCCATGCGTCATGATGCGCGCGGTCACGCAGCGCCCGCCACAGTTCGTACACCCATGCTTTATCGTCGCTGGAATAGCTGATGAACAGTTTCATAAAGACGGCTCAATGAGTTCGAATCGTTACAACCGCCGATTATAGCTATCGCCCCGTGTAATTGCGCAAATACAACCAGTCATGCCCAATCGTTCGGGGGCTGACCTTGGCGACATTCGGCATCGTGCGCTTGAAATGATTGATCTTGACGCGCCGCCAAACTTTCTCGACAAAGGCACGGTCGAATCCTTCCGCGACGACTTCATCGACGGTATAGCGCTCATCCACCAGCAGCAGCAGCACTTTATCGACTTCGGCATACGTGAAACCGAGTTCGCCTTCGTCGGTTTGACCTTCCCACAGGTCAGCGCTCGGCGGCTTGGTTTGTACCGGTGTGGGGATGCTCAAGGCGGCGGCAAGCTGACGCACCTGAGTTTTGTACAAGTCTCCGATCGGCTGGAGCGCAACGCCGCTGTCGCCGTAAATCGTCGAATAGCCGAGGAGCATCTCGGTTTTGTTGCTCGTGCCGACGACCAGCCCGCCGTAGGTCGCGGACTGATCGTATAGGACGATCATGCGCAGACGCGCCATGATGTTGCCCTTGCGCAGTCCGTTCATATCCGGGAACTGCCCGATCAGCGCGTCCGCCATGTCGGTGATCGGAACGGTCATCGTTTGCAAGCCGAGCGCCTGAATCACCAGATCAGCATCATCAAGGCTGTCTTGCGACGAGGTGCGGTAAGGCATCCGCACCGCGAGGACATTGTCCGCGCCGAGCGCCTTCGCCGCCAGATACGCCGACAGCGCCGAATCAATGCCGCCGGATAAGCCGATCACCGCCCGCGACATGCCCGCCTTATCCATCTCGTCACGGATGAATCCGCACAAAATTTGGCAGGCGACATCGGTATTGATCGCCAAGCGCTTGACGAAATCTTTTTCTTCGGTTGGGATGTGAACATGCTTCATAAGGTGTGTTCGTCTTTCGCCAAGATGCGGGCAAGCTCACGCTGCACGAGCGCGGGACGCTCATCGCGCAGCAGGGGAAGGCGGGCGCGGGTGCGGCGGACTTGATTCAGGTCAATTTCGTGGGTGATGAGCATTTCTTCAAAGTAATGCCCGCGCACGAGAAACTGACCATCAGGATCAACGATGGACGAGCCGCCCCAGAAGACTTTCCCATCTTCGTAGCCGACGCGGTTGACATGGACGACATAGTTGGTGAAGGCGCTGCCATATGCCTGATTCACCTGCTCAACCCAACGCGACCCGGAAAGGCGCTCACTGCCGTCGAGTCCGCGCCCGGGGCTGGAACTGCTGAAAATCAGCAGTTCCGCGCCGTCCATCCACAACAGATACGGCGGGGAGATGTGCCAAAAGTCCTCGCAGATCAACATGCCGACACGCCCGAAGCGAGTATCAAAGGCGCGCACGCCTTCGCCCACGTCAAAATAGCGGGCTTCGTCGAACATGCCGTAGGTGGGCAAGTAGACTTTGTGATGCACATGCACAACTTCGCCGCCGCTCAGGTAGCCCTGTGCGACAAAATAGCGCTGGCGGCTGTCACGCTGGACGAACCCGACGACGAGATCAAGGCGGCGGCTCGCGTCGAGCAGCCGCTTAAAAACGGGATCGCCCGCATGAGCTTCGAGCGCGACTTCCGGCACGAGGTCTTGCACCTGATACCCGGTCATCGAAAGTTCAGGGAAAATGAGCAGGTCTACCCCGGCAGCGTTTTCGACTGCCTCCAGATGTTTGTCTAGGTTCGCATTCACATCCCCGATTTTCGGGTAAATCTGCGCCAAGCCGACCGTCAGGCGCATACAACATCCTCTCTCGTATAAGTTCGCATTAGGTATCGCGTAATTCTAGCAGTTTATCGTGGGGTTGAAATGCAGCGCTTACCAACCCCCACCCGCTTACAATCAGATCAAGCCCTTGATCCGCCCGAACGCCCGACCAATACACCACCGAATCAGCGCGGAGCAGCCCGATCACGAACATGCCGCCGCTCAACACAGCGACTCCGATAAAAACGCGGCGGAGCGTGGGCATCTTGCCGCGCGGAGCGTAGAGCACGAGCACAACCACGAACGCCAGCACGATCCCCCATACTTGCGTGGCGAAGCGCGGCGCGACGATACCGAAAATATCGCGCGCTTCGTGAACCAGCACAGGCGAATAACGCGCCAGCGTATCGACCTCGATTCCGTAACCACAGCCCACCGCCGCGCACCCTGCCCAACCACCGAGCGCGATCAACGGGAGGGCAGGCGCAAACGCGGCGATCAGCCGCCCC
>JAPKMU010000047.1 GCA_026645745.1 Anaerolineae bacterium | reverse complement strand
GGAAACGATCTGCGCTTCTTGGAGCAGTTCTAGTCATGCTTGACCGCCTGAAAACCGTTCGTCACCGCCTCCTAAGCACAGGCGAAGGGCGCTTGTTGATCGCCGCTGTAACGACACTGCTCATCGGCACGATCTTTTATGCCCGTGTCGAAGGCTGGAGTCTGATCGACTCGCTGTATTTCTGCGTGATCACGCTGACGACGGTTGGCTACGGCGACCTGCATCCCACGCGGGATATTTCCAAGCTGTTCACGATTACATACATCATCGCCGGATTAGGCTTGCTTGCCGCGCTCGTCAACCTAATCGGTGAGCGGCGGACAGCATCGGCACGGCGCAAAGCAGAGCAGTTTGCGGAAAGTAAGCGCACATCACAAGAGGAGGAGACAACCCTCTCATGAGTAACACCGCCCGCCGCGCGATTCTTGTGGTAATGGGTGTCAGCCTGCTTGTGTTCGCGTTCAGCGCACCGCTGATCGGTTTCACAATTGGGTTGGATGGCTTAAGTGCTGCCCGTTTGATGCTCGGTGGAATCGGCGTGCTGGTGATTCTGATCGGTGTTTTTGGCGACCGCGCGAACAGCGGGATCAAGCGTGTCTTTCAGGGAATCGCCGGACTGCTCATGATCACCTTGCTCGTCGCGCTCGTCTTGGAAACCGCCGCCGTTTTGCTGCTTAACGTGCTGGTGATGCGCTATGCGCCCAATGCGGTGGCGATCAACCGCGATCAACGCCCGTATTACCAAACAGTCGAATGGGGTGCGGCGTATTGGCAGGAACACAGTGAAGCAGTCGAATACGCGCCATATGTGATCTGGCGGCATGTTCCGCAAAGCGGCGAAACGATCAACATAGACGAAAACGGCGTGCGCATGACTCCCGGCGCGGTCTGCGAACCCGACAGCTATCGCGTATTCGTGTTCGGGGGATCAACCGTATGGGGCTTAGGCGCGCCTGATTGGGCGACGATCCCGGCTTTTCTGCAAACCGCGCTGGACGCGGCGCTTGATCAGCCCGTATGCGTAATCAACTACGGGGATATGGGCTATGTCGCCTCGCAAGAAGTCATGCGTTTGAGTTTGGAACTGCAAGCAGGAAACATCCCATCAGCGGCGGTGTTTTTCGACGGACTCAACGACGTTTACGCGGCGTTTCAAAGCGGAACAGCGGGAATGCACCAGAATCAGCAAGCGATTGCAGCCCGCTTCGATGCTCCCGCCCCCAATGCGCTGACGGTACTCATTCAGCAGTCGGCACTGTACCGCTTGCTTGCCCTGTACGCGATTCCTCAGGGAGCGCAAAGCATCACCTACGAGTCACTCGGCGTCGACTCGAATACGCTGGCGGAAGCCGTCGCACAGCATCACGCCGAACAGCGCGCATTCGCGGCGCGGCTTGCCGAGTCTTACGGATTTGAGCTGTTCTGGTTCTGGCAGCCGATGATCACGACGACGAACAAGCCGCTGACCGACTACGAAACGCGCACGCGAGACGGCTTAGACACGGCGCTAATCACGCTGTACCGCGAGACATACGCGCAGATCAGCGGCGTGGACAGTAATCTGATCGATTTAACCCGCGTGCTGGATGCGGTCGAAGGCGAACTATGGATCGACAGCGCGCATGTGATACCCGAAGCAAACAGCGTGATCGCTGATGCGATCGCCGAAATGATGCTCACTACAACGAACGGAGAATAACCACACATGAAAATTCCCTTGTCATGGCTGCGGGAATTCGTCGAAATCGACATCCCGCCGGAACTACTCGCGGAAAAACTCACGGCAGCAGGGCTGGAAGTCGCCAAAATCGAGTATATTGGCGTGCCGCAAGCCCGCGTTGAAGGACTGCGTTATCCGAACTCGGATCATCTGGTCTGGGATCGCTCCAAACTGCTGCTCGGCGCGATCCGCGAAGTCAAGCCGCACCCAAACGCGGATCGACTCGTTTTGGCGATGGTCGATTACGGCGGCGCTGAAATCGAACAATGCGTGACCGGAGCGCCCAACCTATTCGAGTTCAAAGGGCAGACGCTCGATAAGCCGCTGTACACGATCATCGCACTCGAAGGCGCGGAAGTCTGGGACGGTCACAGTGACGAACCGAAGCGCATGATCCTCAAGGAGAAGCCGCTGCGCGGTATCCCCAACCGGAGCATGGTCTGTTCGGAAAAAGAACTCGGCATGAGCGAAAGCCATGACGGGATCATCTTGATGCGCGAAGACCCCGGTTACGCGCCCGGCACGCCCGCGCAAGACGTTTTGGGCGATGTGATCTTTGAAATCGAACTGACACCCAATCTCGCCCGCTGTTACAGCGTCTTCGGGGTCGCCCGCGAAATCGCCGCCCTGCTCGATAAACCGTTGAAAGCGCCAGATTATGCAGTTCAGGAGAGCGGCGAACCGGTCAGCGGCACGGTTGAAATCACGATCACCGATTCCAAGTTGAATCCGCGCTTCACAGCGATGCTGCTGCGAAACACGCGCATTCAACCTTCGCCGGAATGGCTCCAGCGGCGCTTACAAGCGGTCGGTCAGCGTCCGATCAACAATATCGTGGACGTGACCAACTACGTGATGTTCGAGATGGGTCAGCCGCTCCACGCCTTCGATTATGACCGCCTTATCGCACACGCTGGCGGGAAAACGCCGCACCTGACCACGCGCCTCGCCCGCCCCGGCGAAACGCTCAAGACGCTCGATGGCACAGTGCGCGAACTCACGCCCAAAGACATCGTGATCACCGACAACAGCGATACGCCGATCAGTTTGGCGGCGGTGATGGGCGGATTCGATACCGAAATCAGCGACGATACGACGAATGTGCTGCTGGAGGCGGCGAACTGGGAGTTCATCTCGATCCGCCGGACGACGCACGCGCATAAGCTGTTCAGCGAAGCCGGGACGCGCTTCAGCCGGGGTGTGCATCCGTCACAAGCGATGCTTGGCGTGCGGCGCGGCATTGAATTGATGCGTCAAACAGGCGGCGGCGCGGTCGCGCGCGGCGTCATTGACGTGTATCCTGATCCCGCTCCGGTTATCAAAATCGATCTGCCTGAATCGGAGATTCGCCGGATCATGGGCATGGACTTCAGCGCCAGCGAAGCGGCAGCGTTACTCAAACGGGCGGCGTTTGAAGTCACCGTCGAAGGCGAAGTCATGCACGTCACCGTCCCCGATTATCGCTTAGACATCGGTACAGGCGTGGTCGGTCAAGCCGATTTGATCGAAGAAATCGCACGGATCAACGGGTTTGAGCATATCCCGGTGACGATCATCACCGACGAAATGCCGCCGCAGCGTCCGAATCCGCATTTGACGCTCGAAGAAAAAACGCGCGATCTGCTGACTCAGTTGGGATTCCGCGAACAAATCAGCTATCGCCTGACCACGCCGGAAGCCGAGGCGCTGCTTGTGCCCGCTGGCGCGGAGTCGTCGCTGCCGAAGGTCGATTACATCCGGCTGGCAAACCCGATCACGCTTGATAAGACGGTGCTCCGGCACACGCTGTTGAGCAGTTTGCTCGGCAACGCCATCGAAAATGCGCGTTACACCAACCGCCAGCAGGTGTTCGAGATCGGCAGTATTTATCTCCCGCGTGAAGGGGAAGTTTTGCCTGATGAACCGCGCCGCTTAGGTATCCTGATCACGGGGGCGCGGCATATCGGCGGCGGTTGGATGGGTGCTGATACGGATGCAGTCGTTGACTTCTTCGACCTCAAAGGCGCGGTCGAGCATCTGCTTGCAGGGCTGCATGTCGAAGGCGCACATTTCGCCCGCGCCGAACACACCAGCTATCATCCGGGGCGCTCGGCGGCGCTGGTGATCAACGGTGTGAACGCGGGCACGTTTGGCGAATTACACCCGCTGGTTGCGCGTGCTATCGGTTGGGAAAGCGATCCGGTGCTGCTCGGTGAACTCGATCTCGATGCGATCTTGAACGCGGCGCGTCCGCTGTTCCGTTTGACTCCGCTTCCGGTCACGCCGCCCGTGCTGCAAGATGTCGCGCTGGTGGTCAACGATACGGTTTCAGCGGAAGCCGTCGAGCAGGTGATCCGCAAAGCAGGCGGCGATTTGCTTAAGGGTGTGCGCTTGTTCGATGTATACACGGGCGATCAAATTCCGGCAGGTCACAAGAGCCTAGCGTATGCGCTCACGTACCAGACGGACGAACGCACGCTGACCGATAAAGAGGTCGCCAGCGTCCACGCGAAGATCGTCAAAGCGGCAGAACGCGAACTCGGCGCAAAACTGCGCGCGTAAAGAAGGGTTTTAACGCAAAGGCGCTAAGACGCAAGGACGCAAAGAGACATTTGCGTTTGATTGCGACTTAGTGTCTTTGCCTGATGGGTTACTCCACCCGCCGCGCTAGTTCGATCAGAGCAGCATTTCAGCCTCCTTAAGTGTTATATTTCATGTAAATACTGTGAGGAGTGCAAAATGCCGAACCACTTGTACGGGATTAAACTCGTTTGGGCAGGATGGAAAGATGATCCCGAAGTCGGGTTCAGCCCTTCAGGTTATGCGAAGTGGAAGGACGAAGTTGGCGTTGGAACCCGTATGCTGATCTATGAAACACAGACTGCACGTCCGGGGGATAAGATCAAAGGCACGCAGTCGATTGTTGCGGAAGTCGAAATCACACGCGGATTTGAACTCGCGCCAGACCGCGCCCCGACTGAACAGCACGAACACTTAGTCGCAACCAAAATCCTCAGACCTCGCGGGAGCGTGCAGCCTATCCCAAGAACCGCCGTCCGCAAGCTGATCCGTGTCGATACCTTCCCGCATCAAGGCGAAAACTTTCATCCGTTGGATGAAACGACCTATAAGCGACTTCTGCTTTATTGGAAATAGTTACTCCACGCGCCGCGCTAGTTCGATCAGCGTGACAGCAAGCCCCGGATCAACCGCCGCGAGCGATGCTCCCCGCCCTTGACCACTCACCGTATAGAACTCGATCTGGTTCGGGGCGGACTGCGCCATTTGATCCGCAATCGAGAAGGTCACGTCGTCAACAGCGGCGGCGATCACCAGTGGGCGCGGGAGATAACTTGAGAGATAGCCGACACTGAGCGCATCAAATGGGCTGATCAGCGCCAGCGCATCGCACAGCAGATCGCCCGCACACGCGACCAATGCGAGATCGGCGGCGTCTTCGGCAGCGATCACCGCGATTCGGGCGGGATCGACGCTCGGCGCGTTGGCGATTCCCTGAAGCATCACAATCGCATCCCCAAGCGGTGCGGCGTCACGATGATTCATCGACAGTACGATAAACCCCTGCCCGACAAGCTGAAGCGGCAAATCACCCCACGCGGCGCGATCTGGCGCGATCAGCAGCACGCCGGGGACGCGCACGGCAGCATCAAAGGTGTATAAATCACCCGTGAGCAGAGTCCCGTCGCCCGCCGTCAGCGTAATCGACTGCACGCCGGAAGCGCTCTCTATCACAAGCGGCGGAAGTTCAATATCACGTGGGAACGCCATCACCGTTGGATCGCTCACGCCGGGGTTATTCGCTTCCAATGTTGGGAAATCCGGGTAAAAAATGGCGGTCGGTGCAGTCGTCGGACCGGAAAGCGTTCGTGTTGGAATCGGAGTCGGAATATCGCTGTCACATGCTGCCAGCAGAAAGAGCATCAGTGCCGCCAGCGCAAACTGCAAGCGGCACTTGAGAACATTTTTCATCACACCGCCGTGAGGATCATCCGGGGCATTCCATCGCCAAACGGCACATGGTCGAAATCGCCATAAACTTCTTCGACCGTGAAGCCCGCCGCTTTGAGCAGCAGACGCATCTCCGGTAGGAAGAAATAGCGGATCACGACGGGGATCACCGTGCGGCGGATCACCCCGTCAGCGTCGATTTCGTCGTACAGCCATGTCACGTTCATCAATTGTTCAGCACGATCCAAACGGCTGATCGACTGCTGCATGACGAGATGCCCGGTTTCAAGGTCAAGAAAAGAGCGCTCCAGCGTGATCGCTTCGGTATCAGGGGCGGCGAAGGCTTCGCCCGCGTTCGGCAGATCGATCAGCAGGCGACCACCCGGCGCGACCCATTTACGGGCGCGGGTGAGCAGCGCAAGCTGGCGCTCAGGATCATGAAAGTGCATAAACGTGTTGTAGGGGATGATCACCAGCTTAAACTGTTCATCCAGCGGCACTTTGAGCGCATCCCCGTGTAGATAATTCAAACGCGGCGCAAGATACAGCATCGCGTCACGCTTCGCCAGCGCCCGCTCGATCATATTCTGCTCGGCTTCGATTCCGGTCATCTGATGCCCTTCTTGCGCCAAGTGCATCATCACGCGCCCCGTCCCCGCGCCAATGATCAGGATCGGATCGCCGGATTCTTCAGCAATTTCGCCGTAAAAATCGAGGTCGTCGGTCTTGTCCGCGTGTTCAGAGTCGTAGTAGCGGGCAAGTGTGGCGTAAAAGCTCATTGCGAATTCCCTTTTGAGCGTTCCAAGAAGGCACGGGTAGCGGCGCGGCGGGCTTCGCCTGCCCAAAGCGGCGGAAACAACGAGCGCTCATAATCAAACGCGGAGGGCGGTAGTCCGGCGCGGAGCATTGCTTTCATTGATGCTGTCACCGCTGGATCAAGTTCCGCAATCGATTCAGCGACCGCCATTGCCGCATCAAACGCTTGACCTTGCGGCGCAATTGGGCGCATCACGATTTGTTGTAGGTCAGGATCATCGGCGGTGAGCGTGCGCGCCGTGAGCAGAATTTCCATTGCGCGGGCGTAACCGATCAACCGTAATAACCGCTGACCGCCGCCCCATCCGGGAATCACGCCGCGCTTGGCATGGACGAATCCCATTTGAACGTTCGCATCCACGACGCGCAGATCACACGCGACGGCAAGCTCCGCCCCACCGCCGAGCGCGTAACCGTTGATGGCGGCGATCACGGGGATGGGCAGTTGTTCGAGCGTGAGCAGCGCATCACCCATCAGCGCGATCATCGCCGCGCCGTTTTCGGCGGTCGGATGCTGATCCATTTCCGCCAGATCAGCGCCTGCGCAAAAGGCTTGATCTCCCGCTCCGGTAACGATGAGGGCGCGCAGACGGGTATCCGCGCTGACGACTTCGACCGCACCAGCGAAAGCACGCATGGACTTGAGATCAAGAGCATTGCGCGAATCGGGGCGGTTGATGGTGATAACCGCAACGCCGCTCGCGTGGACGTCGAGTTGAAGTGTGTTGATCATAAATGTGATTCTAGCGCAGTTGGCGGAAAGCAGATAGACGCAATAGCATCCTCGCGTCAGCGGCGCGGCTTCCAGTCGCGGAGTTCACGCACGATCACGATTCCATCCATCGCGGGCAAGGGTAGAATCGTCGTGGTAAAGAGTAGGTTTGCGATGGCGAAAAAACCAAGCACCGGGCTTTGTAACCCCGCGTTATAGACGACAAGCGCGACCACCCCCGCGATCGCATTCGCAATCGGTCCGCCGAGCGTGCGCCCGATATGCACCCAACTCGGATATTCGACGGTATCCGTATATTGGTTCACAAACACCGTCGCCGTGATCAAATTGGCTTGCATCGGCGCGCTAACCAAACGCCCACTGAGGATATGCCCAAGCCCGTGAATAAAATACACCAGATTGATACACAAGCCGAAAGCGATCCCGGTCAGAATCCGGGTGATGACATCACGTTCCGACAGGGCGATAAAGCTCACGATGATGCCGATCACCGCTGGATAGACGAGGCTGATCCACGCGAGCGGCGTTGCTTGGTATTCTACGCCCAGCAGTGTGAACAGCTTACGGCGCGGCGCTTCTTGAAGGGACTCGATCACATATAAACTCACGGCTGCACCTTTCGGTCTGGAAATTCGCGGCTCGAACAGCGAGTCAAAGTCATGCTATAGTAGCATTTATACCAACGAGATGAGTCATCAAACTGTGCGTCATCATGAGCAAGCGCATCGTGCGCGCCAACTTTTGGATCGCGGTTATGCCGCGCCCATCACAATTCAGCAGTTGAGTCAGGAAGTTGCGCTCTCGCCGTATTATCTGATACGGCTGTTTCGCCGCGTGTACAAGCAGTCCCCGCACCAATACCTGATACAGGTGCGCATCAACAAGGCGAAAGAACTGCTCATCCATTCGGAACTCAGCATCACCGAAATCTGCGCCAGTGTCGGTTTTGAGAGCTTAGGGTCATTCAGCACCCTGTTTCGGAAGACCGCTGGTATTTCCCCCAGTGCGTATCGCCGCAGCCGCGATACGATCCAAAAATCGTCGTACATCCCGCTGTGCGTCTGCCTGCTGCACACACTTGACCCCCAAAATTGAGCAATTTTCGAGAAGTTATTTTAGTACAAATGTTTTATGATCAAGGCTGTATTCAGCGAAGGAGACAGCACATGATCAACAGACTTTCGGTCACAACGATTTGGGTCACCGATCTCAATGAAGCGCTGCGCTTTTATACGGAAAAGCTCGGCTTCGAACTCCGCGCCGATGTGTCGAACGGGGATTATCGGTGGCTGACCGTCGGCTTGAAAGATCAGCCAGACATCGAAATTCACTTGGAAGCATTAAAAGCTGGTGCGCGCTTCTCCCAAGAGGACGTGGATCATCTGACGAAACTTGTAACAGCGGGCAAGCTGGGCAGCGGACCTTGGAAAACCGACGACTGCCAAAAGACTTACGAGACGCTCAAAGCAAAAGGTGTGGAGTTCTTGCAGCCCCCGACAGACCGCCCATACGGGATCATCGAAGCCGTTTTTAAGGATAACTCCGGCAACGTCATGGTGCTTGCGCAAGATAAAGTCCGCTAGTCAACTTGAGGAGACCTCAATGAGTAAGAAAAACGCAGATCAGTACGCAGGATTTACCGAAGAAGAAATCGCGGCGATGAAGGAGCACGCGCAAGATCTGAAGAAACAGGCGAAGCGCGGATCAGGATCGAAAAAGGCGGACAACGAAAACGACGTGCTTGCCAAAATCGCACAGATGCCGGAACCGGAACGCGCAATGGCAGCGCGGCTGCATGAGATCGTCAAAGCCGCTGCGCCCACCCTTTCACCAAAAACGTGGTATGGAATGCCCGCCTATGCGAATGATGACGGTAAAGTCGTCTGCTTCTTCCAAGGCGCACACAAGTTCGGCGCGCGATATGCGACATTCGGCTTCAACGACGCCGCGCTGCTCGACGACGGTGATATGTGGGCTGTCTCGTTCGCGCTTAAGGCACTGACCCCCGACGTAGAAGCGAAAATCGCCGCGCTCGTGAAGAAATCGGTCGGCTGAAAAGCGCGTTATGCCGCTCCCCTCTCTATCGCTTGCGATGGAGAGGGGAG
This sequence comes from Anaerolineae bacterium, assembly GCA_026645745.1. Lineage (GTDB taxonomy): Bacteria > Chloroflexota > Anaerolineae > Aggregatilineales > Phototrophicaceae > Flexifilum. The sequence continues at coordinate 11,690 of JAPKMU010000047.1, read as the reverse complement.
TGTTTGCACAAAGGCGGGCGGCTCTGATAGAATGCGCCGCGTTGAATAAGCAGTTTTAAAAGGCGACAATGCGACGGATCATCGCTTTAATACTCCTCACCTTCTCGCTCGTCGGCGGCGTTTTCGCGCAAGCTGGCGGGATCGATGTCACCACGATTGAACGCGCCAATTTTAGAAGCGGTCCGGGTACCGATTGGCGTATTTTAGCGACGCTCGATGCGGGTACAGCGGTGCGCATTGACGGGAAAGCGCCTTCGGGTGATTTCTGGGTGCGCGGCATTATCGCTGACGGCACGGTGGGATGGCTCGGCGCGACCGCGACCACACTTACTCCGGATCAACTTGCGACGATGCCGAGTGTGTGGACGGATACCCCTTTCACGCTGCCGCCGCCGGGCGAAGCACCTGCACCGCAGCCCCCTGCGGGCGATGCGCCTCCGGGTGAAGTGCCTGCCGAAGTCCCTACGGAAGCCCCACCTGCCCCGGTCGTCAACGTGCCGCCCACGCGCGGATTCGCGTATGGCGGTCATGTGGCGGATTGGAGTGCCTACGCCTCTGAACAAATGGCACGCGCCGGAATGACATGGGTTAAGCGGCAGGTTCGCTACACGCAGGGGCAAGACCCCGGCACGATTGCGGGCTGGATCAACGATGCGCACGCACGCGGATTTCGTATCCTGCTCGGCGTGGTCGGCAGCCCCGGCGCGCTCTACCAAGAAGGCTACTTTGATCAATTTGCCGGATTCGTCGGCGGGCTGGCGACGCTCGGCGCAGACGCGATCGAAGTCTGGAATGAAATGAACATCGACCGCGAATGGACAGCGGGCATGATCGACCCCGCCAGCTACACACAGCTTTTGGCGCGGTCGTACAATGCGATCAAGGCGGCAAACCCGAACACGATGGTGATCAGCGGCGCACCTGCCCCAACCGGATTCTTCGGGGGATGCAGCGGCGCGGGCTGTGACGACAACCTGTATGTGCGCGGGATGTATCAAGCAGGGGCGGCGAATTACATGGACTGCCTCGGCATTCACTATAACGAAGGCATTATGCCGCCGACCGCGACCAGCGGCGACCCACGCGGCGCAAGCTCGCACTACACCCGTTATTTCCAACCGATGATGACCACCTACCGGCAGGCGTTTAACAATTCGCGCCCGCTGTGCTTCACCGAGATGGGGTATCTCTCGCCTGAAGGTTTCCCCCCGCTTCCGGGTGGTTTCGCGTGGGCGGCAAACGTAACCGTTGCGCAGCAAGCCGCATGGCTCGATCAAGCGGTGTCAATGGCGGCGAACACGGGCTATGTGCGTCTGCTGATCGTGTGGAATATCGACTTCACCACGTATGACAGCGATCCACAGGCAGGCTTTGCCATCATCCGCCCCGGCGGGGCTTGTCCCGCTTGTGACGCGCTTGGTAGCTAGGACTTGCCATTATGAGCGAACGCTCACGTGTTGACGATATAGATTCACCGAATGAATTTGATACCGCCCCGGTCACGGCGCTGGATACCAGTGAAATCCAGCCCGTGCGGGCGCGGAGCGGGTTAGGATGCTGGATCACCGGCTTATTCACGCTGGTGACGGTTGCGGCGCTGGTTGCAATTGGGCTGCTCCTGCCGCCCTTCAACCTGCTTGACCGGATGCTTGGAACGCAGTACATCATGTTTAGCGAGTCGTCGTATGCAGCGGCGGCGGACGGAATCACCGTACAAGCCGATCCTGCCGATGTAGGCACTGAGTTCGGCGTGGCGCTGGCACGCACCACGATGAGTCAGTTTTTCGCATCAGATACAAGTGCGGGCGACTGGATCGCGGAAGCATTCGCCGCACAGCCGCCGAATCTAGCGCTGCAGAGCGACATTTTCACCATCGACACAACCGGCGATGCCCCGCAGCGCTTAACGATTCAGCTTGATCTCCCCGCGACGTTGGTCAGCGCTGATGTGTTGGATCTATATGCGTGGGATTCCGAGCGCGCAATCTGGGAATTCATCCCGGCGCACGAATCGACCAACGGCACGCTCGTCGCGTTTGTCGAGTCGATCCCCGAACATGTGGCGCTGTTTCAAGCCGCCCCAGTCGATCAACCGCGTGTGGTTGCGGCGGTAGATGTGACGCAGATGCTGACGTCGTCTGCCGCCGAACTGGCAACGATCATCGCGCCAGCAGGTTTGCAGCCGACCACCGAAGGCACGCTGGCGGGCAGTCTCGCCCCCGGCTTTGAACTCAACGCGGGTTATCTGGTCATGCCCGTGATCCGCAACTTTCTTGATTCACGCGCCATTGACCCGGATACCGTCGCCACGATCTTGAACAGCCGCACGCTGAGAAGCCAACATGCCGCGCAGATCGCCGCGTTCGCATCGAGCGGGTATGACGGCGTGATCATCGACTACCGTGAACTTCCGGTCGAAGCGCGCGAGAATTTCAGCGCATTCATCACCGAACTCGGCAGATTAACCGATCAATCGGGCGCTCAGTTGGGCGTGGTTGTTCCGGCGGCATCCGTCGAAGCGAGCGCGTGGTGGACGGGCGCGTATGACTGGCGCGCAATCGGAGCGGCGGCGGACTTTGTGCAGATCAATCTGCCCAATGATCCGCTGGCATATACCGAAGGCGAAGATCGGCTGGTCGAGGCGATGCTGCGCTACGCAGTGGGCGAAATCGAACGCGGCAAGCTATTGATGGGCTTATCGGTGCAGAGCGTCCGGCAGGATGGCGAAGCCTTCACGCCGATTTCGTTTGATCAAGCGCTGTCGGCGCTCGGTGACGTGACGATTGACGCGGACTTGAGCAGTACAGGCACGGTTGACCCCGGCGCGTTGATCACCGCATCGCTGGACGGCTACCGCGCCGCGACCGGAAACGATCCGGCGACCGGTCAGCAGTTCATTGATTATCTCGACACGAATAACAGCACCGTTGCGCGCATGTGGTTGATGACCCCGGACGCGCTCCGCTACCGGACAGACCGGGGAGCGCGCTTCATGATCGGCGGCGCGGCGTTTGAAGATTTGCTCGCACCGGGAATCGCTGACGGAATCTACGAAGCGATTCAGCAGTACAAGCTCGGTGTTCCCGCGCAGCAAGGTCCGCGTGAATTAGCGCTGCGCTGGACGATCAGCGGCGCGGACGGCGGCACGCTTGGCGAAGTCTTTACCGGGTTAAACGACTCGCTGTTTGCGACCATCGTCGCGCCTGATGGCAATTACGCGATCAACGTGGACATCGTGAGCGGTGACGGCGCAGCATCAGATCGCGGCGGCGCGGCGGTTGCCGTGTTCGAACCGACCGCGACCCCAACGCCCCTCCCAACCGCAACACCCACCCCCACTCCGGCACCGACGAACACCCCGAATCGCGCGGCGGCGGTCACAAACCCGACGGGCGGATCGAGCGGTGGCGGTGGCGGCGGTGTGGCAGTCGCACCGGGTGCGGGCAGCATCGCCGCCGGAAGTTTTGAATACGGCGGGCATGTGACCGGCACAGGCACAGGCGGAGCCGCCGCCATGCAGCGAGCGGGCATGAATTGGATGAAGATTCAACTCCGCTACAGCCCCGGCATGGGCGCGGATGCCGCCGCCGCTCCGATTGCCGAAGCGCACGGGCGCGGATTCAAGATTTTGATCGGCATAGTCGGCTACCCGAATGATCTCGCGGGAGGCGGCGGGGCTTACGTCCAGCAGTTCGCGGCGTTCACCGGAGCGGTCGCTTCGCTTGGACCGGACGCCATCGAAGTCTGGAATGAGCCAAACATCGACCGCGAATGGCCCAACGGGCAGATCAGCGGCGCGGCGTATGCCGAAATGCTCCGGCAAGCGTACCAAGCGATCAAGGGTGCGAACGGCGGCGTGATGGTGATCAGCGGCGCACCAGCGCCAACGGGCGCGGAAGCGGCATACCCCGGCGCGGTCGTCAACGATGACAATTTCATCCGGGATATGGTTGCGGCGGGCGCGGTGCAGTGGATGGACTGCCTCGGTGCGCACTACAATGAGGGCATCGTCAGCCCAAGCCAAACGAGCGGCGACCCGCGTGACAACTACTACACGCGCTATTTTCTCGGCATGTTGAACACCTACTGGGGTCTGATCGGCGGTCAGCGTCCGATCTGCTTCACCGAGTTGGGCTATCTAACGCCGGAAGGCTACCCCCCACTTGATCCGTACTTCGGATGGGCGGCGAATGTCACCGTCTCGCAGCAGGCGGCATGGTTGGCAGAGGCGGCGGCGCTCGCCAGCCAGAGCGGGAAAGTTCGGCTGATGATCGTGTGGAACATCGATTTCACCTTCTACGGCGCTGACCCAATGGCAGGTTTTGCGATCATCCGTCCCGGCGGCGGCTGTCCGGCGTGTGATACGCTGGCAGGTGCGCGCTGATGCCAAATTAGAGGAGTATTTTATGGCTCGGACAACACGCGAGATTCGAATTCGGCGGCAGTTACGCGGATTCGTCTTGATCTGGGCAGGCATCACATTCATCGTCGGCGCGGTCACGTTTATCGCGATCTACGTCCTCAACGGGCAGTTGATCGACAACCGCTTCGGCGGCACACTGCGCAACGTCGCAATTCCCGAAACGGTGGAAGGCGTGGTCGCGGACGTGCCGACGGTTACGATCAACACACCAACGCTGTTCCCCACCCGTGAAATCGCGGTCGCGGCGGTAGCGACCGATCCGCCGAGCGCGACATCGACGCCGCTCCCCATCGAAGTCACGCGCTTTCAATTGGGCGTTCAGGTTCAGGTGAGTTATGACCTGATGGGACAGTGGATGGACGTAGCGGCGAATCAGTTAAGCGTGAATTGGGTCAAACAGCAGGTGCGATGGGAAGATATCGAACCGGAACCCGATAATTACGACTGGGTGCCGCTTGATATTTTCATCCCTGCCGCGCATGAGCAGGGCTTACATGTACTCTTGAGCGTGGTCACGGCTCCGGCGTGGGCGCGTGAAGAAGGCGCGGATTTAGCGCGTCATGGTCCGCCCGCGAACCCGCAAGATTACGCGGATTTCGTCGCGGCGATCTTGGAGCGCTATCCGGGTATGGTTCACGCGGTCGAAATCTGGAACGAGCAAAATCTTGATCGCGAATGGACATCCGTTAACGGCTTGAGCGCGGAAAGCTATGTCACCTTACTGCGCACCACGTATCAAACGATCAAGGCAGTTGATCCCGGCGTGATCGTCATCAGCGGAGCGCTTTCACCAACCGGCGTGAGCGACGGCATAAGCGCGTGGGATGATTTCGTGTATCTTGACCAGTTGATCGCGGCGGGCTTGCTGAATTACGCGGACTGTATCGGCGTACATCACAACGGTATCAACTTAAGTCCGGAATATACATGGGATGCTGCCCCTAATGATCCATCCGCGCAGTATCGCGGTCCATTCGATAATCCGCACCACAGTTGGAGCTTCCGCAGCACGCTTCAGACTTACGCCAGTAAGGTCGCGCTCGGCGGCGGCAATCAGCGCCTCTGCGTGACCGAGTTCGGATGGGCAAGCGCAGAAGGAATCGACGGCGTGCCGCAGGGCTTCGAGTTCGCGCTTGATAACTCGCTCGAAGATCAGCGCGATTTCACCGTGCGGGCGCTCGATTTGATGGTCGAATGGGACATCGTACAGCTTGCGATCCTGTGGAATCTGAATTACGGACCACAGGCAGGTTGGGCGGCGGATAACGATAACGTGCCGTACTCGATTATCGGACCCGGATTCCAATTCCGCCCGGTGTTCGACGCGGTGCGCGATTGGAATCGCGCCTACGAAGCGGGGTTTTAACCTCCCCCTGCCCCCTCCACTGCGTAGAGGGGGAAAAGTCCCTCCCCGCTGGCGCAGGGAGGGATTTAGGGAGGGGTTGAAAAGATCAACCATGAAATTCCCCAAGCGCCCGCCGCCGGAATTATGGTCGAAGATTAAGATACTGGCGCGTGAACTGCGTACCAGTCCCACCCCAGCGGAAGATCGACTGTGGCAGCAGCTTCGGCGCAAGCACATCGGCGGGATGAAATTTCGCCGCCAGCATGTGTTTGATCGTTTCATCGTTGATTTTTACTGTCCGGCAGCGCTGCTCGTGATCGAGGTTGACGGCGAATCACATAATCGACAGCAGGAATACGACGCCCTGCGGACGGAATTTTTGGAATCGTTAGGGCTGCGAGTGATCCGGTTCAAGAACGAGGATGTGTACCAGAACCTCGACGGTGTGCTTGAGATGATTGGAGAAGCGCTCCAGCGACCGTAATGTTACTCGTTTTGCCGCTTTTGGTGGTTTTCTTTAACCTCCCCCTGCCCCCTCCACTTCGTAGAGGGGGAAAGTCCCTCCCTGCGCTAGCGGGGAGGGATTTAGGGAGGGGTTGAATGTAATGTTACACGCGGAACGGCACACGCGGCGGTTGTGTCTCAGTTCGAATAAGCATTCATCAATTCGCGCGGGCATGTCGGCTTGACATGTCCGTTTTTTCAGCATCGGCAGACTTATGGCATTCATCATCCGGCGCACGGCGCGCGTATTCATTCTACTCCTCGGTATCGCTGGCATTTTAAGCGTCCCCATCTCCGGCGCAGATCGGTTCATGCGCTGGGCAGTGGCCGATCCCCCGTTCCCGTCGCTCACCTACGGCGTGCAAGCATTCTTGTGGTGGGGTGATTGGTGGGCAACCGTGCATTCTCAGTGGATTCAGACGATGGCGTTCACCCATGTGAAGCAGACATTCGCATGGGAAGACATCGAGCCGATTCAGGGGCAGTTTAATTTCAGCCACTCCGATCAGCTCATCGATCTGCTGGAAAGCCGGGGCTTGCGGGTGATCGCGCGCTTGAGCGATGCCCCCGCGTGGTCACATACGAGCGTTGCGGGTGAAAAAGAGGTCGATTATATCGACGCGCCGCCCGATGATCTGACGCTGATGGCGAATTACTGCCGCGTGCTGGCAGAGCGCTATCGCGGTCGCATCGCGGCATATCAAATTTGGAACGAACCCAACTTACACCGTGAATGGGGACTGCGTGAACCGAACGCCGCCGGATATGTCGCGCTCCTTGCCGCGTGCAGTGACGCGATCCGCGCCGCCGATCCCGATGCGATTCTGATCTCGGCGGGGCTTGCGCCAACCGGTACGTATGACGCGACGGCTCACCCGGATGACCTGTATCTTCAAGAAATGTATGATGCCGGGTTTGAGCGTTATATCGATGTGGTGGGCATGCACGCGCCGGGGTACTCCGCGCCGGAAGTCAGCCCCGATGAGGCGCAAGCGAACGGAAGTCATCGCTTTTTTACCTTTCGGCGGGTCGAAGACCTGCGTACAATCATGATCGCAAACGGGGACGCGGCGCGGCAGGCGGCAATCCTTGAAGTCGGTTGGACGACCGACACTGTGAATCCGGCGTATGCGTGGTTTGCGGTTGATGAAGCAGCGCAAGCGCGCTATCTGGTTGAAGCCTACCGCTACGCGGCGGAACACTGGTCACCTTGGGTCGGCTTAATGAGTACGATCTACATCGGCAGCCCGGAATGGTCGCCTGCGAATGAGGAATATTGGTGGAGTTTGACCACGCCGGACGGCTACACCCGCCCCGCATACATCGCGCTGGCGAACATGCCAAAATACTGCGGCGGTTTCATCATTCCAGAACGCGCCAGCGACAGCCCGGAAGCGCTTGGTACAATCCCCGCGCGCAATTGTTTGACGTACCAGCCGTAACGCATCCACGACGAAGAAGGGGCGCATAGATGGACTTGTTGGCGATCAGCTATTTCTTTCACCTCTTGGCGACGGTGACATGGCTCGGCGGGCTGTTTTTCCTCTCGCTGCTCGTTTTCCCAGAAACCAAACGTATCCTCGGCGATCACCCTGCGCTCAATACGTATCTGACCCGTCTGCGCAAGCGCTTTTTCCCCTTGATCAATTTCAGCCTCGTCGTGCTGATCTTCACGGGCTTTATTCAAATGTCAGGTGATGAGAACTACGACGGCGTGCTACAATTTACCAACGAGTGGAGCCGGGTGATGCTGTTCAAGCATATCGCCTTCATCGGCATGATCGTGTTTGGCGCACTGCTTCAGTTTGGCATCGCGCCCGCGCTGGAGCGCTTGAGTCTGCTGATCGAACGCGGCAAAGGCGACCCGGAAGCAGCGGCAGCGCTGCGGCGGCGCGAAACCCAGTTGACGTGGATCAACGTTGCGTTGGGCGCGCTCGTCCTCCTCTTTACCGCATGGGCGACGGCACTTTAGTCAACTTCGCCAGCGGAAACTGACGCACACATAGGGAGAGCGGCGACGTGTCAAAACGGATTGGGTATTTTCTAGCGGTGATCCTGCTGCTGATCGGCGCTGGACTGCGATTACTTGAATTGCCCACGCTCCCCCCGGGTTTCTCGAATGCTGAAATCGACGAACTGCTGATCACCGAAACGATGCGCACGGGCAGCGTGCGCGTGTTCTACAATCTGCGCGGCGAAGGTCACGAAGGGCTGTATCCGGCAGTACTCGCCACCTCGACAACACTCACCGGCGGCGGACTGGTTGGCTACCGCATCGTTTCGGTCGCGGCGGGGCTGATCGCGCTGGCGTTGATCTATGCGCTCGGTCAGCGCTTGTTCGGGACGGCGGCGGCATTATCGGCGGTCGCATTAGCTTCGGTGAGCTTTTTCCCCGTCTTGCTTTCACGCGGAGTCACCCGCGAGACTCTGCTTCCGTTTTACATCTCCGGCACGCTGCTGGCGCTGGCGCGGGCACTGCCGATCTACGGTGTTCAAGAATCACGCGAACCCCGCACGACGACATTCGCAGCGCTGGCTGTTTTGCTCGGCTTGGGCTTTTACCTACATCCGATCAGCCTTGTGTTTTCGCTGGCGATGATGGTTTTCATCGCCTACGTGCTGATCACGCGCCAGCCGATTTCGCGCCGCGCCTTGAGCAGTTTATGGTTCGCCGTCGTCGTGATGATCGTCTTAGCAACGCCGTATGTGATCGCCAGTTTCAGCACGCCTGATTTGGCAGGCGCAGGGCGGCTGTTTTACGACTCGGACTCGCCGCGCCAAATGGGGTTGATCGAATCGCTGACGCGCGGTTTAGGCGGCGTATTTTTGAGCGGCGATACCGATCCACTGTTCAACCTGCCGGGTCGCCCGATGATCGATGTAGTCAGCGGGCTGCTGCTGCTGATCGGGTTGGTCACAGCGGTGCGCTACTGGCGGCAGCCGCGCTGCGCCCTGCTGCTCATCAGTGTAATTTTTCTGCTTCCGGTCGCGGTGTTTGCGCGGCGCAGCCCGAATTTTCTCGCGTTTTCCGCACTGATCCCCGTGCTTGCGCTCCTCTATGGCTTAGGCGTGGTGACTCTGTATCACAGCATTCAGCGGCGGTCGCGTATTTTTGTCGTACTCGCCGTCGCGGGGATCACGCTGTTCAATATGGTGTGGACTGCGGATAACCTGTTTAACCAATGGCGCGATCATCCTCAGGTGAAAGCCGCCTATAATGCGCGCTTGGGTGAACTAGCGCATCACATCGATGTCACGTCTGCCGATGTTTCGACGGTGGTGTGTGATCCGGCAGTCGGCGTGATTGACCCACCGACCACGCTCAACGACACCCAGTTAATGTTCTTGATGATGCACCGCCAGAATGCGCCGATCCGCGCGATCAACTGCGAGCTTTCGCTCGTCCTGCCAAACGGCGGCGAATACATGCAGTTGATCCAACCAAATCCGCGCGGCACGCTCGACATCAGCCCATTCTTGCAGCATTGGTACGACACCGGACTGCCGGAGTCGCCCGACCTGCCGGACGGCGCGATTCCAATTGAAATGGTCGCAGTATTGCATAATCGAATCGGCGCATTCACGACAACCGCGCCGCTCTCATTCGCGCCCGAATCCCCCGGCGGCGAGGAAGTCACAGCGCCGCCTGTGCGCATGGGGGCGAACCTGACCTTCCTCGGCTACGATCAAACGGTAAATGAGGCGTATCATCCGGGCGATATTGTGCCCGTGATCACGTATTGGCGGATTGACGGCTTGCTCCCGCCTGATCTGCAAATCTTCGTGCATATCTTAAGCGATCCCACCGTGATCGCGGTGCAGTGGGACAACATCACCGTGATTCCGGCTCAACTTCAACCGCGTGATGTGGTGATTCAAGTGGCATACATGCAGCTCCCCTACCAAATCCCGGAAGGCAGCTACCGGATCAGCGTGGGAGCGTATTCCGAAACCGATGATAACCGCATCCAGATTTACGATGGTGATTCCCCACGCGGCACACGCTTATTCTTGGGGCAGATCACGGTGACAGGCTGAACGATGTTTGAAGTCTATTTTTTGGGAACATCGGCGTCCGCGCCTTCGATTTATCGCGGACTGCCGTCCCTTGCTGTCTTTGCGGGCGAACACCGCTTCTTGGTGGACTGCGGCGAAGGTACGCAGCGTCAAATTTTGCGCAGTGGGATCGGCTTCAAAAAGCTGAATAAAATCCTGCTCACACACGGGCATCTTGATCACATTTTAGGGCTTGGCGGCTTGATTTCGACATTCGCCCGATGGGAGAACGAAGGCATCGAGCAGATCGAGATTTTCGGCGGGCGTGCGACACTGGATCGCGTCCATGCGCTGTTATTCGGTGTGGTGCTGCAATACGAACAGCTTCCGATTGAAATCAAACTACTTGAACTTCAGGCGGGCGTGATCTTTCAAGCGAAGGATTATGATCTGCGCGCTTTTCCGGTCACGCACCGGGGGCACGGCAATTTCGGCTTTGTGTTTGAAGAAAAAACGCGCCGCCCGTTTCTGGTCGAAAAAGCCGAGGCGCTCGGTATTCCATCAGGACCGGAGCGCGGGCGCTTAGTCAGCGGGCAGCGGATCACGCTGGCAGACGGGCGCGAGATCACGCCGGAGATGGTGCTTGGCGATGAAGTACGCGGCGTCAAGTTGGCGGTGATCGGCGATGTGGCGCGCACCGATAATCTACGCGAACAGGTGAACGGCGCGGACGTGCTTGTGATCGAGTCGACATTTTTGGATGTTGATGCGGACGCGGCGCGAGCATTCGGGCACATCACCGCAAAACAAGCGGCACAGTTGGCGGTGGACTGCGGCGTGGGCGCGCTCTTGATCACCCATGTTTCACGGCGCTACCGCGAGATGGACATCCTTGACGAAGCGCGGCGCACCTTCCCGAATACATTCGTCGCGCGTGATCTGGAACATTTCCAGATTCGCCGTGATCCGCCTGCTGTGAAGATCGCACCGGAAAAGCGCGACAAGCCAGTGGAAAGCGCGGCGGAAAACGACGAGTCGAATGATACGCTGTGACAGGTCATGTCTCAGGCTATTAGGTATTTCGTCATGTGTGGTCAGCGAAATTCTGTGATCCACGTAGTCTCGCTCACGATAACTTGCGCCGCTGAGAGAATGTCTTATACTCATTAGAAACACGGTGAGCGCCAAGTTCCTCTAGTTTGCGCTCATCCAAAAATCACTCTTGGAGGAGCCTAGATATGAATCTATTCTCTCGTCTCACCAAGCTTGCTGCGGTGGTGGTCGTTCTCGCGCTTCTTGGCGTGGTGGCGGTCAGCAGTGTTGCCGCGCAAGATGCTGTTCCCCAAGCGGCTCCCGGAAGCTGCCCCGGCTCATTGGCGAATCAATTAAATGTCGCGGGTCAAACCGGACATATCGCGCTGT
>JAPKMU010000479.1 GCA_026645745.1 Anaerolineae bacterium | reverse complement strand
TCATGGAGACGACATTCGAAGCGCTCCGAAGCAATGCCGTCATCCGCGCCTTGATCCGCGTGCACCTCCGCGAGCGCCTGCTGTGTCCAAGCTTGAGATATTCCCTGATCGCGCAGTTTAATCGCGAGCTTGAACAGCGTGTTGTTGCGCTCGCCAGTACGCTCAACTTCCCTCTGATACTCACTCAAAACAGAGGCGAAATCGGCGGTTACTTCCTTTATATCGTGGCGCACATTGAAAACGGTCTGCTGCGGTTTGAGGAAGGCGAGGACTTGCTCAAGCTGCTCCTGACTGAGACTCAGCACAGGCGCGTCGTGCGGCACCGTCCACGTTTTGCCCGCAATCAACGACCCTGCACCGACGACATAACCGCCTTCCCCTTTGAGATCGCCGCCGCGCACCTTTTGGGACTTCACCGAAAAACCAACGTGGAAATAGAAATGGGGCGTGTCCCGGTTGCCGGATCGCACCATATAAGTTTTTGCTAAATCCGGGAACTGCTGAACGAACTCCTCTGCAATGCCCTCATCATCCAGATCAAGCACAACAAGCTTGGACAGATTCCCGCAGACAACACCATACGCGGAAAATCTTCGCTCATTGAACCAGTGATGAAGCTCCTCGTTCGTAGGCAGCGCTTTACGATAACGCGACCAGCTAATGGCAGACGTTTTTCCACGCGCCGCATCATTCCCGCCAATGAGCGGAATCACACTCCAGCCCTGCTCGACGCAGCGCAGCGCCGCCGAGCAGGTCGGTGTGATGTCTGCCGTTTTCAAGCAGGCAGACATGATGAGTCTGCGGAGGCGAATTCGTGACCGGCAAAAACCAACACGAAGTCCGCCGCCGCGCAAAAAGGCTGCGCGTGGATAAGCATTTGTCCTCCAAGCAAATCAAAGGAGCGGTCAGGCGAAGTTCGCCAGACAAATTGTTGCTATGCAGTTGCAGGAGGGTGGGGGTTGTGGTACAGTGTGAGTGTCCAGTTCACATGTACCATTCTCGCCCGCCCACCTGTGCTTTCGCAGTGGGCTTTTTCTTTGCTATGGTGGGTCGCGGTTTTTCATCCGAAATCCTTTGAAAAGGTTTACCCGGGTAAACCTTTTTCGTTTTCTGAAAGATACTGTTCGGCTTCAGTGAGTAAATTCCGCATCACCTGAAGGCGCGCACGTGCCAGTGCCGCATTTCCCTCCTGATTGAGGAGTGCTCGTGCAATGTCTTGAGGAAAAGCGGTCTTGGTTGAATGAATGAACCGAGCGATCTTTAGGGCTGATGCCGGAATCGCTGTGTCAGCTTCAGCTACATCCTCTGTAAATGTTCCTTCACACAGCTCTTTCACCTGATTCGCATTCAGATTGAAGTCGATGATTTGCCTCAGCACTTCCGCGTGATGCTCAGGTGGTAAGGTAATGACGTGTCGCAGCTTTCGCTCGTCAACCCCGTGCCTGTCGGAAAGCTCCATTGCTTCATCGCTGAGATGGAGTAATGCCTTGAATTGCGCAAAACGCGAACGATCAACTCCACCCATCGCGCTCAAGATCGCATCTGTGTACTCACGCTTTCCACGTAAATCGAGGTTGAGCGCCTGCCGGTAGTAGTCGTTGCCGACGGGATACGCGGGAATTTCGTAGCCGTGCACCGTCAAGAGGAGTAACGCCGCCTGTCGCGCCATTGCGATCGCGGTCAAGCCAGTGCGGGCGGTGTTTTCTTTCGCCTGCCGGAAGACGGAGCTTTTCTGCTCCGGGATCACGATGCATGGAATCATGCCATCACCGGATAACCCATGAATGAAGTCGCGCAGCAGCCATGTCGCCCAGTAGCGGCGCTCGCCCGTCTCGATGCGGTACAACCGTGTGACACCCTGGCTGATATCAACAACCGTAAGCGGATTCACCTGCCCGTCATCGCGGATCGTCACGGCGAGGTTGACCAGATCGCGCAGCAGGGTTTCCTCCGGCGACAGCACCACTGCCGCGTCATCCTCGGATTCCGACTCGGAGTTGGGGAGCAGTTCGAGCACGTTGTGAAAGGGTCGCCCTTTTTGGCGTGCTGCTACCTGCACGATTTGCACGAGTTCGCGAAGCGCTTGAGAGGGTGTAAGCCGCTGGTGATGAAACTCCCAGTGGATGCGCTCTGGCAGCACACGGCGCGGCTGCACGGGATCGGGGCGGAGGAGGTCGAGCAGAATACGCTCGACGCGCAAGCCTTCCTCTTTCACGAGTGCCGCACCCGTCGCCACCATATCTGGAGTAACGGAGGCAAGCAGATCATCGATGCGGCTGGTCTGGTTCTTCGGCATTATGCACGCTCCTTCGCCATCTGCTGCACGAGCGCGGCGACGAGTTTCGCGTATGCCTTGCTCGCGGCAGACTGCGGCGCATACGCAAAAATGCTCTGGTGATTCACGTGGGCATACGACACGGCTTCGTTGGCGGGGATCACGCCAATCACCATCTTGCCAAGTGTGGGATGCTGCCGAAGCTGCTCCAAGAGGTGATGGTGTCCACGAATGCGCGCGTCCATTTTTGTGACGAGGATGCCGCTGACCTGCAAGTTCGGATGTCGCCAGCCGTCGCGGATGTCATTGATCTTTTTAATCACGCTCATCAAGCCGACCGTCTCCAGATAGCGCGGCTCGACGGGGATGATCGCGTCAGTGGACGAAATCAATGCGGCTTCGGTGAGGAGCGAGAACGAGGGGCGGGTGTCGATCACGATGGCGCTGTACTGTCCGCTGATCTGACTGAGCGGATCAGCCAGCCGGTACGGTGCACCGGCGGAGCCGAAAAGCTCCCGTTCAGCAGTTTCGAGCATGGCGGATGCAGGGAGCACATGCAAATCCGGGTCCCATGTCGAAGGCTGCACCAAATCAAGCAGGAGCTGCGGTGCATCCCCACGTTCAGCGGTCAAGACTGTATACAGACTGTCTTTCGCGCCGTAGTTGTTCCGTCCCGTCGTGACCAGCGTCGCATGCGCTTGCGAGTCGGTGTCGATCAGCAGCACACGAGAGTTGATCAATCCCAAACGCCGGAACATGCCGACCATTCCAAGCGCGGTGGTGGTGGCAGACGTCGATTTGCCGACGCCTCCCTTATGGTTGGTGAATACGAACACAAAAAATCGGACAAATCGCTGGGGCTGGCAAGCACTTCGCGGAAGGGTGGTACACTCTTCGAGGAAGTCTTGCTGGCGCGAGCAGCGAGCTTCAAGGTGAATGGGGGAGGGGAACACTCTCCCATTTACCGCAAAAGCCGATGGTTACAATGAGGTTGAGAACCGCGCACGATGCGCGGCATGGGGGTATGCCATTTTCTGAAGTTTATGCGCACTCAGGGGAAATGCGGGTTCGGATAAGTTCCAGTTCTTCCCGCACAACAGGGGACAGTCCGAACGTTGGGCTTCCTCAAGACCGTCCGCATTATTGCGGGCGGTCTTTTTGTTTGCCGTAACCTGCTCACTTCCACCGTCTGCATCACCGCCGCTTCGTACCGTGTCGGAAATCCCACGCAGGTATTCGAAGGGGGCGT
>JAPKMU010000478.1 GCA_026645745.1 Anaerolineae bacterium | reverse complement strand
TCACGCTTGAGGATGTAGACTTCACTCATGAAGCGCTTGTGCGGGGTGATGCTGCCGGGCTTGGCGAGCACCATACCGCGCTCGACGTCATCGCGCTCGATACCGCGCAGAAGAATACCGGCGTTATCGCCCGCCTGCGCCGAATCGAGTTCCTTGTGGAACATTTCGATACCGGTCACGACGGTCTTACGGGTTTCTTCACGCAGACCGATGATTTCGATTTCGCTGTTCTTGGTGAGCGAGCCGCGTTCAACACGACCGGTCACAACCGTACCACGACCCTTGATCGTGAACACGTCTTCGACGGGCATGAGGAACGGCTTGTCGGTTTCACGAACAGGCGTCGGAATCCACTTGTCAACCGCGTCCATCAGGTCGAGGATCGGCTTGTATTCCGGTGCGTTCGGGTCTTCGCTGTTGCTCTCATATGCCTTCAGCGCCGAACCACGCACAATCGGCGTGTCTTCGCTGAACTGATAGCTGCTGAGCAGTTCGCGCAGTTCCAGTTCAACCAGTTCGAGCAGTTCCGGATCGTCCATCTGGTCGATCTTGTTCAGGAACACCACCATCGCGGGCACTTCGACCTGACGCGCGAGCAGCACGTGTTCGCGGGTCTGGGGCATCGGACCATCGGGTGCGCTCACCACGAGGATCGCGCCGTCCATCTGCGCCGCACCGGTGATCATGTTCTTGATATAGTCACGGTGTCCGGGGCAGTCCACGTGTGCATAGTGACGGGCGTCCGTCTCATATTCAACGTGGCGGATGTTGATCGTGATACCGCGCGCTTTTTCTTCGGGCGCGTTGTCGATATCTTCGTAGTTCATCCGGGCAGCCTTGCCCTTGAAACCCAACACCTTGGTGATGACCGCAGTCAGGGTGGTTTTGCCGTGGTCAACGTGACCGATGGTGCCAATGTTCACATGCGGTTTAGTACGCGAAAATTTCCCTTGCGACATCTCTTCTTTGTCCTTGCTCTTGTCGTTTTACCCAACGCTGTTGGCGAGTTACCGAAATCCTGATTTGACGAACTTATCGGGGTGGGGCGCAGTATTATACGAACGCCCCAACCTGCCGTAAATCCCGTACTTCGTTAGCTGTTGCCCTTGATGACTTCGTCCGCGATGGTCTGCGGAGCGACGCTGTATTTCTCGAATTCCATCGTGAAGCTGCCACGACCCTGAGTCATATTGCGGATTGCCGTCGCATAACCGAACATCTCACCGAGCGGGACGTTGGCGCGCACGCCAGTCGCGCCGCCGCGCGGTTCCATGCCAATGACGATGCCGCGCCGTGAGGAGAGGTCACCGACAACCGTCCCGGTGTAATCATCGGGCGCGACGACTTCAACTTTCATCGTCGGTTCGAGAATTACCGGCTTGCCCTTGTGGATGCCTTCTTTGAGCGCCATCGAACCGGCGATTTTGAACGCCATTTCCGATGAGTCGACTTCATGGAACGCGCCATCAACCAAACGAGCGCGGACGTTCACAACCGGGTAACCCGCCAATACACCACCTGCGACTGCTTCGCGGATGCCGTTTTCCGTCGGGCGAACGAATTCTTTCGGAATCGTGCCGCCCTTAATTTCATCCTTGAAGATCAGCCCGTCTTTCAGATCGCCCACATCGGGGTCGTTCTCGTCAACAGGTTCAAATTCGAGGACGACACGAGCATATTGACCGCTGCCGCCTGTCTGACGTTTGAAGATCATATCGACGCGGTTGGCACGGGTGATGGTTTCACGATACGCCACACGCGGACGACCCACAGTCGCCTGCACGCCGAATTCGCGCTGCATACGGTCAACCAGTACTTCCAAGTGAAGCTCACCCATCCCCTTGATCTTGGTCTGACCGAGCTTCTCATCGACTTCGATCTTGAAGGTCGGGTCTTCTTCTGCCAGACGACGAAGGGCATTACCCATCTTGTCTTGGTCAGCCTTCGTGTTCGGCTCGATTGCAACTTCGATCACCGGTTCGGGGAAGCTGATCTTCTCCAGAACAATCGGCTTGTTCTCATCGCAGAGCGTATCACCCGTGAAGGTATCCTTGAGCGCCAAAATCGCGGCGATGTCACCTGCGCGAATTTCTTCGACGTCTTCGCGGCTGTCCGCAAACAGACGGACAATACGACCGATGCGTTCGCGGTTGCCTTTGGTGCTGTTCAGCATCATCGAACCCGCTTTGACCACGCCCGAATAGACACGGAAGAAGGCGAGACGACCGACAAACGGGTCGGTAAGAATTTTGAAGACCAGCGCCGCCGTCGGTTCGTTCGGATCGGGGTTGCGCAAAAGTTCTTCATCTGTCTTCGGGTGCGTTCCAGTCACCGGCGGAACATCCAGCGGCGACGGCAGAAGCTCAACCACTTTGTCGAGCATCAACTGAACACCCTTATTTTTGAGCGCTGAACCGCACAGGACGGGGTGAATCTTGCCCGCGATTGTCGATGCGCGCAGCGCGCCCATCAACTCTTCATCGGTGATCTCTTCCCCACTCAGGTACTTTTCGGTCAGGAAGTCGTCGCTTTCAACGATCTTTTCGACCATTTCGGCGCGCCGGGTTTCCATCTGTTCGCGGTGGCTCTCCGGGATCGGGTGACGCTGAATATCTTCACCCTTATCATCGCCATACGTGACCAGTTCCATCTTGAGTAGGTCGAAAATGCCCATGAATTCAGCACCTTCGCCGTAAGGGAACTGAAGCAGCACCGGATTCCCGTGCAGACGGTCAACGATCATATCGACACAACGCATGAAGTTCGCGCCGGTGCGATCCATCTTATTGACGAAGCACATACGCGGGACTTGATAGTTGTTCGCCTGACGCCAGACGGTTTCGCTCTGCGGCTCAACACCTGCAACGCCGTCGAAGACGACGATACCGCCGTCGAGCACGCGCAGTGAGCGCTGAACTTCAACGGTAAAGTCGACGTGTCCGGGGGTGTCGATCACGTTGATCTGATGTCCGTTCCACGACGCCGTCACGGCGGCAGCGGTGATGGTGATTCCGCGTTCGCGTTCCTGCGGCATGTAGTCGGTTGTCGCAGCACCATCGTGCACTTCACCGATTTTGTGAACCATGCCCGTGTAATAGAGCACGCGTTCGGTTGTGGTGGTTTTACCGGCGTCAATATGAGCGATGATGCCGACATTACGGACCCTGCTCAGATCGTCTACAGTTACGCTTTTCTTCGCCATACTCGCTCGCTGTTTTCCCTACGTGTCTAATATCGCGCGAAGCACTCAAGTTAAAAGTGACAAGTTAAAAGTTGAAAGCAGTTGCCTTGTATCTCTTTTAACGATTGCCTTTTAACTTTTAATTCCGCCTTAGCGGAAGTGTGCAAAGGCGCGGTTGGCTTCCGCCATACGATGGGTGTCGTCCTTCTTCTTGACGCTCGCACCCTGCCCATTTGCTGCATCGAGCAGTTCGTTCGCCAGTTTTTCCGACATCCCGCGACCGCCGCGTTTGCGGGCGTTTTCCAAAATCCAGCGCATCGCCAAGGTTACGCCGCGCTGAGTCGG
>JAPKMU010000477.1 GCA_026645745.1 Anaerolineae bacterium | reverse complement strand
CCTTGGAGGAGTCGGGATGTGGCGGCTGAATCGTGTTGCTGCGTAAGTAGATTGCCCAACCCGGCGTGAGGGGAGGGGTTTGATGTGGATGACTTTGTGCCATTTGAAGCTGACCTTTTCAAAACTTATCCGTACACAGGGCGGTGACGCTGCATCTGCTACGATACCGCGAAACCGAATTCACCCGTTTTTGCGGCACTTTTGGCATGTTCGGATTCACATGAGGATTTCGGATGGCTCACCGTGTCACCAGCGTAATCGAAAGTGGCGAAACGGTGGGGCGACTGCGCGCTAAAGGAGGTGTCAATAAGTGACAACTTGATGTTGACTTTTGACAAACCGTCAAAATGACACACAAGTGGCAAAAGTCACAAATGGGCTGTTCATCCCTAATAGACTGTTTTATACTGCCTTCCTCCGTTTACGAATTTCATATTGCTATGAGGAAGAACGTGACCACCTTGAGGCGCGACGAGCGCAACCTTGAAGCGGTCATCGATGCACTGCATTACGACTTTACCGCGTTTGATATTCAGCACTTCCTGACCCACCTCCAACAGTACCGGCAGCGCCCGATCATCCTTGGTGAGCTGTCGTTCGATTCTGAGCTACACGGGATGTGGGTGCCCGAAGACGATGTGGATTACCTCTTCGTGAGCGGGAAACTTCTGCCTTTTCACCGGGTGCATACCCTGCTGCATGAAAGTGCGCACATGCTGCTCAACCATACCCGCATCGATCTCAGCAAGGTCTTCCCCGAAGCACTTGCGAAAGCATTGGATATCCAATCCCCGAAAGGGCATCTCCGCTCGGGCGACACCCTCGACAACGATGACGATGAAGAAGCGGAGCGGTTTGTCATGCTGATCCAGCAGCGCGTGACCGAAGCCAACCGACTCCGCGAGTTGTTCGGCGAACCGACTTCACTCAGCGCCATGACGCGCTACGTCCGACCGTTGGATTACAACCGCTAAAGGGTGGATTGTGAACGACACCACCCTTATCTTTAGCCTGAACGTGCTCCTGTGGTTCTATCTGGGCTACCGGTTCATCACTGCGGTTCGGAAACGCAAGGTAACTGACGGGGCTTCCCTGCACGCGTGGAGCATCATTTTCGGCTGCTACCTGATCGCTGTGTTGATGGTTGACCCGATTGAGATGCGCATCGACGCAGCCTTCGGAGGGTTGCCGGTGAGTGTGCTGGCACGCACACTGCTGATGTTCGGAACCATCTACCTCTATTTCATCGGCATGCGTCAGGATCAGGTCTATTCCGCTGCCGTCGAGCGACTCTACCTCTGGCTGAATCCAGTGCTCATATTCGTGTGCGTCGCGTTTTTCGGCGTGTTCGCAGCCACGCGTTTCGTCACGACTGAGACGTTTGTATCTGTATTCAAGGCGATACGCGACGCTGCACTCATTCCGCTGATCCTGTTCATATTGATTCCGCCTGCACTGCACCTCTGGCGCAACGAAGAGGTACGCGCCATGAAACTCCACCGCGTGACAAATGTGATCCTCTATGGTGCTGGTCTGCTGCAAGCGGTGAGCGAACTCGTGTGGATGCTTTCCATTGATAACGCACCGGCGGCAGCGCCGGCACTCGCCGCCGTAGAGCGGGGGTCGACTTACTTCATTCTGTTGATGTTTTTGGTGATGATGTTCCCGCTCCGCTCGCTCGCGGCGCTTTTCTACCCGGTGCGGCTGCTGCTTTACTGGCGACTGCTGCGGCTCGAGAAAACCGTCAGGCGCTTATCGACTGGGCGACCTCCGAAGGGAAACCTATCGCTGCGTCTCACGCATCCGGATGAGCTGGAACTCGCGATCTATCAGAAAGTGATCGCCATTCTGGATCGGTATCCATCACTTCGCGATGCACGGCTGCGTAGGCGCATTCAGCAGGTGATCGACCATAAACCGACATTTCCTGAAATCGTGTATCAATTGGCGGCAATTCGACCATGACTGACGTGATTCCACAAGAACATAACCGCATTGCAGTACTGATCGGGCGCATTGTGCATCCCTTTTTACTTCCGATTCCGACAACGTTGGCGATTTTGAGCGATCTCCCGCTGCTGGAGGCGCTCGCTTGGACGGCGATAATTACCGGGATCATAGTTGTACCGGGAGTCGTCTACGTACTGATACTGAGACGCAGAGGGCGACACTTGTACCAGCGGCAGACACGCAAACCGCTGTATCTGTTTGGTTGGGTATGCGTGGTGATGGCTTTCGCCGTCGTGATTCTGTTCAATGCTCCGCGCGTCTTGGTCGCCTCCACGGGTGCGCTGGTGGTATGGATACCGCTGCAAGGCGCGATCAACACATGGGTGACGAAAGTCTCCGGGCATGCAGCGGTCGCGGCGGGCTGCTATATGGGCTTGCTGCTGCTCGGCAAGCTGGAGACGATTTTCATTCAGGTGATCTTGCTGCTGCTGGTCATGCTCACCCTATGGGCGCGGGTGGAGACGCGCAATCACACGGTTCGCCAAGTGATCTTGGGCGTACTGGCAGGGTCACTGCCGGTTTTGCTTGTGTTTCCGCTGGTGATGCGATAGCACGTTCCAAAAGAAGGGGTTGATGATGCCATCAATCCCTTTTGGGGTAGTGGTAACGCGGACAATGATTGCACCTGATGATTTTACTCATCCCTTGACGACAATTCCGGTAAGATAGCATAGGCTGTACTCGTAGAATAAGACATGTTATGTCAACGAACGCGACGCATTTCGTTTGTGTCTTTAGGGTGTGATCGTGAGGGGAGGTGACCCGTGGGATGGGAGGCACTCGAGCAGTGGGGGGACGGCGTTGTTCGCCTCGAACGGCTCACTGGCGGAGTCGCCAACGACGTGTGGAGCGTGCGCATCAACAGGCAGCTCGCGGTTGCTCGCCTCGGTGTCAGGAACGACGCAGACCTCGCGTGGGAGACTGATCTCCTTCAACACCTTGACCGTGAAGGTTTGACTGTGCCGGTGCCGATCCCGACAACGGACGGTCGCCTGTTCGCTAACGGTGTCGTGGTGATGACTTATGTCGAGGGCGGACCGCCTGAGACGGAGGACGATTGGCGCCGCGTTGCCGACACACTCCGCAAGCTGCATCAGTTGACATCGGGGTAGCCGCAGCGACCGGGTTGGCGATCATCGACCGACCTCCTGCACGCCGAGACCGGAACGAGGATCAACTTGGGCACGATGCCGCCTGAAGGCGTTGCTCGATGCCGAGCAGCGTGGGCACGACTCGTCGGACGTCAGACCTTCGTCGTCCATGGTGACCCAAACCCGCGCAACATCCGCATGACAGCCGATCGGGTCGCACTGATCGACTGGGATGAGGCGCATGTCGACGTCCCCGACCTCGACTTGGTAATGCCTCAAAACGCTGCGGGTCTCGATGACGAGGCACTCGACATCGCCGCGCAAACGTGGGCTGCATGGGAAGCCGCCGTCTGCTGGGACGACGCGCACTCTGTCAAGCGACTTGCCGAAGTTCGAGCGGTCTAAGCAGCATCGGAATCCAATTACGGCTTTTTGC
>JAPKMU010000476.1 GCA_026645745.1 Anaerolineae bacterium | reverse complement strand
GCGTCATCAGCGTATCGCCTAATAGTTTGATCGTTCGTTTTACACGCGGATCATCCCGGTTGATCGTGCGCCGCCGCTCATTGATACTCATAAATGGACACCTGTCTACTAAGCAACGTGACGATGTAAATGATGATTGACACAGGCTTTCTGTTCAATATGATGTCTAGTGTACAGACTGTTCACGAGTTCAGCAATGAGGTTTAACCCAATCATGACCACGCCAATCCCCGGCTATCCGCCGTTCAAAAATCCACTGTCCGCCATCATCATGATGAACGGCTACATGCGGCATTTTCTCGAACGGGTGGAGCAGGACTTCGCCCGTTTTGGCGACTTGTTCAGCTTTGAAATCAGCGGACAACAAATGCTGATGCTCCGCGACCCGGAGATGATCCACGAGATCACCACACGGCAGGCGAGTCAGTTCGTCAAAGACGCCACGTACACCGATCCTCGGCGGGGGCTTGCGTATTTTCTCGGTAACGGCTTGCTGATCAGCGATGGTGAATTTTGGCGGCGGCAGCGCAAACTGATGTCGCCCGCCTTTCATCATAAGCGCCTGATGTCGTATGGAGAGATCATCGTCCGCGAAAGCGCACGTGTGATCGATCAATGGCGCGGTGTTTCGGAAGCAGATGTCGATGCCGATATGATGCACGCGACACTCGATATTGTGGCAAAAGCGCTGTTTAGCAGTGACATGAATGATGCCGATGTACAGCGCATCGGCGCGGCGATGACCTCGATCCAAGAATTCAGCGGCGACCAAGCGCAGCAGATTCTTCCTCAGTGGATACCGCTCCCGTCGCGGTTGGCACAGCGTAAGCACATTGCTGCTTTGGATGAAATCGTTTACCGGGTGATCGCGGAGCACCGTGCAATGGGCAGCGATAACGGCGATCTGCTGTGGATGCTCTTGAATGCCCGTGACGAGGACGGAAACGGCATGACGGATCGCCAGCTTCGTGACGAACTCGTGACGCTGTTCCTCGCCGGACACGAAACGACGGCGAATACGCTGAATTGGGTGTGGGTGTTACTCGCACAGAACCCGCACGTCGAAGCACAGCTTCACGAAGAATTGGATCGCGTGTTGGGTGGACGCTTGCCCACGCTTGAGGACTTGAAGTCGCTCACCTACACCGAGCAGGTGATCAAAGAGGCGATGCGGTTGTATCCGCCCGCGTTTGTTTTCAGCCGGATGCCTGTTGAAGATATGGAACTCGGCGGCTATCCCATCAAGAAAGGCGCACAGGTCACGGTGATGTCGTGGTCAGTACAGCGTGATGCGCGCTGGTATCCTGATCCGCTCGCGTTCAAACCGGAGCGCTGGACGCCCGACTTTGAAGCAAGTCTGCCAAAAGGCGCATATATTCCGTTCGGCGGCGGTCCGCGCATCTGCATTGGGATGAATTTCGCGTTGATGGAGGCAAATCTGCTGCTTGCTGCGCTCGGCAGCCGCTACCAACTGCGTTTGATCGGAGATGCGCCCGCGCCAATGCCTCTGCTCACACTGCGCCCTAAGGGCGGCTTGCACATGCGGATCATCCCACGCGCGGTTACGCCCACCGCCGAGAACATCAATTTTCAACAGATAGAACGTGTTTGAGATCGACCAGATTTCGGAGGCATGGGTTTTACCCCTCTCTATCACAAGCGATAGTTCACGGGACGACACTTCTCGCTTGCTGTACTGCTCCTCACCCCCTGCCCCTCTCTATCGCTTGCGATGGAGAAGGGGTCGGGGGGTGAGGAAAAACTGTCGTCCTGTGAACAAGCGATAGAGAGGGATTGTGCGGCTCTATGGCGCGGTGTAATTTGCGCTTTCGAGGATCGCTTCGATGAGCGGCGTTTGCGCTTCAACATCATTCGGGTGCAGATACACGACAAATGTCACGAAATCGTCGCCCACTGGTTTAAGCGCCGTATACAGCGCGATCTCTGAACCAGCGGTCGCGTTTACACTGACCGACTTGATCACCTCAACGCCGCCGAGCGTGATCGTCTCTTTTGCGCCGGGGGTGATCCCCAACCCGGTGATCAGTGGATTAAAGCTAAAATCGAATAATTCATCGGCGGTTCCCCACCCGCGCCCGCATGAAGTCCAACGTCGCCTGACCATCTGCATTGTTGATGAGGAATACGCCGATTGTTGCGATTGGGTCAAGCCAACCACTTGGATAGCTAACCGAGACGCCGTTATCGCTCGTGACCGTTTCACTTAGCGTCGGCAGGGCAGGTGCTTCCGGCTCAACAGGAACATCTGTTGGGGCGGTAGCTGTGTCTGGTGCGGGTGTCGGGCTCCCTCCGCAAGAGGTGAGCGACACGACTAAAGTGAAGAGAAGGATAGAGGTGAAAAGCAGACGAGTACGCATAGGTTCATTCGTCCTTTCACCGCCGGGCGGCGGCGCGTGCATCAGGGTTGCGCAAAATTGAACCCTGTTTCAAAGCGAGGTAATTTTTTCAAGTGCACAATACATCACTTAAAAGTATATTTGGAATGCCGTTTTTGCGCCAATTATGTCCGCGAAACGCCCCTCCCGTCTGGGAGGGGCGTTTGCTTACTTACACCGCGAACTCGATTTCGCGCCGCACGGTCGCCAGCAGCAGATCGGCTTTCATCTGCGCCAGCGTGTAACACGGACCGCCCAAGCGCTCCGCCAGCTTTGCTGCCAGCCCTTGATCGAACGCCAAATGCTCCATATTGATCGTCACTGTCTTGATCTCGTCAGCCTTGATCAAGTCCGCGATTTGGTGCGCTTCTTCTTGCGGCGGCTTCGTGCCAACGCTCACGTTGCCCGCACCATCCGTAAGCAGAATGATCATCGGCATCACATCCGGGTGCGTGACTTTCTCGCGCCGGATCGTGTCATACGCGAGGAGTAATCCTGCGCTCAAGGGTGTTTTGCCGCCGACCGGAATATTCACGAGCGCTTGTTTCGCCAGCGTCACCGAATTCGTGGGCGGCAGGATGATCTGCGCGCGGTCTTTTTGGAACACGATCAAGCCTACCCGGTCGCGCCGCTGATACGCATCCGTGAGCAGACTCATGATCGCGCCTTTGGTCGCGCTCATGCGTTCGCTGACCGCCATGCTCCACGACGCATCAACCACGAACAGGATCAAATTCGCCGTCTTTTTCACGCGGATTTTCTTTTGAAGATCGCTTGTGCGGAGCGCATACGCCATCCCACTCAGCCGCTTTTGATCTTCGCGCTGGCGTTGAAATGGTGCGGCGGCGCGCAGGGTCGCATCAAACGCGATATCGCGGTGATCGCCGCGTGCAGGGCGCGCCATAATATACCGTCCGCGCTTGCGGTCGGTTTTCGTGCGACTGCGGCGTCCGGCTGTGCGCCGTGCCACTTGATCCATGTGTTCGGAGGCGAACTTGCGGGTGGCGAATTCCTCACCCGTTTGAACTTTCTTGCCGCCTTCCCACCAATAGGCGCTTTCGTTCTGGAAAGGCGACTGCGGTCCCGGATCGGTTTGACCGAAGTCCGGGACTTCCTGCTCATTCGCGTTCGCTACTTGAGGAGTTTTTTT
>JAPKMU010000475.1 GCA_026645745.1 Anaerolineae bacterium | reverse complement strand
TTACGTGGATGCCGGGAACACGTCTTTTCTTTTTGATTTGCAGTGTGCTCGCGCTCGGACTTTTGGCGCTCGGTTTGGTCACGGCATCTGGTACGACCAGCCTAATGCCGCCGGATGCGCTTGCAGGATTTGGCGTGTGGCGCGAAAGCGGCTGTGAAAGCTGCCACACGGTTTACGGTCAAGGCGGCGCGTATGCCCCCGACTTGACGACGATTCATGATTTGCGTGGAGAAACGTATTTAACCGAGTTCCTCACCGATCCCGCTGTTTTTCATCCCGGTTTGCGTGTGATGCCGCGCTTCAGCCTCACCCGCGATGAAACCCATCAGTTGATCGCGTTCCTCGCTTGGGTGAGCGATCAACCAGCGGTCGCATCATTCCCCGTCAACCCGATCAACGTGCGCGGCGGCTTTGCCAGCGTCGCTGATCTGCTGCCTACCCCACCCGCCGAGGTACAGGGCAATGATGCCGTCAACAATGGGCGGTTGTGGTTCACCCGCGCCCCGGCGATCTGTTCGACATGCCATTCAAACGAACCGGATGTCGTGATCGTCGGTCCGTCACTGTACGGCATCCGTGAGCGCGCCGGATCGCGCATCCCCGGCTTAAGCGCGGAGGAATACGTCCGACAATCGATCATCGATCCGGGCGCATACGTCGTCGAAGGCTTCCCGGATGCGATGGCGCGCAACTTGGGCGACGCACTCAACAGCCAGCAAATTGCCGAAATCATCGCCTACCTGTTTAGCCTCGGATGAAGCCGATCATGAAGATGACACAGGCGCAGCGCGCCGCTTATCAATTCTTGCTCCATCTGCCCATCTTGTTGATCGTGTATGTCGTCGTTCATCTGGTCGGCGCGGTCAAGTTTTTGGGCGATGATCCGCTCGTCGGCACATTCCCGTATCATCAAGTCTCCGCGCTGGCGAACAGTGTGCTTTTATTGGCGCTCACCAGCGGCGTGATCGGCGGAGGCGTATACGCGCTTTCGCATGAGCGTGCTGAGGCAGATTTTCGACTTTCCCGCCTGTTAGGAATCGCGCGGGTGCTGTGGATGATCCTGTGCGTATTGACTATCGGCGCGGGTGTGTTTGGCTTGCTCGAAGGGCGTGCCGGGTTTGAACTTCCGCCCGCGCTCGATGCGCTGTATCTGCTCGTCCTCGCGCTGGTGTTGATCGTCCTACTCACGGGAGTCAAACTTTGGTGGGGACTGCCCACCGTGTACACCGCCGGGTTGATCGCGCTCATCGCGGGCGTCATCGTCGGCATGATTCCGGCAGAGTTTTCCGGCGATCAACGGCTGCGCGTGCTCGCGCTCATGCTGCGCGACACGTTAGGACTCGGTTGGATGGTGATCGCGCTCAGTTTGTGGACGCTGCACCGCTTCAGCAGTCTCACGCCGGGATGGGTGAACACTGCCGCGTACAGCGTTGGCGGCATCTGGGCGATTGCGGCGTATTTTCTCGCCGTTCAAGCGCTGATCCCGCTCGGAATCGCTCCACCAGTTCCGGCAGTGATCGGCGTGATCGCTCTGCCTATCGCCGCGATCATCATCGCATCACACTTATATCTTGGATTATCCAACCGCAACGACGCACGCACCCTCAGCCCGCATTGGATCAGCTTCACCGCGCTGTTGATCCTGATCAGCGTCGGCGGTTTGGGTGCTCTGGCATCCGTGCCGGATATCACCCTGATGATCGCCGGAACACGCTTGACCGATCTCACCCGCGCATTGATTTTATTCGCGTATGCGGCTGCGCTGTTGGGTGTGACCAATCAAGTACTTGCGGAACTTCGGCGTGAAAACCGCCGCGTCACCGGGCTTGCGCCGTTCTGGTTAATCAGCGGCGGAATCCTGATCGGCTCGCTCGGATTAGCGGGAGCGGGCGTCGTACAAATTTACCTTGAGCGCATTTTGTCGCTCGGTTATCTCGAAACACAAGCGCTAATCGTCCCGTTGTACACTGTCTGGGTGATCGGCTGGATCGCCGCTGGTTTGGGCTTCGTTTTTTATGCGATGGGCGTGTGGGCACGCCGGATCAAAGGATAATGCCGTGACTTCGACCACCACTTCAGCGGCGGTCAAACGCCGCCGCATTCCGTTAATTCTTCGCCTTGTTCTCGGCGGACTGCTTTTGATCGCTTGCGGCATCGTGACCGCTTTCGCATTCATCCCCGCGCCGGAAGATGCGCCGATCCCGTTTGCCGCGCAAGGCGGCGGTGCACGCCAAGATGACGACAGCGTGAGCGGACTTGATCTCGTCTATCCCCCGCTCCCCGAAGTTGACTCCGAACAAGCGGCTCTCGGTCGGCTGCTGTTCTACGATCCCGTCCTCAGCAGGAACAACAATCTTGCGTGTGCGTCGTGCCATCACCCTGACATGGGCTTCAGCGATGGGCACGCTGTCGGCACAGGATCACACGGTGAGGAACTCCGTCGCAATGTACCGACGCTGTGGGATGTTGCCTATGCGACATCGCTGTTTTGGGATGGACGCGCCGCTACGCTCGAAGATCAAATGCTGGTGCCGCTCACCGCTGAAAACGAAATGGGTGCGGACATCGACGCCGAAGTGATTGAGCTTCAAGGCATCGCGGAGTATCAAGCGCTGTTTGAAGCAGCATTCGACACTACGGACGCGATCACACCGGGTAATATCGCCGCCGCCATCGCCGCCTTTGAGCGCACATTGATCAGCCAGAACTCGGCATTTGACCGCTTCGCAGCCGGTGACTTCAACGCCCTTACCCCGGCGCAGCGGCGCGGCTTCGACGTGTTCCGCAGCGCGCAAACCCGCTGTTTTGAATGCCATGCGTGGCCCACATTCAGCCATAATACGTTTCATGTGTTAGGCGTACCGGATCATGATCCTGAAAACCCCGACCTCGGACGGATCGAGACGGTCAACACAGCCCCCGGCGAACGCGCGTTTAGAACGCCGACGCTGCGCAACATCGCCTTGAGCGCACCGTATATGCACAACGGCTTCTTCGCCACGTTGGAAGAAGTTGTTGAATTTTACGCGAACGGCGGCGGCGAAGCGCTTGGTGTCGATGTAACCGTTGATGAGAAGGTGCGCGGGTTCACGCTGACCGAGCAGCAAACGGCAGACCTGATCGCCTTTTTGTATGCGCTCACCGATGAGCCGAGCGATTTGATCGAAATTCCTGCACGCGTACCGAGCGACTTACCTGTCATCGCGCCGATGGACAACCCCGCCCGCGCACTCGTCGAAGCCTCGACCGCGCCGCCGTATGATCCCGGCGCGCCGCGTGATCCGGTAACCCATCACGTCGCGGCAGGCGAGTCCATTCAAGCCGCTGTTGACCGCGCGCTCCCCGGTGACATCATCGAGGTCGAACCGGGTGTGTATCACGAGACCGTCTACATTGACATTCCGAATATCACCGTGCGCGGCTTAGTCGATGCCGATAACCGTCCTTGGATCGACGGTCAAGGTGTTCTCAGCGACGGGTTCAACACCACGGGCGATGACTTCACGCTTGAAGGTTTCGGTGTGCGCGATACCGTCGGCAACGGCGTTTTGACGACAGGTGCGGAGCGCGTGGTATACCGCGATTTGAT
>JAPKMU010000474.1 GCA_026645745.1 Anaerolineae bacterium | reverse complement strand
AGTGTATGTCATGGTCGGGGACGCATCATTTTTGATGCTGAATACCGAGTTGGTCACGATGGTGCAGGAAGGCATCAAGGTGATCATCATCCTGCTCGATAATCACGGTTTCGCCAGCATCGGCGGCTTGAGTAAGAGCGTGGGCAGCGATGGTTTTGGCACGAAGTACCGCCAGCGCACGGAAAGCGGTCAGCTTGATGGCGATGTACTGCCGATTGATTTCTTCAAAATGTGCGAAAGCATGGGCGCGGTCACGTTTAGGGCGCTGAACCGAGATGAATTCGGCACAGCGCTCGAACAAGCGCGGCAGATCAATAACCGTCCGGTGTGCATCGTCACGGAAGTAGATCGACGTCAGCGCGTGGGTGGTTACGAATCATGGTGGGACGTGAGCGTAGCGGAAGTCAGCGAGAACCCGGAGGTTCAGCGCGCACGTGAGGCTTACGAAGCCGCCAAGCAAAAAGAACGACATCACTTATAGAACACAAGGACAAAGGCAATGGCGATCAAGATCGCAAGCGCCCCGGTATCGTGGGGCATTTATGAGTTTGAGGGCATCGCCCCCAAGTATCCCTATCAGCGCGTCTTAGATGAAATTCAGCAGACGGGCTACACCGGAATCGAGTTGGGTCCCTACGGCTATCTTCCCACCGATCCTGATGTGCTGCGGCGTGAACTCGGTGCGCGCGGCTTACAGCTTCTTTCGGCGTTTGTGCCGGTCAAGCTGGTTGATGCAGGCGCGCACGAAGCCGGAGCAGAGGCGGCGCTCAAGGTGGGGCGGCTGCTGGCGGCGCTCGGTGCGCAGTATATTGTGTTGGCGGACGACAACGGCAGCGTGCCGTTACTCGTTGCCAAAGCAGGACAGCGTACCGGAAGCGCACTCACCAGCGCGCAGTGGGATGTATTCGCGCGCGGCGTCAACCTGATCGCGCGCCGCATCAATGACGAACTCGGCTTGAAAGTCGCATTTCATCATCACTGCGGCGGCTATGTCGAAACGCCCGTCGAATCAATGGAACTGATGGCGCGGACGGATGATAAGCTCGTCGGGCTGTGCCTTGATACGGGGCACTGGCATTACGGCGGGGGTGACGCTGCCGCCGCGATTGATCAACTCAAAAGCCGTGTGACGTATCTGCATCTGAAAGATTGCAGCGCCGAAATCGCCGCCCGCTGCCGCGCGGAAGGTAAAGATTATTTCGAAGCGGTCAAGGCGGGGGTATTCTGCGCGCTCGGTGAAGGCGAAGTCGATTTCCCGGCAGTGAAAGACAAGATGCTGGCACTCGGCTACGATGGGTGGGCGATTGTCGAACAGGACATCTTGACGGACGATCTCGACGTGCCGAAGCGTTTTTCGGCGGCAAACCGCGATTATCTCAAATCGATTGGTCTGTAGTGAAACCCACTTGAACACAAAGGCACAAGCGTAATTTATCTCTCTACTTTGTGTCCTTCGTGTTCTTTGTGGTTCAAGAGCAGTTCAGTACTTGATTTGTGTACATTCAAGGATCAACCTCATGGTAGGCGAAAAACTCGGTATTGGCTTGTTCGGCGCGGGGCGCATCGGGCGTGTACACGGCGAAACGATTGCGCGCCGCGTCCCCGGTGCAAAACTGGTGACGATCTACGACGTGAACGGCGCGGCGGCGGAAACGCTGGCGTATGAACTTGGCACATCGGTTGCGCTGTCGCCCGAAGCCGTCCTCAACCATCCTGAAGTCAAAGCGGTGGCGATCTGCTCATCGACCGACACGCACGCCGCGCTGATCCGCCAAGCGGCGCAAGCAGGCAAAGACATCTTCTGCGAAAAACCAATCGCGGCGGATCTGGCGGTGATCGATGATGCGCTCAAAGCCGTCGAAAAAGCGGGCGTCAAGCTCATGATCGGCTTCAACCGCCGCTTTGATCCGAATTACGCGCGCGTCAAACAGGCAATCGACAGCGGCGAAATTGGCACACCCCACTTGATGCATATTATCAGCCGCGATCCCGCGCCGCCGCCTGTTGAATACATCAAGGTATCGGGCGGCTTGTTCCTCGATATGACGATTCACGACTTCGATATGGCGCGCTTCCTGCTCGGTGATGTGACCGAAGTTTACGCGGTTGGCGGTGTGATGGTCGATCCGGCAATCGGCGCAGCGGGCGATATTGACACCGCGATCATCACGCTCAAATTTGCCAACGGCGCGTTGGGCACAATCGACAACAGCCGCAAAGCCGTTTACGGGTATGATCAGCGGGTCGAAGTGTTCGGCAGCGCGGGCAGCGCCTCCAGCGAAAATGTACACGCGGATATTGTCACACTCAGCACCGCCGACAGCGTGCGCCGGGGTCTGCCGCTCAACTTCTTCATGGAGCGCTACCTGAACGCCTACCAAATCGAGTTGGCGGCGTTCGTGAAGGCGCTGCAAGAAGGTTCGCCGATGCCCGTCACGGGTGCGGACGGACGTGCTCCGGTCGTGATCGCGAAAGCGGCGATGAAATCACTGCGCGAAAATCGCCCGGTTAAGTTATCCGAAATCTAACGGATTGTGTGAGGGAACAATGGTTGAACAGATTGTAGACTTTATCAACGGGCAGTGGACGGACGCCCGTTCCGCCAACCGGCTCAGCGTGATTAATCCGGCATTTGCCAAGCCGATTGGCGAAGTTGTCTTGACGCCGCAAGAGACGGTCGCGCAGGCGGTCGAAACCGCGCATAAGGCATATCTTGAATGGCGGCGCGTGCCCGTCGGTGAGCGCATTCAGCCGTTGTTCCGGCTCAAGGCACTGCTAGAAGCGAATATCGAAGACATCGCGCGCATCATCACCAACGAATGCGGCAAGACGTTCGGCGAAGCCGTCGCGGAGATGCGGCGCGGGATCGAAAATGTCGAAGTCGCGGCTGGAATGCCGTCGCTGATTCAGGGCTACAACAACGAGGATATCGCCGCCGGGATCGATGAGCATATGTTCCGTCAGCCGCTCGGCGTGGCGGTTGCGATCACGCCGTTTAATTTTCCCGGCATGATCCCGCTGTGGTTCTTGCCTTACGCGGTGGCGACCGGGAATGCGTTCATCCTCAAGCCGAGCGAAAAAGTGCCGATGACGAGTGCGCGCATGTTCGCGTTGATCGAACAGGCGGGCTTCCCGCCGGGCGTGCTCCAGTTGATCAACGGCAGCAAAGAGACAGTCGATGCGCTCCTCGATCACCCGCTGGTCAAGGCGGTGAGCTTCGTCGGTTCAACCCCGGTCGCCAAGTATATTTACAGCCGTGCGACCGCCAACGGCAAGCGTGCGCAGTGCCAAGGCGGGGCGAAAAATCCCGTCGTGATCATGCCCGATGCCGATATGGAAATGACCACGCGCATCATGGCAGATTCGGCGTTTGGATGCGCGGGGCAGCGCTGTTTGGCGGCGTCCGTCGCGGTGACGGTCGGCTCGGCGCGGACGGAATTCACCGAAATGATCGCGGACGCGGCGGCGACTCGTGTGGTGGGTTATGGGCTGGATAACGGCGTTCAAATGGGACCCGTAATCAGCGCGGACAGCCGGACGCGCATTGAGGGAATTATCTCCGAAGGCGAGCGCACAGGAACGGCTAAAGTGTTGGTCGATG
>JAPKMU010000473.1 GCA_026645745.1 Anaerolineae bacterium | reverse complement strand
CGCCAGCGCGACCACCGCTAAACCGAGCGGCAGCCATGTTGTTTGAACGGTTGGTTTTGTCAGCATAAAAATCCTTTAATTGCTCGACAGCATCCAGCGGGAACTGCGCTCGTCGGGCAGATGGCGCACGGGCAGTTCTTGATTGAGCAGTTGATGAAGCAGGTTAAAAATCAAGAAGGGGCTGTAAACATGCCCTCCGGCGGCAGTTTGACGCGCTTGGATAGCAGTGCGGAGTTCTGCGGCGGTTTTGCCGGGGAAGCGCGTGTGCGTACTGCCGACGGTCGGCATGTAGTGAGTATCACTGCCGCCTGTTTCGGCGCGTTTTGACCAGCGGCGGTTGCGCATGCGGGTCAAGCGGTTGGAGACGAGTTCAGTGGGCGTGCCGTTGCGGACTTCGACTGCATCAAACGGCAGTTCTGCGATCAACCGCCCGACGCCCTTCATCCCGTCGCCGCGCAGGATAAGCGGCGCATGCGCGTAAGGATGCGCGGCGACCGCTAGCCCGCCCTGCTCATGAATCGCCGCAATGGTTTCGGCGGCGCTCATTTTGGGAGGAATATCACGCTCAACAAACAGCGCGAGAATATCCCCATCCACAGAGGTGACTTCTGTGCCGACGATGACTTCAAACGGACGGAAATCACGGGCGAATTGACGGGCGTAAGCCGCCGCGATCAGCGCTCCCGCGACCGTATCATGATCGGTCACGGCGATCACATCGAGATCGGTGCGCATGACGGCGAATTCGATCAGCGCTTCCGGCGACATCAGCCCGTCGGAGAAAAATGTGTGGGTGTGAAGGTCTGCCTTGCCCTGCATCATCGTGAGTGCCTTGTCACAGGAGATATATCCCCATATTACGCCTGTGTACGGCACTATTACATTGAGGTTATGAGGGCATAGCCTCAATTCACGATTTATTCACAAGTTTCAAATAGGTTTGGGGACGGGGTAAACCCCATCCCAGCGCGTTACAGCGAAGGTGCGGCGATCTCGACCGGCTGGTTGAACGCCGAGTAATCGTGAATGCTGGTCGTGGTGGTGACGGTTTGGCTGCCGTCATCCCGATTCGCGGCGATTTCGATCACGCTGTAAATGCGGTGGATCAGCCCATCATCCTGACCGATGTAAACCGCAAACGTGATCTGTACATTCGCTGGATCGAGTGTTTGATCCCCTGTAGGTGGCTGTCCTTGTGCATCCGTCGGCGGCTGTCCTTGCCCATCACCGGGCGGCTGTCCTTGATCGCCCGTTGGCGGTGCGCCAGCGCCGCCCATGCCGCTTGTGCGCAGCAGCACACTAGCATCACTGTCGATCACTGACTGCGCGCTTACGCTGATCTGAAGCACGCGCATCGCTTGACCGTCAATCGTATCCGCAGGAAGTTCCGCGACCGCAGTGATTGACTCGGCTGTGACGGGGAACATCAATGCGCCAAAGGCTTGTGCCGCGAGATTGTCCGTGTTGGCAGCGCCACTCATGCGCGGCTGCCCTGACGCATCATCAGCGGCGGTGACTTCAAACCATCCCTGCGGCTGCGTTTGCGTCGTCTGATCTTGTCCGCCGCCGGGGGCAAACCCACCCATTTGTGCCGCGTCGAGGTTCATATACGTCACGCCATCGATCACGATAGTTTCGGTGGTCGATTCGGTGGGGGTGTCGCCAAACTGCATCAATGTGGTTTGTGAACCGGACAAATTCCAGCCCGACGCCCCAGCCGCGAGACTCCACGACGCCGACGACTGGGTTTGCATCGTGAAATCAGCATTTTGCACGGCGACCAACTGCTGCGTTTCGATATGCAAGCTCGCAGCCGCGCGGGTTTGATCAAAGGCTTGGGTGATCGCGCTTGACAAAGCGGGATCAACGGTGGACTGTGCGCTGACAGCGCCGAATGCGCACAACACAAGAGCGATCACGAGAAGATGTTTCATAGCGGTGAGTATCCTTTCTGAGTCAAAACCGTTAATGAGTCGTCAACGCGGCGCATGATGCGAGCGCGGAGACGTATTCCCCGCTCACCCACCCGGTCTGTCGGTCATAGCTGACGTTCCACCAGCCGTCGCTGAGTTCATATGCTGTGATCACACTGGAATACGGGATGGTGAGCAGCAGCGTAGAGTCGGCGTCCGGCTCGGCGCGCAAATTGAGGTTGTACAGCACCATCAATTCACACGTCGCTAAGATGGGCGTGGCGGTCGCCATCGGCGTGAGTGATGGCATCGGCGTTGCCGTGACCGCCGGAGAGGGGGTAATCGTTGGCAGCACGGCTTGGCGAACGCTGGCGGGGGTGTTAGTCGGCGCAAGTTCAACCGTTGGCGTTGAGGTAGCGCTCGGCGCAGCGGCAGCGGCTTCCTCCGTCGATTCAGGAGCGGCAAACCCGGCGGGGGCGTTAAAGCCGGCGGGGGCGTTGAATCCCGCCGGAACGGTGAGCGCGGTCGTTGATCCGCTTGCGCTTGTATTCTCAGTTGTCATTGGTGCGAACCCACCCGCCGGAAAACCAGCGGCGCTTGCGCCGGACGTGGACGGCATCGCGTTCGGGATCAGCGCGAGCACTTGCGGCGCGGCGATTAAACCAACAGCGATCAACACGCCAACGCCGAGGCTCAACAGCCCGTATGAGCGGTTGATCTTGCGCGGCTTCGTGCGCAGGTTGACGATCACCAGCACCAGCCCGAATAAGAGCGCGATTCCGGCACTGGCAGCCGAAGCCATCGTCAAGAGCGGCGGGAGCGACTGCTGAATCGTTCCCCATGTGAACACGCCTACCGGGATCAGCACGGCGGCATAGGCGAGCAGGACGCCAAACGCATTCACCTGAGGGTGTTTGCGTGCGCTCTGAAACACAGCGTACAAGACGAACGGGATCGGCACGAAGCCGCCAGCAGTCATCAGGGTTTCCATAGTTCAGACCTTCTTTCTCAGTGCTACTCGTAGCGGAGCGCTTCAATCGGATTCAAACGGGCGGCGCGGCTGGCGGGATACACGCCGAAGAACACGCCTACGCCAAACGAGATCGCCAGCGCAAGCGCGACACTGGTCACTTGTACGATCACGGTGAAATCTTCGACGAGTGATGTGATCAGCAGGGAACCGCCGACCGCTAACCCGATCCCGATCAAGCCGCCCATGAGTGACATCACGACGGCTTCGCTCAAAAACTGGAACACAATCGCGGAGCTGCGCGCCCCGACCGCTTTTCTCAGCCCGATTTCGCGGGTGCGCTCGTTGACCGTGACCAGCATGATGTTCATCACGCCGATCCCGCCGACGACGAGCGAAATACCCGCCAGCACGCCGAGAAATGCCGTCAGCGTTTCGATCGTGGTTGAAAGCGAGTCGATGATCGTCGTCGCGGTGAACAGGCGGAAATTATCCGAGTCATCGTCACCGACGTTCCGTTCTTCGCGTAAGATGCGCGTTGCCTGTTCGATTGCTGCGTCCACCTGTTCGTTATCGACTGCCTTGAGCAGAATTTGATTGATCACCGGTTCGCCTGTCAGGCTGCGCGTCGCGTTTAGCCGAGTTTGCGCCGTCGTGATCGGGATCACGATCAGGTCATCATTTTCGCCGCCCGTGTCGTCGAGTACGCCAATTACTTGAAAGAAAACCGAGCGCACA
>JAPKMU010000472.1 GCA_026645745.1 Anaerolineae bacterium | reverse complement strand
GGCGCGATGCCGCTCACGCGGCTAAACAGCATCTCGCGTTCGCGCCCGCGCTGATCAAACGGGATCGGTTCGGCGGTTTCGCCGTCGCCGTCACGGTCGCCGCTGTCTACTGGCAGCAAAACATCACTGCTGCCGTCAATCGCCGGACTGCCGGGGAGAAGCGCGACGGTTGGCGTTCTGCCGCCGTTATCCGCCAGCGGCGCAATCAGCGGATTGATCCCCAACAAATCCCCCGGTGAGGTAAACGACGCGCATGTTGTATCGCTGCTGAGATTCGCGCCGCCGCTGAGGAGCGTCAGGGCGAGGCAGTTTCCAGCCGTGTTATCACCGAGCAGCGAACTGGTGATCACGATCAACATGCCGTTCCCGTCCGATTGGAGCGCCGCGCCGCTGGTATTTTCCGCCATCGTCACGCTTTGAATATTCGCTTGCCCAACTGCGGACGGCGGGAAATACACCGCCGCGCCAAGCGGGGCATCATTTCCGGCAAGCGTGCTGTTGGTGATCAACGAGTCGCCTTCGAGCCACAGCCCGCCGCCGGATGCCGCGCTGTTCCCGCTCACCGTCGAATCGGTGAGTGTGAGCGAGGTCGCAAACACCGCGCCGCCGTTGGAAGCCGTATTCCCGTACAGATAGGAGTCCCGGATGTGGGGGCGCACGGTTGGCGCAGTGTAAATACCGCCTCCCGCGTTCGCGGCGTTCCCGCGCAGTGTCACGTTGACGAGAAGAAGTCCCGTCCCTTCGGCATAGACCGCGCCGCCGCTGCCGAGCGCCGTACTCGCGCTGATCTCGACTTGATCGAGCGTGAGCGATCCCCCGGCACTGCGAACCGCGCCGCCGTTTTCTTCGGTCGTGCCGCCGCTCAAGTGCAGCCCGCTGATGTACACATCGCCGCCCGTGTGATCAAAAATGCGGAACGCGCCGCCGTGCGCGGGCTGGATCGTGATCAGGGGTGGTGAAGCGGTATCGGTCAGAAACAGATCGTTGGTGATCGAGGGGAGCGGCTGTGTCAGTGTGACCACGCCGCGCGCGGTAAAGCGGATCATATCACCGCCGGGGGAGGCTTCGGCAGTTTGAATCGCGGCGCGCAGACTGCACTGCTCGCCGGGATCGGCGCTGCTGTCGCATACGCCATCTGCGATGTTCATATCGGGTTGATCCGAAAGGGTGTTCACGACAAAACCGGCGGCGCGGGTGGGCAGCGCCACCGCCAACAGACACAGCAGCAGCGTAATTAAGAAGGTGCGTCGGTGCATAGACTTTCCTCCTGACTGCGTAATTTTTCTAGCGGAGTTGGTGATCATGTGATTCAACCCCTCCCTAAATCCCTCCCCGCTGTCGCAGGGAGGGACTTTCCTCATCTACTGCGGTTCAGTGGACGACACTTCTCGCTTGCTGTACTGCTCCTCACCCCCCGTAGGCTTGTCCGATACTCAAAACCGACCTCTCCCCCACTCGCTGCGCTCGTCTCCCCTCCCCGAATTCAGGGAGGGGCGCAAGCAAAAGCGCGCTTTGTGGTGAGTGTGCGCCCGCAATTCCCCCTCTCCCCGCTTGCGTGGGAGAGGGGGTCAGGGGGTGAGGGGTAAAAAATACTGCGTCAGTATCGGACAAGCCTTCGGGGTGTGAAGAAAAAGTGTCGTCCCGTAAACCACTGCGAAGAGGGATTGAACACACCCTACCACACAATTCATATCAGCGCGGGGCGGGCGGACTCGTGCGCGTGATTCCCGGTACTTGCAGCGCAATGGCGTAATTCTCGCTGTCTTGCACCAACTGGAAACGCGACGGCTGTGTGAGTTGAAGCCGCCACAACCGCAGCACTGCCGCGCCGGTGATCCACACGGGTTCGGCATTGGCACGCGCTGAAAGATCAATCACATCGGGCATATCCCACTGCATCGACGGCGCTTGACGGTCGCTGACGGCAGGCTCAACAGTCAGCCATGCGCCATCCGGCGCGAACAGCACCGGGCTATTGCTCAAAAGACGGCAGGCAGCCAGCGTCGAGGTGAACCATTCGTCATCCCAACCGCTGAATCCATTCGCTTCGTGGCGGATTCCGTTCACGTTGATGACAACCGATTCGATCACCGCGCCATCTTCGGATTCTTCCGGCGTTTGATACGTGTACACGCGCTGATTGACCGTCATCCACACGAGAAAATCCGCTAGGAATTCATCCGAAATCCGATCATACAGAACTTCGACGTTGAACGCGCCGAGTTCATTCACCCACACCACGCGGTTATCGCCGTAGATCGTGCAGAGTGGAACTTCACGCTTTCCGATGATCGTCGAATCAGATGCTCCGCCGCTCACATCGATGCGAAAAACGATTTCTTCCGGGCTGCGCACCCAGCGGATCACCGTGTTATCAATGGCGACAGCGGCGCTCATCGGGATTGGCGTCGGGGGTTGGGTTGATGGCTGGCACGCGGTCAAAATCAGCGTTCCGCACAGGATCAGGATTGGGATTGTCAAACGCCGCATGAGAGTACCTCCCCAGAATACGCCCTGATTGTACCGAAAATTGCTGGCGCGAATGTGCGAGAATCCTGACATGGAGGGAATGTGTCCATGTTGTTCATGACGTTACCGATGATATGATAGCGCCGCACATCACAACCATAGGTGAGCCTTGTCCCAACTCCTCAACGAAGAACCCGGCACGGCGGCAGTGTCCGCGCAAGCGGAGACGAACGCCGGGGTTGCCCGGGCGACAGGCGTGTTAGCGCTTGGCAATATCGCCAGCCGCGTACTTGGTTTGGCGCGAGAGATCGCGCTCACGAATCTATTCGGCGCATCACGGGCGGTCGATGCGTTTAATTATGCGATTCTCGTCCCTAAAACGCTGTATGACCTGTTGATCGCGGGGCATGTGAACAGCGCGGTGATTCCGGTTTTGAGCGAAGTCATCACCCGCGACGGCGAACGCGCCTTTTGGCGGCTGGTGTCGGTCTTGTTCAGCCTCGTGACGGTCGTCGTCAGCGTGATCGCGCTTTTGCTCACGGTCTTCGCGCCGCAGGTGATCAGCGTCGTCAGCAGTGGTTCAGATGCGGCGACTCAAGCCCTCAGCACGGATTTGCTTCGCTGGATCGCACCCGCGCTGGTGTTTCTCTCGCTGTTCGCGGTCATGTCCGGCGCGTTATACGCACTCCGCTCGTTTAGTCTGCCCGCGTTCGCCGGAGCCGTCTTTAACGGCATGGTCGTGATCGGTACGATTGCGTTTGCGCCGCCCCCACAGGTGACTCCGGTGATCGGCGGCGGGTGGGTGCAGTTCACGCTTGCCCGCCCGGATATTGGCATTCGCGCGGCGGCGTTCGGCTGGCTGCTCGGCGCACTCGCTCAATTAGCGCTTCAGTTTCCCGGTTTGTTCCGGCGGTCACGCGGTAAGGCGGGGGTACGCTTCACCTTCAATTGGAAGAATCCGGCGATTCGGCGGATCGGTGTGTTGTATACGCCCGTCCTCGCCTCGCTCCTGCTCGATACGTTCGTGCGCACGTTCAGTTATAACCTTGCGAGTCAAACCGGAGTTGGCAGTGTCAGCTACATGAATTGGGCGACGACGCTGATCCAGTTTCCGCAAGGACTGGTCGCAACGGCGATCAGCATTGCGATTTTACCGACGCTTTCACGTCAAGCCGTCGCGCGCGACC
>JAPKMU010000471.1 GCA_026645745.1 Anaerolineae bacterium | reverse complement strand
ACGCCTTAAGCTGAATTGCTTGACAACTCCCCAAAAGGCGGATATTCTGTTTGATTGCTATTGTAAAGCGGGTGTTAAACTGCACCCGATAGCCTCGTTTTGCATTCTACCGACGCATCGACCCTCACTAAGGTAAGATTAACGAACGTATAACGTCTAATCTTCGTGAGGCACGTAGCTTACCAGATGAGTGTTCTAAAGTATGTTGAATGTGATGGCACGTAATAGGGACGCAGTGCGGTCTCAAATCATGGAAAAAGCTCGTAAGCAAGGCGGAATCACCTACGATGAGATTCTGTCGATGCTGCCTGATTCCGAGCAGCGGGATATTTCCCTGCTCGACGATCTGATGGATGAACTGCTGGAGGCTGGTATCGAAGTGCTCCCCAGCGCAGAACCCGACGATGATGCATTTTTTGATTCTCCAGCGGTTCGCAGCGATCTGAACTTCGAATTGGAGTTCG
Organism: Anaerolineae bacterium; assembly: GCA_026645745.1. GTDB lineage: Bacteria > Chloroflexota > Anaerolineae > Aggregatilineales > Phototrophicaceae > Flexifilum. The sequence goes on along the minus strand of JAPKMU010000471.1, from coordinate 3,221 downwards.
AATCGGCGGGTCGTGATGATGACGATGTCCTGTGGTTCGACGACGACCTGAACGAAGACGCGGGCTATCAGCAGGCACTCGACAGTGATGATGTAGTCGGTTTGTACCTCAAAGAGGCGGGACGAGTCCCGCTCTTGACGGCGGAAGAGGAAGTTGATCTCGCCAAGCGCATGGAGCGCGCCGTACAGGCACGCTGCATGCTGGACGAAAAAGGCGACACTCTTCCGATGGATGATGTGTACGATTTGCGTGACGTGATTCACGACGGCAACATGGCGCAGGAACATCTGATCCGTGCTAATGCCCGCCTCGTGATCAGCGTGGCGAAGAAATATATCGGGCGTGGTGTTCCGTTCCTCGACCTGATTCAAGAAGGCAATATCGGCTTGATTCGGGCGACCAACAAGTTTGAGTATCGGCGCGGGCACAAGTTCAGCACGTATGCAACGTGGTGGATTCGTCAGGCAGTCAGCCGCGCGGTCGCGGATCAGGGTCGCACGATTCGCGTGCCCGTCCATATGGGCGATCAGTTGAACCGGATGCGCCGCGTACAGATGCGTTTGACACAGGAACTCGGACGTGACCCGTCGATGGAAGAACTCGCCATCGGCATGGAAACTACGCCGGATAAGGTCGAGAACCTGCTCGAAATCGCACGCCGCCCGGTGAGTCTCGAAACACCGATTGACGAAGATGGGGACAGCACCTTTGGCGATTTCGTCGAAGACGTGAACAGCCCTGCTCCGGCGGTGGAAGTCGCTAACAACCTGCTTCACGAGCAGTTGAAAAGCGCGCTTGATCGTCTCCCTGTGCGTGAAGCGCAGATTTTGCGCCTTCGTTACGGCTTAGAAGATGGTCGCGTCTACACACTCGAAGAAGTTGGGCAGGCAATTGGTGTCACGCGTGAACGCGTTCGCCAGTTAGAGGCGCAAGCGCTCAATCGTCTGCGCCAGTCTTCGGCGCATGTGATTTTGCGGGATTACCTCTACGAGGAGTAATCATCCGTGCGGACAAAGGGATCACGCGGGGTATGGGTTGGATCGCTGGCGTTAGTTGCGGTCGGCGTTGTCCTTCTGCTCAACAATTTCGCCTTGATCAGCGGCTTCAATGTGGCGGCACTCGCGCCGCTGCTGCTGGTCATCGCTGGAGCAGCCATCCTGCTGCGTGGTGATCTCCTTTCCGGAAGTGAGGGTCGCGCATTCGGTATTACGCGCGGAAGCGTAGAAAGTGCGACCCTCGAAGTCAGCGCTGCCGAAATTGATGTCAAAATGCGCCCCCTCCAGCGAGAGGGGCGTTTAATTGCAGGGCAGTATGCTGCCAACGCCCGCCCTGCGCTCCATGTACAAGGCACGCATACCTTTCTCAAAATGGATCGCGCGGCGACGCCTTGGCTGTCGTTTGCTGATTGGGATATGGAACTTGCACCTGATTTGCCTTGGCAGGTTCTCGTGAGCGCCAGCCTCGGTCAGGTGGATATCGATCTGACGGGTCTTATCGTCAAGAACGGCTTGATCAGTACCGGACTCGGTGATATTCGGCTGACACCCCCCGGTGAAGCCTTTGAACCGATTTATTTACGTTCGTCCGCAGGTTCAATCACCGTCATCGCCGCGCCGGGATGTGATGTGCGGGTACACGTCAGCGAAGGCGTTTTCTTCAAGGCGCATGTCGATTCCAATCGTTATATTCAAATCGAACCCGGTGTATACGAAGCGCATGATCCGGCGAACACGAATACGCCCGTTGATGTGTATGTATCCGGCATGTTCGGTGACGCCTACCTCGCGTAAACTCAATGGTACTGCCAGCCCCGCCCAACATTCTGATCCGCGACGGTATGGAGAGCGACATCGCCGCATGTCTCGCAGTTGACCATACTTACACAACCGAGATGGTTTGGCAGATGCAGCTTCAGCACCAAGATTACCGTGACGAATATCAGATATCGCTCAAGATGGAACGCCTACCGCGCGAAATTGAGATCGCATATCCTTTTGATGAAACACGGTTGCGGTTGGCACTTCCCTCTGAACACTGCTTCGTGGTCGCAGTTGATCGCGAGAGCGGGCAAGTCTGTGGCTACTTAGCCATGTATCATGACTCTGTGCGGCAGATTGGACAGATACAAGACTTGGTAATCGACCGGGAACAGCGCCGCCGCGCACTTGGCACACGATTGATCAATATCGCGCGCCGCTGGGCGAAAGAACATGCCCTAACCCGGCTGATGCTGCAAACGCAGACAAAGAATTATCCATCGGTCGCTTTCGCGCAGAAACTCGGCTTTACGTTCTGCGGTTTCAATGATCGATACTTTCCTAACGGGGATATTGCGGTATTTTTTAGCCAGTCTCTGCGCTAAACTGACTTGGAGCGCCCCGGTGGACGTGCTAATCGCATCCGTCTTACAGTTTGTCAATGAAATCCTGACCTCGGCAATTGTGATCGTTGCCGCGTCAATTCTGCTGTACAACCTCACGCGCGATCTTGATAATCGAGTTGCGCGCACATCCAGCGTCGTGCTCGGCGCTGTGACGCTGACCTACGTCTGTGACGCATTCCTCACCCTAGGACCGGGACCCACCGAGTACATCGCAACCCTGCGGTTACAGTGGATTGGGATCGCATTCATGCCCGCAGCGCTGTTTCATTTGTCGGATGCGCTGCTGGCAACAACCGGACTACCTTCGCGCGGACGCCGCCGCCGCGTGATTCGCATCTTGTATGCGGTCAGTGCGATGTTCCTGATCCTTGCGGCATTCACGGATTTACTCGTGACTCCGGTGCGCGTTCAACCAGAACTGCTTGAGCGCGGCATTTACTTAAGTCTACGGGGGAGCACATTGTTTCCCGTATACGTGTTTTACTTCGTTTCCGTCACAGCGATTGCTTTTCAAACGGTGCAACGGGCGCGCGCCCGCTGTTTAACACGCGATACGCGCCGCCGAATGGGATACCTTCAAATCGCCATGCTTACCCCGGCATTCGGCATCTTCCCATTTTCGACTTTGCTCGGCGCGGGTGAAGAATTCGCCGTTTTCGGTTTGGCGATGGTCAATGTGACCAACCTCGTTGTGATCTTGATGCTGCTTTTTCTCGCTTACCCGCTGTCGTTTTTTGGATCACGCGTTCCCGACCGTGCAGTGAAAGCCGAGTTGATGCGTTTCGTGCTGCGAGGTCCGGCGACAGGCGTTCTTGGGCTGGCGACGATTCTGCTGACG
>JAPKMU010000470.1 GCA_026645745.1 Anaerolineae bacterium | reverse complement strand
CCGTGATGATCGCCGCCGCGACATAACCATAAGTTGGGATCAAAAGCAGGTTCGTGATCAGGTTGAAGCCAACCGCCGCCACAAACGCCCGTGTGATCCGCTTCTGCAAGTCGAGCGCGATTAACACGTACTGCGTCAGGCTGTTCATCCAGCCGATTGGGATGCTCCAGATCATCAATTGGGTGGCGATGGCGCTCTCCGGCAAATACGCCGCCCCACCGAGCAAGCCCGCCAGCGCATACGACGTAAACGTGAAGATCACCGCGATGGGCAAGGCAACGCTCATCAACAGCTTGAGCGCCATCGTCACCGTGCGCTTGAGCGCCTGCTTGTCCTCATGCGCTTGGCGTGACATGCCCGGCAGCAGGGCTTGGGTGAAAAATGCCGGAATCACGTTGAGCGCCGAAATCCATTTATAAGCGACCGAATACTGACCGACCATCGTCGGGTTGTGTATCCACTCGATCAGGATCACATCGACTTGAAAGAAGATCGTCGCCAAGAAGTGATTGAGCATGAGCGGGTAGCTTTCGCGCACCATGCCGCGAATCAACTTCGGATCGACGTTCTGTTTTACGGACGCGCTGTAGCGCGTCCCTACATCTTCTCTTGTTTTTCTGAGCGGAGAATTCAGCCACAGCAGCAGCAGCGTGATCGTATTTACGCCGATGCTAACCGCCGCCAACCCGACGATCCCCGCGCCGAACAAGAGCGCCGCCAGACCGCCAGCCGTCTTGAGAATCGTCGCGGTGGTGGCGACCGCCGCCGGAACTTCCGCGCGTTCATAGGCGTAAAACAGCGCCGATAACCCGTTGCTCAAGCTGTTGGGCAGCAAGCCGAGATACAAAAGTGCAATCGCCGTGATCGCATACGCAGGCAGCGGATCAGCGGCGGATTGGCGGATCGTCAAGAACGCGATCAAGAGCGGCACGCACACGCCGATCAAGACCACGCGGAGGGCACTAGTATTTAGGAACAGGTGCGCGGCTTTGGAGCGGTCGCGGGCAGCTTCGCGGATCAAGAACAGGTTTAAGCCAAAGTTGGTGAAGATATCGAACCAGACGAACACCACACCCGCATAAAAATACAAGCCTGCGTCGGCAGGTCCTAAAATGCGCAGCATGATCAGCGCGAACGCCATATCGACGCCGCGATTAAACAGATTCAAGAGGATCGGCACAAGACTGTTGCGGGCGATGACATGCACGCCGCCCGCCTGACTGTCCGATGGGCTGACCATCTGCCGCCACAGCCACACGCCGAACAGCAGCACCACGATCACGCCGCCCAAGAAGCTGATCACGCCGCCGACGTACAGACTTTGAGGACTGTAGACGAGGCGCACTGTCCACGCGCCCGCCTCTGGAATCGTGACCTGTTGAAGCGCCCCAAGATAAGGCTCAACGGTGAGCGGCGATTCGTCATCCTCAGTGCCGCCAGCCGGACGAATAAACGCCCGCCAGCCGGAGTCATAACTTTGGCTGACGATCAGCGTCCCCGCTTCGGGCGTGTCCAGCGTAAACAGCCATTCGCGGGCGCTCACGGGCGTGATTTCGACCGGGGTTTCACCGAACCATGCACGCGCACGCCAGCCGGGATTCTCCCAGATGCGCACAGCGGAGTCTTCGTATGCGAGTGTGAAGTCAAGCGCGGCGAGGTCGGTCGTCGTCTGGGTGATCACATAGCGCACGTTGAGCAGATCGAGCGTTTCGCTTTCAAGCGCGGTGCGCGGATCGAAATTCAGTTCGGCGGGATAGTAGACGTAAATCGGCGCGACACGATTAAAATCCAACTGGACTTGAGGCGCAAGCCCGCGCATGAACTCGACATATGAACGCGGGATGATGCTCTCATAACCGCGCACATCGTCCAACCCGTAACGGAGCGTCATGTTAGCGTTGTATGTCTGCGCGCCCGCTTGAGTTTGATCTTCATAGGTGATGTAGCGCCATTCCCCCGGCTGATCTTGCAACCACGCAATCGACGCGGGCGTGTGGTCAAGCCATGCCGGATCGCTCGTGGGGTTGAAGCTGTACGAGGCAATCATCAAATCAGCGGCGATCAACAGCACCGCGAATAAGCGCCAGCGCGTGAGGAAAACGACTCCGCTCCCGATCAACACGAGCGCGAAAATGCCGAGATTGATCACCTGATAACTGTAAAATGTGCGCGTATCGGGGAATCCGGTCGTCGCCTGTGCCATCGATTCAAATACGCGGGTGATCACGCCCGCCGTGACTTGATCGTACAGCACGCGCGAGGCGATCAAAGCGATGAGGATCAGTGAGCCTACCGTGATAAGGATGTAACCGAATTCTCGCTCTGCGGGGGATCGTTTCCCCCTCTCCCCGCCTGCGTGGGAGAGGGGGCGAGGGGGTGAGGGGCTTTTCTCAAACAGTTTATCCGCGCCGAATCCCGCAAGCACAGCGATGCTCAATGTGAAGCCGAATACCCACCGGAACGGCGAATGCAGTTGATCGATTCCCGGCAGCGTGTAGTAAAGAATGGCATAGGTGGGTAAGCCGAACATCACCGTCAGCGAGAACAACCCCAGAATAGCAAATATCACCTTTTCGGTGAGATTCTTCGCGGCTTCGCGGCTTTGCGGCTTTGCGTTGATGCTGTTTTCGGACGCGCTGTAGCGCGTCCCTACATCCTCTGCGTTCTCTGCGGTTCGGATTTTTCGTTTCCCGATGAACCCGTACACACTGAGGATCAGCGGCAGAATACCGACATACAGCGCCGCTTCGACATAATTCTTGATTCCCCATTCGGTGTGAAAACGCGCTTCTCCAAGCGCATTCACCGTGAGCGGGATCGTTTGCCCGGTGAACACATCGAAAATGCTGTGATGGCTCGGATTGCCATAGAAATTCGGGAGCGCGAACTGCACCACATCACGGGACGGGTGCGCCCAATCCAACACCTGCTGAAGCGTGGTCGCATCCGAGCGGAAATTGTTCGAGGCGGCTTCAAACAGCGGGACGAACTGCACCGCACCGAGCGCCAGCCCGATCCCCACCATGATCGCCATTGCCGCGCCGTAACGGATCACGGGCATAAGCTGACGTTCGCGCACGAGCAAGAGAATCAAGCGCGCGGCGGCATAATAAGCCGCGATGATCAGCGTGTAATAGGTGATCTCGACATGTCCCGCGAGGATATTGCAGCCCAACGCAGCCGCCCCAACCGCGATCCAGATCGGCGCGTGCTTCGGCTTGGTGATCAACCAGTGGATCATGAGCAGGATCAGCGGCAGCCACACCGCCGATGCGATGATCATCGGGAATACGGCGCTGATCACGAAGAACGCGCTGAGTTGGTACGTTACGCCCGCGATTGTGCTGCCCGCCCGCCCCACACCGATCCCGCGTGTGAAAGCAAACATAAACACGCCCGCCATCCACAGGGTAATCACCGTGAACCAGCCATACGCGGCAGGCAGAGGCAGTACATAATAGAGAATGCTCAACGGATACAGTGTGCTTTGCTGACCTGCCGCGAAGAACGCGATTCCGCTGAATTGGTGCGGATTCCACAGGGGGAACTCGCCCACGCCGATCTGCGTGCGGATAAACGATTTCCACTGGTAATTTTGGAGGATCAAATCGCTGACGAGATGGTTATGCGGCACGGACGGCACACCGAGCGCTTCACGGTCAGCGGAATAAGGCGGGTATTGGTAGAGGTTTTCGGCGGGGA
>JAPKMU010000046.1 GCA_026645745.1 Anaerolineae bacterium | reverse complement strand
TTGGTATACTCCACAGCCGCCAGCACAAGGGCGCACATATCAACATCCGGCTCGACAAACAACTTGAGTGCGTCGGCTTCGATCTTCGACATGTCAAGCACATCGTTAATGAGGTTGAGGAGGTGCTGACCACTCTCCGCGATGCTGGTGATGTACTGCTCCTGACGCTCGTTAATGGGACCGGGAATGCCGCGCCGTAAGAACTTGGCGAAATTGATGATCGCATTCAATGGTGTACGAAGTTCGTGGGACATGCTTGCTAAGAATGATGATTTAACCCTATCTGAGCGTTCCGCCTGAGCGCGAGATGCTTCGACTTCTTCAAACAATGAAGCATTGCGAATAGCGACCGCGATCTGATTAGCAAAAGCAGTGAAAAGCTGCGCATCCATTTCTCGGAATCGGTTCACAGCCTCGGACTGATAGTCGATCACGCCGACGAGTTGCCCACCAAATATAATCGGAAAGGCGGCTTCGGAACGTGTATTCGGGAGCAGGTCATTTCGGTTGTGATCTTGGCTTTTGGAGACATCGTTGATCACGGCGGCTTTCTTTGTACGCGCTGCAAGCGGCACCAAACCGGGTGTGTCGTCAACGTGGTATGCCTTGTGCGCTTCGACCATCTTCGCTCCCGCATCGCCAGTACCATAGGCAAGGCGCAGCGTTTTCGTCTCCTCGTTGAACACGTAAATATTCACCTGATACAAACCGAATGAATCTCGCGTGAGTTCAGCAATCTCAGCCAGTAGACTCTTCATACTGAGAACGGTGGCGATCTGCTGCGAAACTTCGGCTGAAATAGTCAGGTCATGCGTCCGCTGCTGCACGCGATCTTCAAGCGTATTGAATGACTCTTCGAGCCGCTCAATCATGCTGTTCAGGCGGGCTTGCAGTGTGCCAATCTCGTCGCGTCCCGGGTTTTCGATTCGCGTTTGCAGATTTCCCTGCTGCACCGCGTTCAATGTTGTGACTGTGGTGCGAATACGTGTGTAGATCGTGAAGTTGAAGATGAGGAGAATTGCAGCGCTGGTCGCGATAACGGTGGCTATGCCGCCGAACACGAATAACTGAACCAGAGCCGCACGCTGTTCCGTTGTCCGAGCGGTCGAAATCTCAAGCACACCGTAAAAACGTACAGAACGCCCGTCATCACCCAGCAGCGGTGAAGCGGAAACAATGTTGCCTTGGCTGTTCACGGTCAGGATGGGTGCGGTCATCCCGTCGAATTCAACTGGGTATTCGCTGAGGCTGCTGAAGCGCTGTCCCACAAATTCCGACTGAAGCGAGAAGAAGATATTATCGTTGATGCCGACTACAAAGGCATTCAGAACGTCTTCGCCCGCCAGACTACGCATCTGCTCCGCATCTGTGACCGCATCAAGGTTGAGCACGCCGCTGTTCAACAGTTGTAAGGGCAGCAGCGCATTGGCTTCTAGGCGGCGTTGAACCTCCGTGTTGAAGTTATTGAAGTAGATCACGCCGATCATGGTTAGCATGACAATTTCCGTAAGGGTGATGATCGCCCCAACGCGAAATCCTAATGAGTATACGAAGGAACGTCGTTTCTGCTGCATAGGTGTCATCCTGTCAAGTTGTGAAGTGCCTAGCCGCCCGACTCACAACTTATGTTTGCCTCGTCTTAGTTCTGCGGGTCTATGTAGTACTGGAAGGTGTTGGTTGGTGCTGGGTTGGGATAATTCGCTCCTGCGAACATAAGATACCAAGCGGAAATAAATCCTGCGCCAATGTGATGTTTTGAATATACAGGGCGAGAATCAGAGCCAACCTTCGGATGAGTCTGTGCTTCATAAGGTAGCCCTTGTTCCTGTGCGGCAAGCGAAAACGGCATCATTTATGAGTCTGGTAAAGCCTATATTTATCCTCGATATAGACGCATCATAGACGTTATCTGCCGATTCGACGGCTATAACTTCGGCTATACCTTTAGGTATATTATGGGGCTTGGTCGAGGGAAAATGACACGTCTCGAAGTCGCAATCCGCGATTGGAGACTCAATGATCGTAGACTCAGTGAATCACGAGAGTGCCTATCCCCTCGCTCTCAGCAGGTTCGTCGGACAGCACTTTTGCCCCGATATACTGCTTCTCACCCCCAACCTTCGAATAGAGATGGAGAAAAGCAAGTGATCTACTCCCCTTCCCCATCATTTGCGATGGGGGACAAAAGGGGATCGGAGGACAGCGAGGCTAAATCCGTGATTCACTGAGATTAGAAACAGATTCAACAAGGAGGCGTGACTTAAATGCGGACGATTCCGCTTGTAAGGGCTGTGGTGACAGCAGCCGCCCGATCACTGGCATTGAGCTTTTTCAAGATGTTGTGGACGTGAATCTTAACGGTGCCTTCCGTGATTGTGAGCGCTTCGGCGATCTCGGCGTTCGACTTGCCGCGCACAATCAGCTCAAGCACTTCAATCTCACGGGCGGAGAGCGGAGAAGAAGTAAGGCGATCAATCAGTTTGGCAGCAACGTCGCTGTTTAACTGCTTTTTGCCTTCGTGAACGATTTTGATCGTTGCGATCAGTTCTTCGTACAAGGCTTCTTTTACCACGTAGGACATCGCCCCTGCTTGTAATGCTTGATAGACTACTTCACCGCCGTCGAATGAGGACAGGACAATGATTTTCGCCTGTGGATCGATCTTGCGAATCTGGCGAATCACTTCCAGACCATCCATGCGCGGCATTTTAAGATCGATGATGCTCACATCAGGGCGGTGTTCGCTGAACAACTCGACTGCTTGGGTGCCATTCAGAGCTTTTGCGACGACTCTACATGCCCGGTCTGTGGAAATAAATGAAGATAGTCCTTCAAGTACGACCGGGTGATCGTCAGCGATGAGAACGGTAATAGGTTTTGCAGTTGTAGTCATGATGCGTTGATTCCATGTACAGCACGACTTTAGTGTAACATCGAATTTCGTACATTGAACCAGTAAGATTGCCGAAAACGACCGTGTTTCGTGCTACTTATCCGATGGCGTGGACAATTGGTGAAGGATTACCTCAGCAGCAGTGACATCGGCTGCACTTCCGACCATTCGCAGAAGTTCAATTGCGGTTCGAACGCAGCACATCGCCCATTCCTGAAACCCAAAATGAGTAAAAAGGATGGCTCCATACAAGTAGCCTTGATTTGCAGTCCTCCACAAAGTTGCCCTTTGTTCGACAGCTAACCCTTCTGTATATTGTAGTGCGCGATTCCAATATGTGTCGGGTGACAGACCTATCAATGGGACATGAAGGACTAGCAAGAGTTTGAACAGGTTTCCTATCACGATTTCGACTGAAGAGTGGAAGCCGCGACCGCCGAGATCGAGAAGCAGGTCGCATTCGTTAGATGCATACTCGAACTGCTCACGCGATATGAATACTGCCACACGCACAGCGCGTATGGTTCCGATCATCCCTGCTAATGCAGCTTGATCGATGCTGGTGATGGAAGGGTCTTGCCACATGCACAAAAACTTGTGCGTCTGCTGCTCGGCATGATCGTATTGGCGAAGGAGCGTATGAGCATGAGAGAGATTGCAGCACAGTTTCATGCGAAATTCTAATTCAATGCTCGGCTCTAGCTGCGCCGCGTCAATGAGTGGAATTGCCAAAACACATATATCCACAACTCGCGCATGCTCACCGCGTTCCCCGTAAACGCTTGATTGGTTGAGTAAACTGCCGATCTGTCCGCGAACATAGTTGTTTGCCTGTGCAGTGTTAATAGCAACCTGAAATGCATCTAGGGCATCTTGAAATTGTCCGTGAATCTTAAACAGAACACCCAATGCGTTCCACGCACGTCCGATCGCTATCGGCGCATTAAGCTTATATGCCTGACGTAAATACCTTCTTAGCAGGGCTTGATCAGCCTCAAAACTCACCTGTGCACTTCGATTACACAGACGTTTGAAAGTTTGATCAAGCCGCTGCAAGAGAAGTGCGATTCTGCGATCATGGGTGGATTGACTGCTGCGCGGCATCTATATCTCCCTACATTGAGGCAGAAACTGAGATAGACTCAGGGAAAAACCCATCTGCCTCTACGGGTGTCGGCTGGGGCAGCGACAGCGAGAAACACGTCCCTTTGCCCAACTCACTCTGAACACTAATCTTCCCGCCATGAGTCTCGACAACGGAGTGGACGATTGCCAATCCCAGCCCTTGACCAGAGACTTCATCATTGTTGTTTGTACCACGATAGTAACGATCAAAGATGCGACTTTGTTCGGTCGCTGAAATCCCGCAACCAGTGTCTTCGACCTCGATAATCAGCGCCTGTTCAGTGCGTATCGCGCGGAGACGAACAGTTCCGCCCGCTGGTGTATGTCTGAGGGCATTGTCAATCAAGTTGATGACGGCGGTATGCAGTCGGTCAGCATCAACGTAGACAACGGTCTCTTCTCTGATCTGCTGTATGCAGATTTCGAGTGCGATTCCGCGTGCCTCAGCAACGAACTGGTATACCAACAGCGCTTTCTCAAGAAATGGCTGTATCTTCACCGCGCGGATCGAGGTTCCAGCCGTGCTTCCGGGTTCAGGTATCCTCAGGAGGATTTCGAGTGTTTGTGCAATCTCCATCAACACCCCCTGCGCACGTTCAAAATAGGTCGCAGTCCGGGGGTTTTCCGGTGTAGTGTCGGAACGTTTGAGCAGATGCAGGAGTACACCAAGATTTGCCATCTGGTTTCTGACATCGTGGCGGATCTGTTCAAACAACCGAACACGAAGTCGTTCGAGCTGCTCATGATCCTGCTGTTCTTGAGTACGAAGGCGCATCAATTCTTGGTACTGCGCATGCAGACTCAGGTGAATACGAACCCGCGCAACAACTTCGTCCATCGAGACAGGTTTTGGGATGAAATCTTCGCCGCCGACGCTCAAGCCACGTATCCGATCTTCCGGGTCGTTAAGCGCCGACAAAAAGATCACAGGGATGTGCGCCGTTCTAGATGATGCCTTTAAGCGCTCGCAGACCTCAAAACCATTCATTCCCGGCATCATGATATCGAGCAGAATGAGGTCCGGCTGTACCGCATCCGCCAAGGCAATTGCTTCACTGCCTCGTGTGGTGCTGCACAGTGTAAAATCGGTCGATTCAAGTGCCGCTTCAAGCACTTTGATATTCGCCGGCAGGTCGTCAACTATCAGAATCACGGGCATTGATCGAACCTCCCATCGGGTCGTGTGAATGCGATAACAGGGCAATTTGGCAAGGTACGAGCGCGGCTATCCAAAACTTGGGCGAGTGTCTTCAATCCACAACTGCTGACCAGCGAGTATCGCCGCAATTTGGTCAGCAAACGTATCTTCATAAATCGGTTTGGGGATGAAGGCATCAAAACCTGATGCCTGAGCTTTTGGAACAGCGTAGGTTGCTTCCGCAGCAGATACCGCAACGATAGGGATCGTTTGATAACCATTCAGGTGGCGTATCTCCACACATAGCTCGAAGCCCGACTTCCCGTAAGGCAGCATCAGGTCAAGAATAATGAGGTCGAAGCAGTGGCGGTGCCGCAAGCGCGAAATTGTTTCGCGTCCCTGCTGATCGAATTCGATATGTGCGCCAGCGGTTTCCAAAGCAACACGATAGACGAGACGGTTGAGGGTGTTATCTTCGACGATGAAGATGCGTTTGTTTAGGAGCTTCATGGTGTAATCCTTTTGACGCTGATACATTAAAGGCACGTTTTCCGCCATCAAAACAAGAACAATGCACCTTTAAATGTGAATTAAGTAAAGTGTATTTTTTTATCGAATATGGCTTGATCCTATGCGATTTTCTACGATGTTACAGTCATAACTTCCGCTATATCCGAGGATGTAGCGCTGTCTGAACGAAGTAGTCGCCCATCCGTCAATCAGTCAAAACTAAACATGCGAACTGTTCGTGTTTCTCCGCTGATGCGCGGTGCGGGCGAGAAAGTATCGACATGGTTGTGTGTGCGCCAACTCACCCGCATCGCTGTGATCGTGAAGCCGGCGTGATGCGTGATTTTCCCCTTGTGATGCAGCGCCTCCATGCGCTTCAGCGTTGACGTGACCACTTCTCTTCCATACAGATCGATCAGGCAGCGGGCGTTGCTCAAGCTCAAGGTGTTTGCGCCGGAGAGCCGCTCAACGGTTTGATAGATCCGCAGTGCGGCACGCTCATCGTCCTCGTCCACAAGTGCTGTCGGGTAGTACGGCTGCCGCTTTTTGATTTCAGGCGGTGGCTTAGGATCGGGTGTGTACAGCTCAAGCGGAAGCGGTTCAGATGTGGCTTTCGGTAGATACCATTCGTTTTCCTGCTTCGGCTGCGGCGTTTCCCACCACCTATCGGCGGCATATTCAATGGCAGGATCGACATATTTGTAGCTGCTGAACGTCCGCTTGTTGAGCGTCAGCCGCCGACCGCGCCCGATCAATTTGTATGCTAGTCCCGGTGAAGCAGGATAGCGCTTGCCTTGCTCATCCTCGATAAACCATGATTGCGTATCGATCCCCATCCTCCGCGCCAGCGTCGGAGACGGAATCGCTTGCTCAAGGTTCTCCCATGTGAGCGGCACAGCATCGCAGCATTCGAGCGCCTCGATATTTTCTGCCGCGTGATAGCTGTAAATCGAGCGCACACTCACACCCAACCGACTCGCTAACCAACCCTGCGGATACTGCCCCGGTCGCCGCTTGATGAACTCACGCTCCAGCGCGGCACGGTAGGTTTTCGGGCTGGATAGATCAGATTCATTGATTGGGTCGCTCACTGTCACACTCACGCCGAGAACGCGCCTAAGGTCGTCAGGCGAGGGGAAACGGTAGCGCACCGGCGGGCGATGCTTATATCGACTTTGTGTTGATTTCTGCCGGGGAACAAAGCATCTTTTTGCTTTGTTTTCAAGACCCCCATCAGGGTCAGCTTGCGCAGCAAAGGGGGGCGCGGGGGGAGGATTTTCGCGGATCAACCGCTTACCCTTGATGGTCAGCTTGAGAGCTTTCCGCAGCGAATAGTCTCCGACGACACCCTTGAGGACTGCCAGCGCTTCCAACCGTGTAAACGCCTGATCTGACACTAAACCTCGCTGACTCAGTGATTCATACACACGCAGAAACGCTGTGCCATCCGGATGCTTGAGCAGTGCCTCACGGATGCCATTGTCGATCCGCTCGATCTGGTTTTCTTTCAGCGCGAACTGCTGCTCCGCTCGACGAGGACGGCTGTAGGCGCTGGCGATGGTTTTCTCCGCCTCACAAAGGCGACGCTCAAAGCGTTCCGCGATCTTGTGTTCGTCTGCACCTTGATAGGCATGAGCTTCCGCGAGTGCTTGGCGTGTCCACTCTTGAGATATTCCCTGCTCGCGCAGCTTGAGCGCCAGCTTGAACAGCGTATTGTTACGTTCGCCGGTGCGCTCAACTTCCCTCTGATACTCGCTCAACACAGAGGCGAAATCGGCGGTCACTTTCTTTATATCGTGGCGCGAATTGAAAATGTGCTGCTGAGGTTTGAGGAACGCAAGAATTTTCTCAAGCTGCTCACGGTTGAGATCAAGAACAGGCGTGTCGCGCAGCACTGTCCAAGTCTTGCCCGCAATGGTCGAACCCGCACCGACGACGTATCCGCCTTCAGCTTTGAGATCACCGCCGCGCACTTTCTGACACGAAATGAGAGAAGACACACGAAAATAGAAATGCGGTGTACCCCGGTTGCCGGAACGAACGATGTAGGTATTCGCCAGTTCGGGGAACACTTCAATGAACTCTGCCGCGACCACTTCATCATCTAGATCAAGCACAACCAGCTTGGAGAGGCTGCCGCAGACGACACCATACGCGGAAAATCTTCGCTCATTGAACCAGTGATGAAGTTCTTCAGAGGTAGGCAGCGCCTTACGATAGCGCGTCCAAGCGACGGCAGGCGTTTTTCCACGCGCCGCATCGTTCCCGCCGAGCAGCGGAATCACAGACCAACCCTGCTCGATGCAGCGTAGCGCCGCCGAGTAGGTCGGTGTGACCGTATTCAGGCGGGCAGACATGATGAGTGAGCGGGGGCGGCAAACACCAACACGAAGTCCGCCGCCGCGCAAATAGGCTGCGCGTGGATAAACATCTGTCCTCCAAGCAAGTCAAAGGAGCGGTCAGGCGCTTTTCACCTGACAAAATGTGTCGATTTGGTTGCAGGAGGGCAGGGGTTGTGGTACATTGAGATTGTCCAGATCGTCAACGTACCACGTCCCGCCCGCCCCCTGTGTAATTTTGCAGAGGGCTTTTTCTTTGTTATGTCTCTGGTGGGGCACGTGGTTGGTTCATGGTGTCCTCCAAAAGGTTCGCGCGCGCGAACCTTTTTTATTGGTCTCGCAAGTATGCTTCTGCGTCAGCTAACAGCTTTTGAAGTGATTGAAGGCGCGCACGCGCCATTCCGGCATCACCCTCTTGCTGAATCAGGGCACGCGCTAAATCTTCCGGCTTTGTAGTCGTTGTCGAACGTGCTGCTTTCGCCATTCTCACGGCATAAACGGGAAGCTTTTCTTGCTCATCCGAGTCCTCTGTCAGCTGTCCATCAGCTTGGCAGATCTCTCGAACCTGCTTGGCACTCAAGTTGAAGTCGATGATTTGCCGCACAATTTCGGCGTGATACTCAGGGGATAAGGCGACTATCGGTCTGAGTCTAAACTCTTCAATCCCGTGCCGATCCGCCAACTCCATTGCTTCATCAGAGAGCCGAAGCAGTGCCTTCAATTCGCTAAAATGTGTTTTCTTGATTCCCCCCATCGCGCTCAAGATCGCGTCGGTGTACTCACGTTTCGCCCGCAGATCGAGGCTGAGCGCCTGCCGGTAGAAGTCATTGCCGACCGGATACGCCGGAATCTCGTAGCCATGCACGGTGAGCAGCAAGAGTGCCGCCTGCCGCGCCATTGCTACCGCCGTAAGTCCGGTGCGGGCAGTGTTTTCCTTCGCCTGCCGGAAGACCGAACTTTTCTGCTCCGGAATCACGATGCACGGTACCATCCCATCACTCGAAGAATCAAGAATGAAGTCGCGCAGCAGCCACGTTGCCCAATAGCGGCGCTCCCCCGTCTCGATGCGGTACAACCGTGTGACACCCTGGCTGATATCAACAACCGTAAGCGGATTCACCTGCCCATCATCGCGGATCGTCACGGCAAGGTTGACGAGATCACGGAGTAAGGTTTCCTCCGGCGACAGCGCAACCGCCGCGTCGTCCTCGGTTTCCGACTCGGAGTTCGGGAGCAGCTCGAGGACGTTATGAAAGGGTCGCCCCTTTTGACGTGCCGCCACCTGCACAATCTGCACGAGTTCGCGGAGGGCTTGAGAGGGAGTCAACCGCTGGTGATGAAACTCCCAGTGGATACGCTCCGGCAGCACGCGCCGAGGCTGCACCGGATCGGGACGAAGGAGATCAAGCAGAATCCGTTCGACGCGCAGCCCATCATCTTTCAGGGATGCCGCTCCTGTTGCCACCATATCCGGCGTAACGGAGGCGAGGAGATCATCAATACGTGTGGTCTGATTCTTTGGCATCATGCACCTGCCATCGCGCGAACGAGCGTGCCGATCACCTGTGCATAAGCTTTGCTGGCAGGAGCTGCAGGATCATAGGCGAAGATGCTCTGATGTTGGCGGTGCGCGTAGGACACGGCTTCATTGGCGGGAATCACGCCGAGCAGAAGCTTACCGAGCGTGGGATGCGCTTGCAGTTCGTTCAAGAGGTGATTATGCCCGCGCACGCGGGAGTCCATCTTGGTGACGAGGATGCCGCTCACATGCAGATTCGGATGCCGCCAACCGTCGCGTATCTCGTTGATCTTGTTCATCACGCTGGTCAACCCGACCGTCTCCAGATAGCGCGGCTCAACCGGGATGATTGCGTCTGTCGCGGCGATCAAGCCCATTTCGGTCATCAGCGAAAACGACGGACGGGTATCGATCACGATCGCGGCGTATTGATTGGCAATCTTGCTGAGTGGATCGGCAAGCCGGTACGGCGCGCCAGCGACTCCCGTCAGCTCCCGTTCAGCGCCTTCGAGCATAGGTGACGCAGGGAGCACATGCAGGTCAACATCCCACTCACTCGCCACGATACATTCACGCAAGACCTGCGGCGCACTCTGCCGATCTGCCATCAAGACGGTGTAGAGGCTGTCGTTTGTGCCATAGTCTTTGCGTCCGGTGGTGACGAGTGTCGCGTGTGATTGCGAGTCAGTGTCGATAAGGAGCACGCGGGGATTCGATACCTTCGCATAGCGCAGCATTTGCACCATACCGAAAGCGATGGTGGTGGCTGACGTGCTTTTGCCGACGCCACCCTTATGGTTAGTGAATACATAAACGCGAGTCATTGCCATTTCCTTTCGATCACGTACCAAAGGTCGTTTTCGCTGAGGCTGGCAAGCACTTCGCGAAGCCGTGTTACACTGCATTCGGAAGTCTTGCTGGCGTGAGCAGCGAGCTTCAAGGTGACTGGGGGAGGGATAAGCTCTCCCATTCACCGCTAAAGCCGAATCAGAGTGGATACGTTATGAATGGCGCGAGTGATTCGCGTTGGGGAAATGGCAAACTATCGAAGAATTGACTTACATCACGGGAAGTTTCTTGTTCGAATGTGATCCACTCTTTCCAGCAGCCGCGAAGAAAAGCCCATCTGACAAATCAGGTGGGCTTTTTTCTTGCGTAGAAGACGATAACTTTTTGCGGAAAATCGATATTATCTTACGCATCTGAAAAAGGGTTGAGGGGCTGCTCTCTAAACCCCGGTGACCTCTGTATTCTTCGGCACTCCAAACTCAGCGCAATGATCGGGAAGAATGCTGGCAAGATATATATATTCGATCAACACAACCTTTAGGATGCAGCATGACAGCAGGTTCAGCAAAAGCACCGTTTTTATGGCACGGCGGCGATTACAACCCGGAGCAGTGGTCGCCTGAAGTCTGGCGGGAGGATTTTCGGCTGATGCGTAAAGCCGGAATCACAGCGGCGACGGTTGGCGTGTTCAGTTGGGTCTCTCTTCAACCCGCCGAAGATCGATTCACGTTTGAATGGCTGGATCACGTTATCGAGGGGCTGCACGCCAACGGCATTAAGCTAATCCTCGCCACACCAAGCGCGGCACAGCCCGCGTGGATGTCGCAGGCATATCCCGAAGTGCTGCGTTCGGACGAAAATGGTATTCGTCGCCAGCACGGGCAGCGCGTGAACTACTGCCCCAACTCGCCCGATTATCGGCGTTTCAGCGCGAATATCGCACGCAAACTGGCGGAACGATACGGACAGCATCCCGCGCTGCTTTTGTGGCATGTCAGCAACGAATACGGCGGCACTTGTACCTGCGACACTTGCGCGGCGCGTTTCCGCACATGGCTGCAAGCCAAGTATGGCACGCTTGACGCACTGAACGCGGCATGGTGGACGACGTTTTGGAGTCACACCTACACCGATTGGTCACAGATCATGCCGCCGCGCCAAAACGCCGAATTTCTCACGCATGGCTTGACGGTCGATTACTTCCGCTTCATGAACGAAAGTCAGCTCGACTGCTACCGGAATGAGCGCGATATCCTGCGCTCGATCACGCCGGATATTCCGATCACGACAAACCTGATGGGCGCGTACAAGCCGCTTGATTACCGCCGCTGGGCGCAAGAGATGGATGTTGTTTCATGGGACTGCTACCCGAACCCGAACAACACGCCCAGCGACATCGCCTTTTTGCATGATCTAACACGCGGTTTGAAGGACGGTCAGCCGTTTTTGCTGATGGAACAGACGCCGAGCAGTCAAAACTGGCAGGAGATCAACGCGCTGAAACGCCCCGGCGTGCTGCGTTTGTGGAGCTATCTCGCCGTCGCACATGGCGCGGACTCGGTGATGTATTTCCAGTGGCGGCGCGGGCGCGGCAGCTGCGAAAAATTACACGGCGCGGTAATCGAACACGCGGGGCGTGAGGATACGCGGGTGTTCCGTGAAGTGAGCGCATTGGGCGCGGAACTGCAGAAGCTCGGCGATTCGGTGATCGGCGCGGCGGTTGAGGCGAAAGTCGGTATTGTCTTCGATTGGGACAACTGGCACGCGCTCGACAGCGCGATTGGACCCGTGCGCGACAAAAAATATCTAGAAACGGTGCGCAAGCACTACCGGGCATTATACGAGAAGAACATCCCCGTCGATATTGTCTTCCCTGATTCTGACATCAGCCGCTACCAGATCGTGATCGCGCCGATGTTGTACATGCTCAAACCGGGTTTTGCCCAAAAAATCGAGGCGTTTGTCGCCAACGGTGGGGTTTTCGTCGCCACTTTCTTGACAGGTCTGGTGGACGAAAATGATCTTGCCTTTGAAAATGGCTATCCGGGTCCTCTGAGCCGCGTGTTGGGAATCCGGGTCGAAGAGATCGACGCGCTTTATCCTGATCAATCCAATGTGCTGGTGATGGCAGACGACAGCGGTTCTTATACGATCAGGCGGCTCGCTGACCTGCTGCATACCGAAGGCGCGCAAGTCGTCGCCACCTATGGCAGCGATTTCTACGCCGGAATGCCTGTTCTCACACGCAACACGTTTGGCAGGGGAACAGCCTATTATCTTGCCAGTGATCCCGAACCCGCATTCCTTGATCGGTTGTACGGCGAACTGCTCGATCAATCCGGTATTCATCCCGTCCTCCACGTGCCGCAGGGGATCGAAGCGGCGGTGCGTGTGAAGGATGATCGATCACTCCTATTCCTGCTGAATCACACCCCGAACGAATTAAAGATCGATTTAGGAAACGAGGTGCGGCGCGATCTGCTCACAGGCGAGTCCGTCAGCGGCGTGATCCGGTTGAGCGGTTTCAGCGTGGGTATTCTGGAACAGCACACATCCCAATAACTTAGGTGCGCGGCGGCGCGGTGCTGCCGCGCACGACGAGTTTAGGATGCAGTACGGTCTGCTGAATCGGCGCGCCTTCGTCTTCGATCAAGCGCACGAGGTATTCAATTGCCGTCTTACCCATCAGGTTGAAATCCTGCCGGACGGTCGTCAGCGCTGGGACGAAGTGCGCCGCTTCGGGAATATCATCAAACCCGACGATAGAAATATCGTCCGGCACGCTGATTCCGCGTTCGCGCAGCGCCGTGAGTGCTCCCATCGCCATCGAGTCATTCGCCACAAAAACAGCGGTGAGCGGTTCACCAGACTCCACGAGCGTCGCCATCGCCTGATACCCGCTTTCCAACGAATAATCCCCGGCGATGCTTTGTCCGGCAGGGATACCGTTGTCGCGCAGGGTATCCCTGTAACCAAGATGACGATCACGCGCATCATAATTCAACGCGGGACCGGTGATCTCCGCGATCCGGCGATGCCCAAGATCGATCAAGTGCTGTGTCGCCAATCGTGCGCCGAGCGACTGCGCATAGATCACCGATGGGATATTCGCACCCAGCGGCGCGCCGATCTGCACCACCGGGATTCCGTCCGTCAACCGCTGCAGATCATCATAGGTGACATTGAGTTCAACCATCGGGATGAGCAGCAGTCCATCGACAAACCGCGACGAAGCACTGTCCAGCGACGAGATAAATTCATCTTCTGAGATGGCAGAGATCGAAAAATGGTAGCCTAACTGGTGCGCCGTATGTGCCATCTCGAACAGGAAGCGATTGAACCCGCCGTAGAAGATCACTGCTTCAATCGTATGTGACCGCTCAGTTTGGAAGATTTGTGCGGCGCGGTTCGGGCGAAACCCGATACTTTCGATTGCCGCCATCACCCGTTCGCGCGTGGCGGGGGACACATGGGTATCGTTATTGATCACCCGCGAAACCGTCTGATAAGACACACCTGCTTCACGGGCAACATCGCGGACTGTAGGTCGTTTCGTCTTCATGGAATTCCGTTGCATGCCCCTTGTAATAAGTCAAGTATACCATGTGTGACTGTTCACAATTTTACACGCGAAGAAGTGCAGGATATAAGCCTGAATCGCTGCCCTTTGGCACATTTTGCGCGCTTCTCGTAGATGAATTGCTTGCACTTCAGCAACATTCCGATGTATAACACATGTGAATAGTCACAAATGGAGGCTTTTATGAAAACTCGTACTCTGGTCTTTGCTTTCCTCCTTGTCGTTCTCTCTATGAGCGGCGTTTTTGCCCAAGATATGCAGTACGGCGAATCGCCCATGTTGGCGGAACGTGTCGCCGCGGGAACTCTCCCGCCGGTTGAAGAACGTCTGCCTGCCAACCCCCGCGTTGTTAGCTTTGACTGGTCGGAAATCGGAACTTACGGCGGTGACCTGCGTGATCCGTTCGTCGGCGATGCTTTCTGGTCAAGCCAGATGGTGTTCTGGACATTTTGGAAAGGCTTGGTCAGTTGGAACGACTCCTATTCTGACTGGGTTCCGAATATTGCCGAAAGCGTGGAAGTCAGCGAAGACGCGCGCGTTTATACGTTCCACCTGCGCGAAGGTTTGAAATGGTCGGACGGCGTACCGTTCACGTCGGATGACGTGCTGTTCGTCATCAATGATATTATGGGTAATGAAGAACTAAACAGCGGCACCTTCCCGTCCGGTTGGCTTAAGCCCGGTACGGAAGCTCCGGTCGCGGAAAAAATCAGCGATACCGTCTTCACAATCACGTTTGACGTCCCTTACGGCATGTTCCTGCTCAATATGGCGGGCTGGCCCGGTTGGGAACTCGTGACCGCTCCCAAGCATTATCTTGAACAGTTCCACATTGATTACAACCCGGATGGTATTGACGAACTCATCGCGCAGACCGAAGGCGCGGAAGATTGGGTATCGTTGTTCCAAGCACATTCGGCAGTAGGTCCCGGCACCGACGCGGCAGTCATCAGCCGTGACGTGAACTACCCGACCATGTTCCCTTGGGTGTATACCCAACCGCTCGGCACAGGGACTCAGTTCATCGCGGAACGCAACCCGTATTACTACTGGGTCGATGCGGCAGGGAATCAACTTCCGTATATTGATCGGATCGTCGGCACGATGTATCAAGACGATCAGACGATGCTGGTTGACGTGCTGGCAGGTGAATACGACACGATGGCGAACACCACCGATCAGCAGCGCCCGCTGTTCTATGAAAACGAAGCCACCAGCGGCTTGACCGTTTATCCGGTGCGCAGCGAAGGCGGCGGTACGGTCAGCGTGATGTTCAACATGACCCACCCCGAACTGGGCGCGATCTTCAGCCAGCGCGATTTCCGTATCGGCATGTCGTATGCGATTGACCGCGAAGAAGTGATCGATATTGTTTACTTCGGTCAGGGCTATCCGCGCCAAATTTCCCCAATTGAAGAATCCCCGCTCTACAACGAACAACTTTCCAATCAGTATCTTGAATTCGACGTTGATCTGGCGAACCAGCACCTCGACCTCGTGCTGCCGGATAAAGACGCGGACGGCTTCCGCCTGAACCCGGCGACGGGTGAACGCTTGTCAATCGTGTTCACGATTCAGACGGGCGATTATGGGCTGCGCTTCGGTGACGTAGCCGCGCTGCTTCAGCAGTATTACGAAGCCGTCGGCATCGAAATGATCATCGACACGGTGGATAACACGGTATGGACGGAACGCCGCAACGACAACAGCATGGAAGCGACCGTATTCACAAGCGAAGGCGGCTACGGTATCACGGCGATCACCGACCCGCGCTACTTCGTCCCGGTTCACGGTCAGTCGATTTGGGGCAATGCTTGGAACTTGTGGTATCTTGAGCCGAATAACCCCGCCGCAGTCGTCCCGCCGCAAGAAATTCAGGATCACATTCTCCTGTATCAACAGGTTTTGCAAGCGCCAACTAACGAACTGCGCCTCGAACTGATGAGTCAGGTCTTGCAGACGGCAGCGGATAACTTCTGGGTGATCGGCATTTCTAGCCCCTCAGACAGCTATCGCCCGCTCAGTGCACGGTTGGCGAACGTCCCGGAATCATGGGTCGGCGGCTGGAATCCCGGCGGCGTGGCAATTGCCTTCCCCGAACAATGGTTCTTCCGGGGTGAATAACCTCTCGTAAAATGGCAGTGAACAGGGGCATATTTAAGTATAGGGTATGCCCCTATCCCGTCTCCCAACAGATCAATTAGGAAATCTGATGGCAAAGTATATTTTGAAGCGTTTGCTTTATGTCATCCCAACCATGTTCATCATTTCGATTGTCGTTTTCACCACGATCCAACTGCCGCCCGGTGATTTCGTCACCCAGATGATCGAGAGCATGCGCAACCAGACCGGCGGTACAACATGGTCGCCGGAATTTGAAACCGCGATGCGCGACCGCTACGGCTTAAATGAGCCGATGCCTGTGCAGTATGCCAAATGGATCGGCAATATCCTTCTCTACGGTGATTTCGGTTATTCCTTTCAAAACTCCGAACCTTCACAGCGCATTATCTGGGATCGCATGGGGATGACGCTTGTCGTCTCGGTTTCCGCCTTCGTCTTTACATGGATGATTGCCCTACCAATCGGGGTGTTATCAGCGGTCAAGCAGTACAGCATTGCCGACTACTTCTTCAGCTTCGTTGGCTTCATCGGGTTGGCGACCCCCGGCTTTTTGATCGCACTCGTGCTGATGTTTTTGGCATTCAAATACGGCGGTGTCAGCCTGAGCGGTTTGTTTTCGCCTGAATTCGAGAACGCGCCTTGGAGTATCGAGCGGGTCATCGATATGGTCAAGCACATGTGGATACCGATGATCATCATTGGTGTCGGCGGTACAGCGGGCTTGATCCGCGTGATGCGCGCTAACCTGCTTGATGAATTAAACAAGCCCTACGTTGAAACCGCACGCGCGAAAGGAATGCCGGAATGGAAGCTGCTGCTGCGCTACCCGTTCCGCGCCGCGATGAATCCGTTCGTCAGCACAATCGGGTGGGCGCTGCCGGGGCTGGTTGCAGGTGAAGCGATCGTGTCGATCGTGCTCAACCTGCCGACAACCGGTCCCGTACTGCTCAATTCGCTGCTTCAGCAGGATATGTTCGTCGCGGCAGGTTTTCTGATGCTGCTCAGTTTGTTAACCATTATCGGAACGCTGATCTCCGATATTTTGCTCGCGTGGCTCGATCCACGTATTCAGTACGCATGAGGGAGACACCATGACTGACAACCTGATGCCCTCATCCGTCCCACAGGCTGCCCCGGTGGAAACCACCGATGCCGAACCGAGTATCGTGGTTGCGTCACAGTGGCAGTTGATGTGGTGGAAGTTCCGCAAGCACCGCATGGCGATGATCAGCCTAATCGTGATCAGTGTGATGTACATTGTCGCGCTTGGCGCGGGGTTCTTCGCACCGCAGTCGGTTGATACCTACAGCCGCCGCTATACGCAAGCGCCGCCGATGCAAATCCACTGGTTCGATAATGGGGTGTTCGCGCCATTCGTCTACGCCTATAAACAAGAAACCGATCCGCGCACCTATGCCCGCGTCTACACGATTGACGAAGAACACAAAATCCCGCTCGGTTTCTTCGTGCGCGGCGATGAATATCAGATCGGACTGCACGGTGTACCCATCAGCCCGATCAATCAGCTTGCGATTACAACAGATATTCATTTTTTCGGCGCGATCACTCCCGGCGATCCGTTCTACTTATTCGGAACGGATGATGTAGGGCGCGATGGATTCAGCCGCTTGATTTACGCCTCGCAGGTATCGCTCTCGGTAGGACTGGTCGGCGTGTTCCTCAGCTTGATCCTCGGCATCGTCTTAGGAGCGCTTTCCGGCTTGTTGGGCGGGATTATCGATAACATTATCCAGCGCATCATCGAGATTTTGCGCTCGATCCCGAACATTCCGCTGTGGATGGCGCTGGCGACAGCCGTTCCGCCGCGCTGGGACCCGGTATATGTCTATTTTGGTATCACGATAATTCTGTCCTTCATCGGTTGGACAGACATGGCGCGGGTGGTGCGCGGCAAATTCCTCGCGCTGCGTAAAGAAGATTTCATCGTCGCGGCTGAGTTGGATGGTGTGCCCCGCCGTCGGATCATCCTGCGCCACATGATTCCCTCGTTCCTCAGTCATATCATCGCCAGCGCGACCCTCGCCATTCCCGGCATGATCCTCGCGGAAACCGCCCTCAGCTTTTTGGGCTTAGGGCTGCGACCACCGATCGTCAGTTGGGGCGTGATGCTGCAAGACGCGATGAACATCGCCACGATCAATAACATGCCTTGGCTGTTGATTCCCGGTGCAGCAGTGGTGATCACCGTGCTGACGTTCAACTTCTTGGGCGATGGTCTGCGCGATGCTGCCGATCCGTATCACGTTTAGGAGAGAAGTGGATGACTCTGCTCGAAATGAACGATTTAAAAGTCCACTTCTTCACAAATGAGGGTGTGGTCAAAGCCGTTGACGGTGTGAGCTACCGCATTGAACGCGGGAAAACGCTCTGCGTCGTCGGGGAAAGCGGGAGCGGCAAGAGCGTCGCCGCCCGCGCCATCCTAGGCATTGTTCACCAGCCGGGGAAAATTGTCGGCGGGTCAATTCGTTATCACAAACCGCTGGCGGACGGTAAAACCGAAGCCATTGATATCACGGCGCTCGCGCCGCGCGGCGCGAAAATCCGCAGCATTCGTGGTGCGGAAATCGCCATGATCTTTCAGGAACCGATGACCTCGCTGAGTCCGCTGTATACGGTCGGCAGCCAAATTATCGAAGCGGTACGGCTGCATAGTGATGTCTCCAAAAACGAAGCGCGCAGCCGTGCGATTGAACTGCTGCACAAAGTCGGCATCCCACGCCCGGAAGTACGCATCGACGAATACCCGTTCCGGCTGTCCGGCGGGATGCTCCAGCGCTGCATGATCGCAATGGCGCTTTCGTGCAACCCCAAACTGCTGATCGCGGACGAGCCGACAACCGCGCTTGACGTGACGACACAGGCGCAAATCCTTGACCTGCTGCGCGAACTGCAAGCCGACTTTCACATGGCGATCCTGTTCATCACGCATGATCTCGGCGTGGTGGCGGAAATCGCGGATGAAGTCGCCGTGATGTATCTGGGCAGCGTCGTTGAGCGCGGCGACGTAGACACGATCTTCAACGCACCTGCTCACCCCTACACCCAAGCGCTGCTCGCCTCGATCCCGAAGATCAACCCGGAACGCACACGCTTAAACCCAATCAGAGGGATTATCCCGTCGCCGTTCAACCGCCCCAAAGGATGCCCATTTCATCCCCGCTGCCCCTATGCAATACGCGGTGTTTGCGATCAAGTCGTCCTCAAGGACACGCTGATCGCGCCCGATCATGTGATTCGCTGCGTCCTGCACGATCCTGTGCAGCGTCCTCAATCGCCCGAATCCATTTCTGATCAGGAGGTGCAGTATGGTTAGCGCCGCCCCTGCTGTGATCATGACCGCCGAACAGCAATCCGATCTGCTGCTGGAAGTCCGCAATCTGAAAATGTGGTTTCCGCGCAAAAAAGGCATGTTTGGGCAGCATGTGAGCTACGTCAAAGCCGTCGATGATGTCAGCTTCACGCTGAGGCGCGGCGAGACGCTTGGTTTGGTCGGTGAAAGCGGCTGCGGCAAGACGACCGTTGGGCGCTGCATCATGCGCGTATATCAACCGACCAGCGGCGAGATCATCTATCACCCGGCAAACGACGCGCCGGTCGATCTTGCCACGCTTGACCGCGCTGCGCTGCGTCCTTACCGTCAAGAGATGCGCATGATCTTTCAAGACCCGTATTCGTCGCTTAACCCGCGCATGACCGTGTTGGAGATCGTCGGCGAAGTGCTGGCGGTAAACGGGATCGCTAGGGGCAGTGAATTACAGGATCGGGTGGCAGCCCTGCTGCGCCGCGTCGGACTGCGCCCAGAGTATATGCGCCGTTATCCGCACGCCTTTAGCGGCGGCGAGCGTCAGCGCATCGTCATCGCCCGCGCATTGGCGACTAACCCCCGCCTGATCGTCGCTGACGAAGCGATCTCGGCGCTCGATGTCTCGATCCGCGCGCAAATTCTCAACCTGATGGAAGATTTGCAGGACGAATTTGGGCTGGCGTATTTGTTCATCGCTCACGATTTGAGCGTTGTCCGTCATATTTGTGATCGCGTCAACGTGATGTATGTCGGTAGACTGGTCGAAGCGGCAGAAGCGACTGCGCTGTACGCGCAGCCGAAACACCCTTATACCGAAGCGCTGCTGTCTGCTGTGCCGATCCACAATCCGCGTTTGCGCGACAAAGAACGTAGAATTCGTCTGCAAGGCGAAGTCGCTGACCCAGCCAATCCGCCAACAGGCTGTTATTTTCATCCACGCTGCCGCTATGCGCAGGGACAGTGCCGCGCCGAGACACCGCCGCTCCATTTAATTGATGGAGAACGCGCCATCGCCTGCCACCTCGCTGAAGAATTGACGCTGCGCGGCGTGATCCAGACGTAGAAGGACTAACGGAAGCATGAAATTCAACAAAGGACAATGGCTGCTTCAACCGGACACGAGCGTGATCTACCCGATCACGATCACGGATGTGCAGATTGAAGCTGAGAGCCTGACTATTTCGGGCTACGATCATCGGATTCACAATCGCAACAGTTTTATTCATGGCACAACGATCACGGCGCGTTTCACATCACCGATGCCCAATGTGATTCGCGTGCAATTAGCACACTTCAAAGGGCGGCAGCCGCGCACCCCCGCCTTTGACCTCGACTATACGCTGACGAATCCACAGGTGGACGCCGGACGCGATGATCAGCACGCATGGCTGCGCACGGGAAACTTATCGGTCGTCGTTCCCGTAAGCGGCGAATGGCGCTATGCCTTGCGCCGTAACGGTGAACTCCTCACAGAAAGCGAACCGCAGGCGGTAGGCTTGTTCACACAGGCGGGCAAGACGTATCTCCGCGAACAGCTTTCGCTGCAAGTGGGGGAAAATATCTACGGCTTGGGTGAACGTTTCAGCGCGTTCGTCAAGAATGGGCAGTCGGTGGATATCTGGAACGAGGACGGCGGCACCAACAGCGAATACGCCTACAAAAACGTCCCTTTTTACCTGACCAGTCAAGGGTACGGCGTGCTGGTCAATCATCCCGGACATGTGGCATTCGAGGTCGCATCGCACAATATCGAGCGGGTGCAGTTCAGCGTCGAAGGGCACAGTCTCGATTATTATGTGTTCGGCGGACCCACCCCCAAAGACGCGATCAATCAATACACCCAGTTGAGCGGTCGTCCTGCCCTGCCGCCGGAATGGTCGTTCGGGCTGTGGCTTTCGACATCATTCACCACCAACTATGATGAGCCGACAATCCTCGACAATATCGATCGCATGGAAGAATTGGGCATCCCGATCCGCGTCTTTCATTTCGACTGCTTCTGGATGAAAGAACTCACATGGTCGAGCTTC
>JAPKMU010000469.1 GCA_026645745.1 Anaerolineae bacterium | reverse complement strand
GTTCAGGAAACAGGAACAACGCTTGTGCAGGGGATGTTCCGCCTAGGCAAACGCAATGAACCGCTGCTGCTGAAAAAGCCGTGGGATCCCAACAGCCGGGTGGGTATCCTGCTGCCGGAGTCGGAACACTATCTTATCGAACAACAGTGGGAACAGGTCAGCATACAGGAATACCCCTATTACGGGAAGCGTACCCCGCGACGGCACGCGCTTCATCTGTATCGACGTAAGCCGGGCGTTAAGTAAGAGCTGCAGCAAAGGTGCGGATCACACGCCGCTAAAACGCGCTCCGGTTCGCTAAGTTGGTTTACCGGAGCGGGCAAAACTGGGGAGTTTTCGTGGTGCCTCATGTGTCACATTTCGAGCGCATGGCTGCATAACTCACTAAAGCGGGTACGGAAAAGGAACGCAGTGATGAGAAAAGTAATTGCACTTGAATTCATGACGCTGGATGGGGTTATCCAAGCGGGCGGCGGACCCGAAGAAGATACCAGCGGCGGATTCACGTATGGCGGGTGGCAGGTTCCCTACTCTGACGAGGTTGAAGGGGAGGTCATGAAGAAACAATTAAGCCTGCCGTTTGATCTCTTACTGGGTCGCAATACCTTTGATATCTGGGAACCCTATTGGCCAAAGCATGCGGATATGTGGCCCGGGGTGATGACGGCAACCAAATACGTCGTCTCGAATACTCGGACGTCGAGCGAGTGGCAGCCCACCGTGTTTTTAGACGGTGAAATCGCGGAAAAGGTGCGCCAGCTCAAGCAGCAGGCGGGTCCGAATTTGCATGTGTTCGGCAGTGCCAACCTCCTTCAAACGCTCTTCAAGCACGATCTAGTTGATGAACTGTGGCTCAAGATTTACCCGCTGACTTTAGGCAGTGGCAAAAAGCTGTTTGCCGACGGCAACGTTCCGATGGCTTTCAAGGTGACCGAAAGTCAGGTATCGCCAAATGGTATCCTGCTTGTGAATTACGCGCGTGCAGGCGCAGTGAAAACCGGCAGGTATGATTAAGGGGAACGCGGTTCAAAGCGAGAACAAATGAAACTTCTGCTCACTTCTGGGGGCGTTAAGAACCCCAGTATCCATAAGGCACTGCTCGAACTGCTGGGCAAACCGATTGCCGAGTCCAGTGCATTGTGTATCCCCACTGCAGCTTACGGGCACCCTTTGGTGAAGCCCGGTAATGTCTGGCGGTTCATCGCCGGTCAGTCCCCTGCACCCATGACCGATCTGGGCTGGAAATCCGTTGGGGTGTTGGAACTGACGGCGCTTCCAAGCATCGACAAAGACCGCTGGGTTGGTTGGGTTCGGGAAACCGACGTGCTGCTTGTGGACGGGGGAGATGCCCTGTATTTGTGCTACTGGATGCAGCAGTCAGGGCTGGTCGATCTCCTGCCATCGCTGCACGAGAAAGTCTGGGTAGGTGTGAGCGCAGGCAGCATGGTGATGACCCCGCGAATCGGGGAGTTCTTCGTCAATTGGCAGCCGCCTACCAGGGGTGACAGGACACTGGGGTTGGTGGACTTCTCCATCTTCCCTCACCTTGATCTTTTTCCTGAGCACACCCTCGCTAACGCCGAAAAATGGGCTGCTCAACTGGGCGTACCGGGGTACGCGATGGACGATCAGACTGCTATCACGGTAGTCGATGGCAGCGTCGAAGTCATCTCTGAGGGACGCTGGAAACGATTTACACCTTGACGCTTTCAGAAAATGGAGCAGTCCGCGCCCCGAAATGCTCACGCAGGCGGTTGCGGACTTTGTAAATATGCTTGCGCGGGCGGTTGCGCAGCACGGTTTGCACGCCGATTGGCTTGTGGCAGACATCAATCTCGTGCGTAGACGAAAGACAGTTTCACCTGATTTACGGCGGATGTGTCGCACGACGGGGAGGACGCGCTGCCGCGCCAGCAGGGAGTGAGGTTTGAAATGGCATTCACGCTATTCTACACATTTACCTGCGCGCCTTGCTCCTACGGAAACGCAGGGTTTTTGTTTGAATAAGTTGCCGGATGAAGCACCTCGTTGAACCTCTTTTCATCCCCCTGAGTAACCTACTAAACTCAGGGGGATTTTATGCTGCGCATATTGGCTATTTGCTGGCTGTGTCTGACGGCGTTTTCTGCCATCGCGCAAGAACGCCCGGTGCTGCAAACCGATGAAGCGGTCGCCGCGTGGCGCGAAGACCTGATCACGCTCGCCGAGCAGATGGAGGCGAGGCACCCGAACCTGTATTGGCGCTTCACGCCGGAGCAGCTCGCCGCCGAGTTCGCCGTGCTCTCCGCCGATATCCCCTTCCTGACCGACCTGCAAATTCAACTCGGGATCATCCACCTTGGCGCGCTGATCGACGGACACAGCGGCGTGCCGCCGTTTCAGGACACGCTCGGCTATCACCTGTTCCCGCTTCAGTTGTACGTGTTTCCCGAAGGGCTGTATGTCGTCTACGCCGATGCACCGTACGCCGACTATGTCGGATCGCGGGTGATCAGCATCGGCGGTCATGCCACCGCCGACGTGATCGAACGCCTGAAGCCCTACGTGAATTACGACAACGCGCAGTCGCATCTGATCGGCGTGCCGATGTTCGCCATCATCCCCGAAGTTCTGTACGGGTTGGACATCATCGCCCAGATCGATCAGCCGGATTACGTGTTAGAAACCTCATCTGGCGAACAGGTGACGCTGAACCCACCCGCGCAATCGTTGAGCGAATACGAGGAATGGCACGAGGGGCGCTTCTTGGTCGCGTTTGGGGACCGCTCCGAGCCGCTTTACATGCAGCACGCCAATGAATACTTCTGGCACACCTATCTTGAGGACTCCGGCACGCTCTATGTGCAGTTCAATGCAGCAGTGCAGCGTGCCCGATCAGGCACGACGATCAACGCATTTGCCAATGAGTTGGAAGCGTTCTTGGACGAGACGACACCGGAACGCGTTGTCCTCGACGTGAGATTGAACCTCGGCGGTGACATCAATACCTACCGCCCCCTGCTCAACCTGTTCGCCACACATCCGACGATCAACCGCCCCGGCAGGTTTTTTATCATTATCGGACGCTATACATTTTCGGCGGGAGTCGTGTTTCTCACGCAGTTGGAGCAGCAGACCGACGCCATGCTCTATGTCGGCGAGCCGACCGGCGACCGGACGCGCATTTATGCGTCGGCACGCCCGATCCGCCTGCCGAATTCGCGGATCGAGGTCTACGTGTCGTCCAGCGATGACACACGCACCACGCCCGATGATCAGCGCGAGTGGATCGAACCGAGCATCCCGGTGGAACAGACGGCAGCTGACTTTTTCGGCGGACGTGACGCGGCGCTGGAGGCGATCTTGAATTACGTTCCGACCTCTGATGCAACGGCTGGCGAATTGTAAGGTCGCAGCCGCCTCAGGCGGCGCCGTTGAACATAGAAGAGATGCTCCATCTGCTGCCGGAGACAGAGGGGGCGTCTGTCTTCCTTTGGTCGTGAGCCACACGTGCCTGAGGTCATCGATCGAAACTCAAATGCACCGACTCTTACCGTGATCGCTGATCATGCACGCTCCACTCCTCCGCCTCGCGTGTGAGCATATCATCTTCGATCTCGATCCACTCACCCGCCAAGCCCTCAAGCTTAGGGACCTCCTGCGCCAGTTCAGGTGCTTCGAGCAGCCCCGGCACGAGATACGAGCGGAAGTCCTGCTCAAACTTGTGC
>JAPKMU010000468.1 GCA_026645745.1 Anaerolineae bacterium | reverse complement strand
CGCTGATCAAGCCGCCGCCGCCGACCGGAACGATCACGCGCTCGACATCGGGGAGCGCATCGAGGATTTCTAGCCCAATCGTCCCCTGACCGGCGGCAACTTCCCGGTTGTTATACGGCGAAACATAAGTGATCTGTTCGTCATGCGCGACGCGCAGCGCTTCCGCCTCCACGTCATCGTAGCTCCCGCCAAACAAAATCGGCTCGATGCCGTGCTTGCGCACTCCGTTGATCTTCGTCTCCGGCGCGGTTGACGGCATATAAATCCGCGCCTGTACGCCGAGCAAATGCGCGGCATACGCGATCCCCTGCGCGTGATTGCCCGATGATGCGGTGACGACGCCGCGTGCGCGCGCTTGCGCATCCAAACTCAGCATAGCGTTGAGCGCGCCGCGAATTTTGAATGAGCGCGTCGGATTCAAGCATTCAAGCTTGAGATAGACATGATCGTCCAAGTCGGGAAAATGCCGAAGTTGTGACGGCGAAAAATACGGTGTGATTCGTTCACGCGCTTGTTGAATATCCGCCAGCGTGAGGGGTAAAGTGGTCAGATCAGCATTCACAATTTGCACATTCCAGTAGCTTGTCGAGATATGGTTATAATATGGATAAGTTTAGCCCTCATTCGATGTTATGGAACACTGATGATCCCTTCTACCGATCCCAACGTTTTGCAGGAACAGTACGGCAGCGATGATAAGCTGAAGCTTCGCCAGATGACGCATGATATGTACAGCGTCCCGAAGTTCGATTTCCCTGCGTGGGTGCTGTCCCGGCTCCCTTGGCAGGGTGAAGAAATACTGCTCGATGTTGGCACAGGGACAGGGGTTTATGTTGATCCGGTGCGGCGCACACTGCCCAATGTGCGCTATATCGGGCTGGATCGCTCGTTTGGGATGCTGGAACATCACCCCGGTCAGAGTCATGTGATCGTCGGGGATGCGCTGGCGCTCCCGTTCCCAGATGCGACGTTTGATGTGGTGATGGCGAACTACATGCTGCATCACGTCAGCGATGTCGAAGGCGCGATCCGTGAACTCAAGCGCGTGCTCAAACCTAAAGGTGTGCTGGTGACCGCCACCAACAGTGCCGCCACCATGCCGGAACTGAATTTCTTATTCCAGCGCGCGATTGTACTGCTCACACAATCAGCGGCAGGGGCGCAGATCGCACCGATCCATAATGCGTATTCGCTCGAAAACGGGACGCGCATGTTAGCACGCCAGTTCCTCACCGTCGTGCGCTACGATCTTCCGTCGGCGTTCGTTTTCCCACATGCTGATCCGCTGATCCACTACATGGACAGCTTGCGGTCGCTCCGTGAGCCGTTGTTACCCAAAGGCGTGCTGTGGGATGATGTGCTGCTGGTGATGCGTGAACAAGCGAACCGCGTGATCGCCGCGTTGGGCGAACTGGTAATCCAAAAGGTCGCGGGGGTGCTGGTCGCCAGTGACGGCGGCGGCGCACTTGCGGATTTTATCCATAGATTGAAAAAGCAGCA
Organism: Anaerolineae bacterium; assembly: GCA_026645745.1. Classification (GTDB taxonomy): domain Bacteria; phylum Chloroflexota; class Anaerolineae; order Aggregatilineales; family Phototrophicaceae; genus Flexifilum. The sequence goes on along the minus strand of JAPKMU010000468.1, from coordinate 2,210 downwards.
GCAGTAAAGGAAGCAGCGCGACAATGAAGTTAGTCACATTCACGGTTCAAGGACGAACGCGCCTCGGCGAAGTCGTTGGAGATACGGTTTACACGATGGCATGGGCGGACGGGATGACGAGCTTGATCCGCCGGGGAATCCTGCCAAGCCGCACATGGGAGAGCTTTCCGCTCAGCAGCGTGACACTTGAAGCGCCGCTTCGCCCCGGCAAGGTGGTTGCCATTGGCTTAAATTATGCGGAACATGCGCGCGAGACGGGCAAAGAACCGCCCGCCGAGCCGGTTGTTTTCGGCAAGAACACGACGGCGGTGATCGGGATCAACCAGCCGATCACATGGCACACGAGTGAAGCAAAAGAAGTCGATTTTGAAGGCGAACTCGCCGTCGTGATCGGCAAAAAAGCGCAGCGAGTCGCAGAAGCGGACGCGCTCGATTATGTATTCGGCTACACCATCGGCAACGATGTAAGCGCGCGTGACCTGCAAAAAGAGCAGTGGCTCCGTGCGAAGGGGATGGATACGTTCTGTCCGCTCGGTCCGCTTCTGGTCACGAGAGACGAAGTGCCTGATCCGCAAGCGCTGACAATTCAAACAAAAGTGAACGGAAAGGTCATGCAGGACGGGAGCACGGCGGACATGATCCAAAGTGTGCGCGCCTTGATCGCTTACCTATCGCGTTATTTCACGCTTGAACCCGGCGATGTGATCATGACCGGAACGCCGCCCGGTGTCGGCAAAGCGCGCAAGCCGCCCGTGTATCTTCATGACGGCGATACCGTCGAGATCACGATCAACGGGTTGGGAACACTCGTCAACCCGTGCCGAGAAATCACGGAATAAACGGGTGGGTTGGTTTGTTGTAGAATGAGGGAAATGCCGTGTTTGCCCCTCACCCCCCGTCCCCCTCTCCCACGCAAGCGGGGAGAGGGAGTGATCCGCTCGCGTATTGGTGTGTGCGGTGAGGAGTAAAACAATCAAAGGAGACTGCATAGGTGCCGATCCTGAAGGAAGGCGAATTGAACGTGATCACCAACAGCGCCGACCATACGCAGAAACTCGGCGTGTGTCTGGGGAGTTTGCTGCAAGCGGGTGATGTGATCTGCCTTTCCGGGGATATGGGCGCGGGCAAGACGATGATCTCCGCTGGAATCGGCATGGGATGGGGGGCGCTTGAACCACTCACCAGCCCGACGTTTAACCTTGTCCATGAGCATCACCGCGCCAAGGATCAGACGCGGTTGTTTCATATTGATTGCTACCGTTTACGCGGCAGCGCCGATCTCCTGTCGATTGGGTGGGAAGATATTTTGGCGCAGCGCGGCGTGATCGTGATCGAATGGGCGGAATTGATCCTTGACGCACTCCCAAAAGATCACCTGTGGGTTGAACTGCGTGTGCTCGAAGCATCACGGCGCAACCTGATTTTTGAACCGCACGGCGACCGCTATCACCAACTCATGAAAGATTTTCTGACCACGAATGCTGCTCGCACTTGATACCGCAACTGCTCAGATCAGCGTGGCGCTCCACGATGGTCATGGAATCATCGTAGAGACAACATGGCTGTCTGCCAATAATCACACCGTCGAACTTGCGCCTGCCGTGATGGATGCGCTCAAGCGGGGCGATGTGATCATCGATGACTTAACCGCGCTCGCCGTCGCTATCGGACCCGGCTCCTACAGTGCGCTCAGGATTGGGGTCGCGTTCGCTAAAGGGTTAGCGGCGGCGCGCGGACTGCCGCTGCTTGGCATGACAACACTCGATATTCTTGCGGCAGCACAGCCGCGCGCCCCCGGTATTCTGATTCCAGTGGTGATGGCGGGGCGGTCGCGCGTGACTGCCGCGCCGTATATGTGGAGCGAAAGCGATTCTCAGTGGCGAATCAGCGGCGAAGCGGATAATTATGCTTGGGGCGCGTTGATCGCTTTGCTCGGTGAACGCGGTGATCCGGCGCTCATCACCGGCGAAGTCGATGCGCTCGGCGCGGCGGCGATCACGGCGGCGCGGGCGAACGGAATCCCGCTCACGCTGGCATCTCCCGCAGCGCGGACGCGGCGCGCGGGTTACTTGGCGCAAAATGCATGGGATCGGCTGCGTGTCGCCGGGGGGGAAAGTCCAGCAGAGACGTTTAGCGCAGCATCGATCACGCCCGTCTATGTGAAATCGGTTGACAAATAAATGAACCTCACCTTACGTTACATGCGCCTG
>JAPKMU010000467.1 GCA_026645745.1 Anaerolineae bacterium | reverse complement strand
TATGATACTCCTCACGTGAGCCTGCGTGGTCAAAAGTTGTATTGGCGGCAGCGCGTGCAGAACTTAGAGAGGCTTCCCGGCGCGCAGCGTGCACCGCGCACCGATACACAGTCCACACGCTTGCGAGCAGTGAATATTGGGAAGCAGTTTCGTTTCCGTGTTTATTTTGAGAATCTGAATCGCGTGGAATTGGGGGCGCTAGCGTTCGTGCTAACGCTACCTGATATGGGTGACACTTCCCGTCACATGTTAGGGATGGGCAAGCCATTTGGGATGGGGGTCGTTCGGCTGGAAACGCACTTGGTGCTGAGGGATCGCACGAAGCGGTATCGCTCACTTTTCGACGAGCAAGGGTGGACGACTGGGGACAGCACCCCCTACGACGCGGCACATCCCGACGTCATTCAGCCATTTGTAGACTACATGACAACGCGCTTAAACAACCCATTTGAGATGCATAAGCGTATCCAAGCGCTGCGTATTATGCTACAAGCCCGTGACCCACTGCCCAACTTCGATGCATTCGCCTACATGACTCTAGAGGAGTTTAAGGGACGCCCCGTGCTGCCCGATATAACCACCGTTGATCAGCACTATAGGAACAAACACCATGAAGAGAAAAAACGGCAGAGCGCTGCACAGCCTGTAAAAATTGGAGAAAAAGTTAAAGGGAAAGTTGATCTCGATAGTTCGAGTCAAGACGAACTCTATTTCAAGATCATTGAACGCGCAACTGATAATCCCCACTGGGGGTACATCAGCTTAAGCGTAAGTTTGCAGGGAAAGCTTCCGGCAACTGTGCTTGCGCAGGTCATCGACATTGAAAAAGGTGGCGATGGTATCACCTATTACATTTGCGAGCGTGTCAAGCGTGATCGACCGGGTAATCAGGAGTAATCATGGGACACATTTTCATCAGCTACTCGCGAACAGACGCAGATATCGTTGAGCCAATTTATAGACGCCTCAATCGCGTGTACAACGTCTGGATCGACACCCGCAATATTGAAGGCGGTACAGCTTTTGACGACGAAATCCGCACCCATATTCGCAGCGCATCGACATTGATTGCGATGGTCAGCACGAATTCAGTGGGATCAAATTGGGTAACAGGTGAAATCGCAGAAGCGCAGCAACATCATGTAACAGTGATCCCGTATGTCATTGACCATACACGTGCGCTGCCGATCCCACTTCAGGGGAAGAATGCGCTGTTTGCCAATAACAACCCGACGGCAGAGGCACAATTGATGGATTCGCTCCTCAGTACTGCCCCAGATGCGCGTGTGCACCCGGGTATGGCAATCGGTGCGAGTGAGTTTGCGCACCATCAACGAACGACGTTTGCTTCCCTAGCTGCAAAAACAATGGGCGCGGTCACCACACGTAATGGAAATATCGGCATTCCCCTAAAGCTGAGCCGTCATCACACCGCCTATTTGTTCGCCAGTCCGAACGCCACACTGGAACCTCCCACCGTAGTCCAACTGGCATTTCAACTTTCGGGACAACTGCCCAATAACACCTTTGTGGATGAGATTCTGCGGGATGCATCTGTCCATGAACATCACGAAAAGCCTTATGTCATCGTTATTCGCAGTCCACGCAAATCCCTAGACCTGATGAAAGAGGGTGAAGGCGACAGCTACTCGATGGATGTCAGAAATCCGACCGAGTGGGGAGAAGCGATCAACCTTGCCTATCAAGTTATGAGTGACTTTTTCGGGAAACCCCGGATTGGGCTGTACATACTAGGACCATCAATTCTGTTGTTCCAACTTGGTACCAAGCTCCGAGACTTATGGCAGGTGGATGGCTACCACTTTGATCGAGACGCAAAACCTGAACCTCGATATTTTAAAGTGTATTCAACTCCATAGCTCTCTATCTCGTATCGACAAAAAGCCATCATGTAAATGGATGGCTTTTTGATTTCCTCAGTTAGGAGTAGAGGCGGCAACAAGGGATTTGACGGTAGACTTTAGCTTTCCGAAAAGTCGGGTTTTCACACGATTCCTCATGACTAAGCCCAGCATCTACATCCAAGAGTGGAGATATCTCCATAACGGCGCTGCTCACTCTCCTTCCCGCAAGAACTCAATCAACGCCTGCCGTTTGTCCGCGATCAATTCCCCAAAATCGACATAGCTGGCGAGCTTTGAGTATGCCGACGCCAACTGACTTTCCACCGTGCGCGGCGACTTGTGCAGCATAACGGCAAGCCGCTCGTTGCGAGTGTGCGGATGTTTGGACAACGCCTCTACTACTTCGCGTTCGCGTTTCGTCAGCAGCGCGAGAAAACCCTTTCGCGCCTTACCTCGTTCCGCGATCACCGCATCCAAATTGAGTGTTTCTGCTTCGACGCTACCGGGGATAATCCGGGCGGGCATGAGCGGCAGCTCAACCACCTGCACTTGATCGCGCAGACCGGGAAGCGGGTGAAAATCCCCGCGCTCCAAAATCGACGGCGGCGACAGCACCGTCCATAAGCGATCCTCACTGCCGAACACGAGCGCCGCTGCCAATGCCGCGTATAAGCTCATCGCCTTGCGTCCGCCGCTGATCAAAAAGTGCAGCGTGTAGCGATCCTGCTTATAAGGGGTGAGCGCGGCGAAGATGGCGCGAAAATACGCCCACGCCGAGTCTGAGTCGGTGATGTCGATCAGCGGCGTGTCCCCATCGCTGAGTGTGTGCCAGATCAGCGGCACATCCGGGTAATCACGGCGGCACACCTGATCGAGCGCGGCGGCTGCGTCGGCGATCCCGGATGTATGACGGTCAGTTGTGAGCAAGATCATCTTGTCAAAACGGTAGCGCTCACACAGGCGGTCGTAGGCAGTCGTGATCGCTTCCGGGCGCTGTCCCAACGTGGCGAGAAACAGGTTCGGCATGGTTATTCATTCTCCTTTGCGAGCAGGTGCAGCAGTGCGCCGGGCACACCCCGCGCTTGATCCCATAATGCTGCGATTTCTGATTCGGTGCGCGCATATTGCGAGTCGAGGAACGCCCAACCGCGAACAAGCGCCTGAACGTCCGAGGGCGTGAGCGGCGGCACGATTAACCGAGCGCTTAAGCCCGTGAACGGCAGGTCGTCCGGGTGGATCACGCACACATGCAGCGGAGCCAGTGAGCGGATCAGCGCCTCCAAGTCCGGGATCGAGTCGGTGAAGGCGCTCAAATCATCCAGCACCACCACGCCCGACGGTAGATCATGCGGCATGGTGGAGTCCTCCGCAAGCGCGCCGGGTATCCACTGACGGACAGCAGCGCGAATACGTTCACACGAAACCGGGCGATCGATCCAGACGACATGCGCGATCCGCTCTGAATCAATCAGCAGGCGGAGGGCTTCGCGCACAAGTGCCGTTTTCCCGATGCCGCTTTCGCCGCTGACGTGCACCAGCCGCACTGCCGAGTCGGTGAGCGTGTGCGTGAGCGCCGCGAGCACCGCATCGCGCCCGATCAGGCGAACACGCGGAGCAGGCGGCAGCCGTGCGATCAACCGCTGTTTGCGGAGTGTCCGCCGCGCCTGATGCTCACGCTCGATCAGGCGCTCGGACAGGCGGCGGAGCGCATGGGCGCGCACGCGAACACGGGTGCGTGAATCGATATGGGCGGCGCACGCGAACTCTCTTGCTGTCAAGCTCAATTCGACGCGGACATAGCGATAATACAGCCAACTCCAACTGAGTAGTTCGACATTCTCCGCGCCGCCG
>JAPKMU010000466.1 GCA_026645745.1 Anaerolineae bacterium | reverse complement strand
CCGAGCCAATGCCGCGCCTGTTCGACATCTCCGGCGCTCAAGGCATCACGGATGCTCATGCTGCTGATTTTTTCGCTGCCACCGTCGCGCACAAGATCAAACACGTTTACGGTAAAGCCCTGCTCCGCGCCGCGCGCACGCAAAAACTCGACATTGCCCTCACGCTGGTAGCCAAGCGCGAAATCCGCACCGACCGCCAATTCAATCATTTTCAAGCGCTCAACCAATGAGTTCACAAATGTAGCAGCGCGCACCTGCCGGAATTCGTCGTTAAATGCCAGCGTGACCACTTGATCGACCCCCAGATCACCCATCAATTGGGCACGTTCTTCAGGTGTGGTCAAGTAATAGCGTCCGGTGATCCCGCGCAGAACCGCGTCAGGATGAGGGAAGAACGTAAGCACCACCGAAAGCGCATTCGCCGCCCGCGCCTTTTCGACGAGTGACCGGATCAACTGCTGATGCCCCCGGTGCATCCCGTCGAAAACGCCAATCGTAACCATCGAAGGCTGCGAAAGCGTGACCAACCCCAAATCATAATGGTGCTGCATTCGACCTCATTCCTCGAAAAATTCACTGAATACTTTTGAGGGGTATGCCCGCCCACCTCTTACCTCAAGCACTGCGATCAGTGCATTGTCATGATTGTAGCCCATCACGCGGACTGCATCTGTCTGTTCTGGCACAGGGATCGCGCGCCCGTGCTGAATTTCATGCACTTGTGAATCGGTCAGCATCATTGAAGGCGCATCACGCAGCGCATCTTTGGGGGAAACTAAATATGTGTGAGGATCGGCGGCAAGGAGGGTATCGAGCGGAGCTGCGTTTGTGAGCGAAAATGCGCCGCTTCGGGTGCGGATCAAGCCGCTCAAGTGCGCGCCCACACCAAGCGCCGCCCCAAGATCAAAAGCGAGACTGCGGATATACGTTCCGGCACTACAATCGACATCGACGACGGCTTCCGGCGGTGTCCATTCCTGTAACACGAGTTTGTGAATCGTGACCCGGCGCGGGGTACGTTCGACTTCAACGCCGGAGCGCGCGAGATCGTAGAGCTTTTTGCCATCCTGCTTGATCGCGCTGTACATCGGCGGCACTTGATCGATCTCACCCGTGAAGGCGGGAAATGCCGCTTGAATCGCCTCAGCCGTGAGGTGACTTGCGTCGGTTTGCGACGTAATCTCGCCTTCGCGGTCATAAGTCATCGTTGTGACGCCAAATTTGACGCGCGCCCGATATGCCTTTTCACCGTGCATCACATCATCGCTCAAGCGGGTCGCCCCGCCCACGCAGATCACCAGCACACCGGACGCCAGCGGATCGAGCGTTCCGGCATGCCCAACTTTCTTGATCTTGAAGGCACGACGCACCGCCGCCACAACGTCATGACTGGTCATGCCGAGCGGCTTATCAATGTTGAAAAAGCCGAACATGAACGCTTATGCGCCCCCACCATTCACCAGTGCGATCAGCATCGGCATCACCCGTGCGCGTACTTCGGCTAACGTGCCCTGCACCGTTGCGCCGCTCGCTTGACGATGACCGCCGCCGCCAAGCTGGAACGCGACCGATGCGACATCATACGCGACTTTGCTCCGCAAGCTGATTTCGACGCGGTTTTCCGTCATCTCTTTGAACACGACCGACACACCCGCTTCGTCCACTGATACCAGCCAACTCACCAGCCCCAGATCAGATGGGGGTTCAGTCAGCCCCATATCAGCGAGATGCTCAAGACGCAGTTCTGCCGAAATCACGCCTTGTTCAAGCTGAACGGTCGGCAGCACCCGCTTCCACAATTCGACAATCGCGTATTTTTGGCTGTTGAGCGTCCGCGCCATGATCAGATTCAACTGCGCGCCTGCTTCGATCAACTTCTGCGCAATACGAAGCGTTTCGGCGGTGACACTGCTCACGCGAAATCCAATGGTATCCGTGACGAGTCCCGTCAACAGGGGAATGGCAACATCCGTCGTGATCGGGTCGCCCATGTGCATCAGCCAATCGTAAACGACTTCGGTCGCGGATACGGCGTTCACGTTCACAAGATACAGGCTGCCGAATCCGGTATTGGTACGGTGATGATCAAGGTTGATCACCATCGTGCTGTGTGCGCGCCCATAAACGCCGCATTCGCCGGTGCGTTCTTCGTCGCTTGAATCGAGCGAAACCATCACATCCCATGAACCCTCTGTCAGATTGGGCAGGACGCGATCCGCACCGGGAACATATTCTAAGAAGTCAGGAACGCCGCCATCGACGGCGGCATCCACCTGTTTACCCCGTGCCCATAACGCATTTGCTAAACCGAGCAGCGATCCAATCGCATCGCCATCCGGGTGAAAATGCGTCACGAGGAGAATACGATCTGCACGCTCAATCGCTTGCGCGGCTTCAGTCCATTGGAGAGGCAGTGCTGTCATCGGTATCCGTTTCTGTGGGATCGGCTGCCGGAATATTTAACGACGCGATCAACTGATTCATGCGTTCGCCCTGCTCCAGTGTGGAATCCCAACGAAACTGAAGATCAGGCGTTTTACGAAGGCGCACGCGCTTTCCGACCTCGCGGCGCAAGAATCCTTTCGCGTGTCCAAGCGCCATCAAGATTTCGGCTTCGCGTTCTTCTTCTCCGAGCGCGTTCACCCACACGCGGGCGAATTGGAGTTCTTGATCCAGTTCAACACGGGTAATGGTCAAACCAAGCAAGCGCGGATCGCCTACTTCACGCAGCAGAAGCTCACTGAGGATTTGGCGGATACGCCCCGCCATGCGTTCTTGTTTGATGCTGGTCATGGTAGTTACCCTCCTCTAGCGGCGGATCAAAACGGTACCACATTCATACACCAGCCGCACCGGAACTCCGCACGGGAGTTCCGGCACATCTACGGCTAGGTTAGCTCACCCGTTCCGACACGTAGAATTCGAGTAAATCGCCTGTATGGAAATCGGAGAAGTTGTTGAGGGAAATGCCGCATTCAAAGCCCTGACGGACTTCGCGGACATCATCCTGCATACGCTTGAGGTTAGAAACCGACAGCCCTTCCGCAAGCACTTTACCGCCGCGCTTCACGCGGACTTTGGCGTTGCGGCGGATTTCGCCTTCACGAACGTAGCTGCCCGCGATTTCACCGAACTTGGCGATTCTGAAAATCTGGCGGACTTCCGCTGTTCCGATTGTCTTGTCGGCATACACAGGTTCGAGCATACCGTTGAGCGCTAATTCGACATCTTCCAGCAGTTTGTAGATCACATCGTACATGCGGATTTCCGCACCGTAAGATTCTGCCAGACGACGCGCTGAACCTTCTGCTTCGACCGCGAAGCCGATCACGATTGCGCCGGATGCACTAGCGAGCATCACGTCGCTTTCGGTGATGTTACCGACGGCGGATTGCAGAATGCGCAGTCGAATACCTTCGGCGTTCTTTCCGCTCAGGTTCTCTAAATTGGTGACAATTGGCTGAAGTGAACCCTGCGCGTCCACTTTTAGGACGATGTTCAGTTCTTTCTTTTCGCCGCGATTCACCGCCTCGAAAATGTCCTCAAGCGAGAAGGACGGGCGCGCTGCCGCATGTTTCTTTTCACTGATGACGGATTTACGTTCCGAAACAAGCGAGCGAGCTTCTTTCTCGTTCTTCACCTTTTCAAAGGTATCCCCCGCCTGAGGAAGATCATGCAGCCCAAGCACTACAACCGGAGTTGACGGCAGCGCGGTTTTTACCTGCTTGCCGTGCTCA
>JAPKMU010000465.1 GCA_026645745.1 Anaerolineae bacterium | reverse complement strand
CACGCCAACCCTCCGATCTTGCGCATGGGTTCGATCTCGGTGCCGACGACTATATTTACAAGCCTTTCGCGCACCAAGAGCTGATCGCCCGCGCGGTAAGCAAGATTAAAGCGCACAAGCTCCAAATTGCGCTGGCGCGGCGTACCGAAGAACTCGAATCAATGCTCAAGGTCAGTGAGCATTTTGGTCATTCGGTGTTCACAGGTGAATTTCTTGAACTCGCCGCTGAACTTGTCGCCAAACTGCTGCCGTGCGACGCAGTAGTTATTGTGCAGTTTGGTGAAGGCTATCAAGTGCTCCAGCAGCACATCTATTTGGCTCAAGGAACGACCGAGGAACAGCTTCCGCTGGATACAGTGAGCGCCCACTACACGAAATTAGAGAAACCGACGGTCATTCCGTTTAACACCCTAACTCACAGTATTCTGCTGACGCCGCTCCGCCACGCCAGCCGCACGATTGGCGCGGTCGCCGTATTCAGCGCAACCGAAGACTATGACGAAGATCAAGTCCGATTGCTTGACGGAGTTGCGCGGCAGGCGGCGCTAGCCTTGCATAATGCTCTCCTGTATGAGTTTCAGGTCGAATACGCGCACCGGCTCGAAGAAAAAGTCGAAGAACGTTCGCAAGAGCTTCAATCCGCCCAAAACATGCTGATTCGCTCGGAGAAATTGGCGTCTATTGGGCATATGGCGGCAAGCCTCGCGCATGAAATCAACACGCCGTTGATGCCAATCAAATTAGGTTTAGACGAAATAGTTTCGCAGCTTGAGGAAAGAGGCGTGACGGTCGATGCGCGTGATATTGCGACGATCCGCGAAAACATCGAACGCATTCAGCGTATGATTCGCCGGTTGCTCGATTTCACCCGTGCCGCCGATGAAGGGATGTCACTCGTGAACGTGGCGGATGTGCTGGACGATGTGCTCAAGCTCAATCGCAAATTCTTTGAACACGAACATGTCAAGCTCGAAACGCAGATTACCCCTACCCTACCCGTTCTTGGAAGTCCAGATCATTTGCAGCAAGTCTTCATGAACATGGCGGTAAATGCCCAAAACGCAATGTCGGGCGGCGGCACACTGATCATCACCGCTGATATTGAGGACAATCAAGTTGTCATTCGGTTCAAGGATACAGGAACAGGGATCGCCCCAGAAAATATGGAGCGCATCTTCAACCCCTTCTTCTCAACAAAGCCGCAGGGAACGGGGTTAGGGTTGTTCGTCAGCTACGGAATCATTGAAGCACACAACGGTGTGATCGAAGTTGAAAGCACCGTGAATGTTGGGACACAATTCACGGTGCGTTTGCCAGTGTATCAAGGAGAACAGGCGCGCTAGCTGCCCACAGCGCGCCAGCGTGCGCTGAATTCCGTATCGGTTAGGGTTCCATTCACATAAGCCGCTACGGATTCGCGCGCGGTTGTGATCACCACATACGGAGTGTCGCTGGCACAGTCCGCGACACGGATACCAATTGTCTCCGCATCTGCGGGGAACTGATCCAGCGCGCCTGCGACCGCCAGTTTGAGTTGCTCCACTAATGGGCGGAGCGCACTGATATTAGCAACCGTACCGCATGCATTCAGATAGGCAGTACTGCCTTCGAGCGTGATCGCGTCGGTCATGCGAATCGGCAGACCTTCAAATGCCGTCGGCATTGCCTCAGCGGTGGGTTCATCCGTGAACACAGCCTGAGGTGCGATTGACGGCAGCGTTGCGGTAGCATCTACAACTTCAGTTGGCTGAACAGGTTGATTCGATTGATTCGCCAACAAAATGCCGACCACCGCAATCAGGATAAACACGGCGGCGATTAACAGCACGCGCGGGAGATTAATCCCTTCGTCTTCCTCCAAGTCATCGCTTTCGAGACTTGTAAAGCTCGGCTCATCGCTGGACGTAAGTGGTTTTGGAACAACGGTCGGCGCAGGCTTTGGCGTAGGCGCAAACTCACCCTTTCCACCAATTTGCCCAATAACCTGATCGTGTAATTCACGTGCACCGGGATATTCGGGATCAAGCCGCAAGACATTATCGAGCGCGTCTTTCGCCGTCAGCGGGTCCGTAACCGCATGCGCATAAATCCACCATGCGTCTGGGTTGTTTTTGTTCGCAGCAAGGATCGGGCTGAGGATGGAACGCGCGTCATCCAACCTGCCCGCTTCGATTAGCTCGTAGGCGCGCATCATCTGGCTTTCGGTCGCGTCGTTCATGCCCATTACGCTCCTAGTGGTTGAAGATGAAGGACGTTATTGGTGTGGACTATACACCATAAGCGGGAGGGTGTGCAAGAAAACAAAAAGCCTACTGATTAATCAATAGGCTTTTGTGCACCGGAGAGGACTCGAACCTCCACCCACGTAGTGGACACACACCTCAAGCGTGCGCGTATACCAAATTCCGCCACCGGTGCGAAGAATGTGGCTATTATAGCCACCGTATGCACGATGTCAATCCTTTACGCCCAATTTCCTTGCGGTAAGATTGGGAATATCTTGCACACATAGCAGTGGAATTCTATCCCAGCAAAGGAATCGGTGAATGCGAATTGTACTTGACGCGATGGGAAGTGATGCGATGCCGGTCCCGGATGTGGAAGGGGCAATCGAAGCGGCGCGCGTGTTCACCGAGGACACGATTATTCTGGTCGGTGACGAACAGCGCGTAAAAGCTGAACTCGGCAAACATCAGACGACTGGGTTGAAGTTGGAAGTCGTACATGCCTCGGAAATTATCACGATGGAGGACAAACCGGGGTTAGTCGGTAAGGCAAAGCCAAATTCGTCGATGCACGTCGGTTTGAATCTTGTCAAAGATGGCAGTGCGGACGCTTTTGTGACTGCGGGCAACACCGGAGCGGCACACGCGATTTCAACGCTGTTTACCCTGCATCGGATTCCGGGTGTCAAACGCCCTGCCCTATCCGCCATTATCCGACTTCGCGGCTCTGAAGTCGTCATTGTTGATGCCGGTGCCAACGCGGACGCAAAACCGGATTGGCTGGCGCAGTTTGCGCTGATGGGCAGCATTTATGCCAAGAATGCGCTGAAGCTCACCAACCCGCGCGTAGCGGTGCTTTCCAACGGTGAAGAAGAAGGTAAAGGTACGGAACAAACCCGCGCCGCCGCCGAACTGATCGCCCAGATGCCCCTTAACTTCATCGGCAACGCTGAACCAAAAGATATGCTCAAAGGTCATGTCGATGTCGTAGTTGCCGACGGGTTTGTAGGCAACATCTTGATCAAGTCGATGGAGGCAGCGACCAGCACAATGGCGGGTGCACTGCGTGACGAACTGATGGCTGGGGTGTTTACCAAGATAGGGGCGCTGCTTGCGCGTCCGGCTTTTGATCGTGTCCGGAAGCAGATCGATCCATTTGAAGTCGGAGGCGCGCCACTTTTAGGCGTGAATGGCGTTGTAATCATCGGTCATGGCAGATCGAACGCAAAAGCGATCAAGAACGCCATTGGTCAGGCTCGGAGTGCGGTGTCAGGGCGCGTAATCGAGTCGATCAAAATGGGATTGCAGTCCGCACCCATTAAGTGAACACACATCAACCATTTGAAAGGGGGACTGCGGCTAGTCCAGTGTTTAGCCGCAAGAGGAATATCATGGAACTATTGAGAAACGGTCGCCCGCGTGTTGTGATTACAGGAATGGGTGCCATCACAGCATTGGGTGGAGTCAAATCATTATGGGAAAGCCTGAAGAATGGCAAATCAGGCATTCGCCGCATCGAGACGATTC
>JAPKMU010000464.1 GCA_026645745.1 Anaerolineae bacterium | reverse complement strand
GCCCAGCAGCCCGCGTTCGAGGTTCTCGCGCTGCCCGCCCGACAGCTGCCGTCCCAACACGGTCTCATAGAGGCGCGTGGTGTGGCTGACCTGTTCGAGCAGCGTCGGGAACATCACATCCTGTGGATTGAGCTTGGTCGCCTTCGCGCTCAGCACATACCACGGTAGCCCGAAGGCATCGGCGATGTGCCGCCCGTGTCCCATCGGCTCGAGGAAATCGAAGGAGATGCCGTTTTCAGCGTACTCGCGCGTCAGATAACAGTTGAGCGCGAACGTCTTGCCATAGCCCGACTGCCCGACCCAGACTTCATGGGTGGCGCGTTTGTCCCGCCACGAGTTGTGAAAGACCGGATATGCGCCGCCGACCGCTTCCCCACGCAGCACACCACCGGTCGTCGAGAGCTTGCGATAGCCGAGCGGCGCGAGCATCAGCGCGAGTTCGCGTGACGTGACCGGCCATGTCGTGGTCGGCAGATTGATGTCCTTCGTCCGGCGGGCGGTGAAGAACTCAACCGCCCGCGACAGCAGTTCACCGACTTCCTGACGCAGACTAAACCATGCCCGTGTTTCGTTGATGACGGCGGCGACACGTTCTTTCAGCGTCTCCAGATCGTCCGCCGCGACCGCGACGGCGACCTGCACCAGATGCAGAGCATCCCCGTTGTTGATTTCCCCCAGTGCCCGGCGGCAGTCGGCAACACGCTGTACCGAACGGCTGTCCTCGCCGCGTACGCCCGCCAGATGCACCTGGTACGCCTGAATGATGCTCTCAATCGCATCGATGGCGGTATTCCGGTCATACGTCTTGGGGATGTCCACCGCCAGCGCCAGCGGGAAATTGAGCCGGAGCAGCGGTGGCAGTGGGCGGAAGAAATTCCACGTCGCGGGCGCAAATTCGTAGCTGGTCAGCACTGCCCAGTACGGGCGACCACCCGGACGACCCGACGGCGCGAGATGCCAGAACGGGCGATCGCGCAGTTCGTACTGCCCCTCAAACAGCGCCGGGAATGCGCCTTCGGTCACGGGTGTATCGAAGGCAGACGACAGCCCGCCCGCGATGGCGCGCGGATTCTGGTCGTTCCACAGCACCATCCCGCACAGCGCCCGCTGATACTCCGCCCCGGCATTCATGCGCTCGTACTCGCGGCGGTACTCGATCAGCAGGTCACGCCGCTGCGCGTCGTCGGTCTGAATTTCTGCCTGATCGAGCGCCGCGATCTTGGCATCGAGCGTGGCGGGCATCTGCCAGCACAGAAACCGAGTTTCACCGGACAGCGTGCGCAGCCACGTCGAGAAGCGCGCTTGCAGTGCCGAGACACCCTCCTCAGTCGCGTGCAGCATGATGTCGAACGGTTCAATCAGAAACGTGCGAACACTCGTCACAGCGCCTCCTCTTCTAAAGGCGAACCGACAAACACCAGCCCATCGCCGCGATCCAGATCACGGGCGCGGGCAAACGTCACCCACTCGGACAAGTCCACCTCAACCAAACCGGCGGGCGGCGCGAACAAACGATTTCCATCCAGCACGGCAGCATCGGTTGGGAGTGACAGCAGCTTCGCCACTTCCGCTGCCATCCCGACAGGATTTTCAGCCGCTGCAAGCAGGATCGCCCCGCGTAGGTTGAGCCACAGGCGCATCCACAGAGGCAGTCCACCGCGTGGCGCGGTCATCACGATCAGGAGGATCGCTACGACGATGCCGATGGGAATGGCGATGTCCGGCAGGGCGAAGCGGCACACGGTGTACGTGAAGCCGCCCGCGATCCCACCGAACAACAGGCGCTTGAACGGGATGCCGCCGAAGCCTTTCTCATCCCGGCTGAGGATGTGCGATTTGAAGTCGGCTGCCATGCAGTCTCTCCATACAAAACTGCGCGGAGGTAGACGACTACCCCCGCGCTGGCGGACACGGCGAGTTAGGTGAAGGAGATCAGCGCGGTGACGGACGAGGCGAAGACGACGAACAGGAGACCGATGACGACCTGATTGGCGGCTTTCGGATTGTCCTTCTTCCAGTCCCCGATCAAGGGCCAGCTTGAACCCATGTACATGACCCCCAATCCGATAAACCCGATGATGGCAGCGATGGGCGCGATGATCTGCGCCACATCCCGAATATCGTTGAACAAGTCTTGAATGGCTTGCGAGAGATTCACGCGAGCAGCTCCTTGATGGATGAACAAACGCATCAGGGAGAAACGAGCGTGCGCCATGACGTTTGGGCAGCCGCTCAGGGGCGGTGCGCTTGATCGTGTGGGGTCATCCGGCACGAGCAGTGCTTCACCCTGATACACTCTCAGGGTAGCAAAATGGGAGTGGCGAACTTCTGGAGGATTCCGGTTTAGGGTTAGGAAGATTCCGGGCAGCGATGGGAAGATTCCGGGTCTGCTATTCAGCAAAGAACCAACATACAGCCCACGAGAAAACACAAGCGTATGTAGGGTCATTTTCTGTAGATCAAACGTGAAACTCGATCAAACCAGGAGTCACGCAGTACCTTCAAAAGAGATTCTTGCTCGCGTGGTGTCAAGTACATTCAAAATAACTCCCTCGCACTTCCCGTCGTTTGGAGCTATGCAAAGGTTGACATAGTATCTGAGGTCTAATATGATGAGGTCTAATAATGTGATGTCAAGCGAGGTGTAGTCGTGAACCATCAAGAGGTTGTGTTTCGAGTCAATACTCCTTCGATAGAGGAGTTTGCAGAGCAGTATCCTCAATACGGACCATCTGCTCGCAATGAATATCGTTTTCTCTTTGATCGCTTAATGTCACCTGACTCATTTGTCAGGTGCCGGGTTGTTACTCTTGATCTTGAATTGCCTGCTGTGGCTGGTGTAGCAGCGATCTGTTTTCAGGCGGTTCAGGCTCACGAGACAGTGCAATGGAGTAACCGCCTAAAGCAATTTGTCGGCGCAGTAATCTGCAGTCTGATGACAGCCAATGGATTCGAAAAGACGGAAACAAAGCGGTCAATCCCACATCCTGCCTTCACTAAAGGAGAGCTATACAAATTGGTGATGCAGTGAAGAGGCTCACCACTCTTTTCGCTGAGTGAGCCTCAATCTTGATTGCCTCAGTTGTTATGCGCGAACTGGACAGAAAAGCGATATGCCCCGATACCCAGACTGCCATATGGCTCACCCGACCACAGCCAGACAAGAGTCATATCCGCAGCCTGACCGGGCAGCAGATCGAAGGGAGTCAGCCCCTCGGCAGGCGTGCGCGGTCCGGGTGGGTTCTCGACATAGCCGAGTGCCAACCAGATATCCTCCGGCGTGATCGGCAGGAGCGTATTCCCGCCGTTGTACAACCGCAGTCGCGTCGTGACCTGCCCCGCGCTCGTCGTCACGCTGATGATCTGCACATCCAAGCCAACGAACGGAATCGGCGTCGGCGTGGCGGTCGAGAGCAGTGTTGGCGTGACCGCGACGACTGGCTGTGCCAGGACGCCGATGAGTTCTCCGGCGCGCCCCAATTCCTGCTCAACCGGATAAATCGCGGTGACCAACGTGCGCGTGCCAGTCGGTAAACCTTCCTCATCAGTTTCGCCGAGCAGGAGCAAGACTAAGCCGGGATTGACCTGCCGGAAAATGCCCGTGTCGCTGCGGCGCACCTCGCGCTTGTCCTCAAAAGCGAAGGTCAGAATCGCACCGGTGTTCATCTGCAAGCGGAACTCCGCCCCCGTGTTAATTTGCGCGAACCACGCGGCGTTCTCCTCCGACCACGGGATGCCGATCACCGGGCGCACGCTCATGCCATTCAAGAACGACGCCGTATCCGGGTTCGGATCGAAGTTCCATTCCGAAGCACGCACCGCCCGGCGCTGC
>JAPKMU010000463.1 GCA_026645745.1 Anaerolineae bacterium | reverse complement strand
GCGACACTAAATCCTCATCCCGTCGCACCTTCGGTGCGCCACCCCTCTCCATCGCAAGCGATAGAGAGGGGAAAACAAGGGCATTGCTTTTCACCCCCTCTCTAAACAACGTTTGGAGAGGGGGACGGGGGGTGAGGAGAAGTACAGCAAGCGAGAAGTGTCGTCCACGTAACCGATTTCGAAGAGTGGCGCGCCCCCACTTTGCGCGATTCCCTGTTCTCAGATATAACAAAATGTAAATGATGAGGACGGGTGAACGATGACCGGCATCAGCAGGTTGATCCGTTCGCTGGATTGGCAAGGGGCAGCACGGTTGACCGACATGCAGACCGCTCAAACCTTTGAGAATTTGTACCGCGAAGGACTCACCGCATACCGCGCGGGAGAGTTGAAACGCGCCCATGAGTTATGGCGCGATGCCGCTACGATTGATCCGTATCAGGAAAAATTGTGGGTCGCCCTGCTCCATGTCTTGGAAACCGAAGAAGACCGCCGGGTATGCCTTGAAAACATCCTTGCGATTAACCCCGGCAGCGCGAAAGCGCGGCGCGATCTTGCGGCATTGGAGCGCGCGGCAGCACACACGAATCCCAAAAGACGCACACTCCCGACATGGGCGCGATTCTTGCTCGCTTTTGTGCGCGGTCTGTTGATCGGCACGCTTGCCGCGAGCATCGGTGTGGGTGTGAGTATCATCCTGTATGGGCTAGTCCGGTAGCGCACGGATGCGCGCGATCAGCGCCGATGTGCTGTGGTCCGGCAGATAGTCAATCAGTTCAACACGCCCCCCATACGAATCCACCAGCGGGCGTTCCGGGAGCGGTTTATGATGATAATCTCCCCCTTTGACGTAAATATCCGGCTTGAGCGCATCGATCAGCCCCGCTGCCGTGTCTTCTTCAAAAAGGATCACTGCTGTGACGGGAATCAGCGCCGCCAGCAAACGCGCTCGCTCATGATCGGGAATGATCGGGCGACCTGTTCCTTTGAGCCGTTCGCTGCTCCCGTCGCCGTTCAGCCCAAGAAACAGCGCATCGCCAAGCGCACGCGCTTTTTCCAAATAATCCAGATGCCCAACATGGAGCAGATCAAAATGCCCGTTGGTAAAGACCAAAATTTTGCCGTCCTGCTTCAGCCGTGCACGCCGCTCGACTGCCGCACCTAACGTCAACACGTCACCCATTCGCCGCGCTTTCTTCGGAGTTCATGTTAACCAACCTTGAAGCACATACGTCGATATTCTACACTTGTCCGAACATTCACGCCCACGACGGCGGTGCAGATCAGCCCCGCCCCTAAGCCGGAAAGTAACCCATGACCTCGAATTTGATGGTGGTCGTTCCCACCTACAACGAAGCTGAAAACCTGCCAATCATTGCGGCGGAACTCCTCGCCCTGAAAGAACTGCCTGATCTGCGATTGTTGGTGGTCGATGACAATTCCCCCGATGGCACAGGCAGAATCGCAGATGATCTGGCGGCGCAGCATCCGAACCGCGTTTTCGTCCTACATCGCACCGAAAAGAACGGCTTAGGTCCCGCGTATATCGCCGGATTCAAACGCGCGCTCGAACTCAACGCCGATTTCATCGTTCAAATGGATGCGGACGGATCGCACCAGCCGAAATACATCCTCGATCTGTTTAAGCGTATGGAACAAGGCGCTGATCTCGTGATCGGATCGCGGTTTGTGCGCGGCGGCGGCGTTGACAAAGATTGGAGTCCGTATCGCAAGCTGTTGAGTTGGTTCGCCAACCGCGTTTATGTGCGCACCCTGTTGGGGATCAATGTGGCAGATGCGACCGCAGGCTACCGCTTATGGAAAAGCAGCACATTGATCGGGCTGAATCTGGATCGTGTGCGTTCGAACGGCTACGTGTTTCAGGTCGAAATGGCGTATGTGACTGCTCGGCTTGGTTATAAGATTGCCGAAGTGCCGATTTATTTCCCGGATCGCCAGTTGGGCGACAGCAAAATGGACGCGCGTATTCAAATCGAAGCGGCGATGCGTGTGTTTCAGGTGATGGCGCGTCACCGGGGCTTGAAGCCCTCAATGCGCCGAACCAGCGCGTATAATGAATGAGGGGTAACGTTAGACAGCGGAGTGTGTGCCAATGGTCGCAATGCCAGATCGCCAGAGCATGACGGTCGAGGAGTATTTCGCCTTCGACGAAGCGAGTGAACTCAAATGGGAATATCTCGACGGCGCAGTATTTGAAGTCTACGCGATGGCGGGCGCAAGCCCGAATCATGTGCGTATCGTCAATAACGTCGGGTTTCTCCTCAATAGTCATCTACGAAACAAAGGCTGCGAAGTATTTAGCAGTGATCTTCGCGTCAAGCTGAGCGCAAAAGCCTACGCTTATCCCGATGTCGTTGTCGTATGCGGCAAACCGGAATTCGGCGGTCACAAAAACGAAACGCTGCTCAACCCGACTGTGATCATTGAGGTATTATCGCCTTCGACCGAAAACTACGATCGCGGCGGCAAAGCCATGCGGTATCGCTCACTGCCGTCGCTGCAAGAGATCGTGATCATCGCGCAAGACCATCCGTATATTGAAGTACAAACCCGTCAAGAAGATGGAACATGGCTGCTGCGCGAGATGCCGCACTACAACGGCAGCGTTGAACTTGCGTCCGTTGGCTGCACGCTTGCATTATCCGAAGTCTACCTGAATGTTGAATTCCCCGATTCACCGCCGCAGCCCGACTAATCCGCCTGATTATGGTATAGTGGGAACAGCGAATTTTAATCAGCGCGGATGAGGTGAGTGATGGCTTCTCCAGACCCCGCACTTCCGCCCATGCAAGCGCAGGCAGCGCAAGCACAGGCGGCGCACGAAGACAAATTACTGGCAAAAAACAACGTGGTTGGCGTCGGCGTCGGTTACAAAGAATCGAATGGCGTGCTAACCGATGAGGTCGCCGTCGTCGTCCTTGTTCAAGAAAAACATCCCCTAACGGCACTCGCGGCGGAGGATGTGATTCCCAAAGAATTAGAGGGGATGAAAACCGACGTGATCGAAGTCGGTTATCTGCGGGCACAGCAGTCCCCGAAAGAACGCTTTCGCCCGTCAATTCCCAGCGGTGTGAGCATCGGTCATCACCGCATCACCGCCGGAACGCTCGGCACGATTGTTCACGATAAACGTACCGGAGAAATGTTCGTCCTTTCCAATAATCATGTGCTGGCGAACAGCAACGACGCGATGATCGGTGACGCAGTGTTGCAGCCCGGTCCGCTGGATGGCGGTAAAGACCCGGCAGACGTAGTCGCCCGCTTGGAGCGTTTCGTCCGGCTGCGCTATACCGATGAAACAGGAACAAGTGAGCCGCCCGTCGTACAGCCGCCGACGAACGGCGGTACGCCTCCGAGCAGCAGTGCATGTGATATTCTCGGCGCGTTGATTTCGCTTTTGAACGCCCTTGCCTCATTGGTTGGATCGCAGCAGCGCGTGACCAAATCCTCGTCGCAGAGTATTTTCTCGACGGGCGGCGCATCCCCCCAGAGCATTTTCTCAACGGGCGGCGCGTCTCCGCAGAGTGCGACTTCTCCGGGAGGGGTTGCCGTCGCTCAGGCTGTCCCAACCAACGCGGTGGACGCCGCCCTTGCGCGCCCGCTTGATCCGGCAATGTTCGTTGATCAAGTCCAGCAGATCGGCGTCGTCAACGAGATCAAAGCCCCCGCGCTTGGCATGCGCGTCCGCAAGTATGGACGCACCACCGAATACACCGAAGGCACGATCAATCTGCTCAATGCGACGGTAGATATTGCCTACAGCACGGTAGCGGGTCAAAAGACCGCCCGCTTCACCGGGCAGGTGATCGCCAGCGCG
>JAPKMU010000462.1 GCA_026645745.1 Anaerolineae bacterium | reverse complement strand
ACGAGAATACTCACATAGGCGAGATACGTTCCGATGGTGATTGCGCCGTCCATCACGAGAATGCCTGCAATCGAGAACCCCGCCAGCATTTGGATCGCCGTAAGAATGTCGGTCGAGGGCCAAAACATGGCGTGCAGCATCATGAAACTGCGCCCGCGCCGCCACTTTTCCCGGTTTTCGACTTCAAACTTGTCGCGCTCGTAATCTTGTCGCGCAAACGCTTTAACTACGCGCACACCTGTCAGATTCTCTTGAAGACGTGATGACAGCTTCGCTTCCTGATCCTGAAACCTTTCATATGCTTTTTCGACACGGCGGAAGAAAAAGACTGAGGTCAACATCACAACCGGAACGACGATTGTTGAAATCAAAGCAAGCGGCCAATGGATCAGGATGAGTGCGATCATGTTGACCGAGAAGATCATCAGGATGCGCCCAAAACCGAGTGCTTCTTCTGCAAGGAAGCGCCGCACGGTTTCAACGTCGGATGTCGAACGCTGAATCAGGTCACCTGTCTTCGTGGTGTCATGATAGGCGAATGACAAGCGCTGAATATGGTCATACATATAGTTGCGAACGCGCTGCGCAATGCCTTCGCCTGTGCGTGCTGCGAATGTACCTGCAATGAAGGTGAACATCCCCTGAAACAGCGCCAGCAGTACAAAGCCGACGGCGACTGCAATCAATACGCCCATCACGCCGCTGACCTGAGCCAGCAGAACGTCATCGACGAGCTTTTGCAGCAGGAGTGACCGCCCAGTTTGCAGCATGGCGGCAAGACCCATCAAGACGAGCGCGATCACATACAGCCCGCGATAACCTTGAATGATCAGCCACATGCTCCGCAATCGGTTTTTGTTTGCGCCGACTATCGCATGTAGGTCGAGCATGTTGTACTTGGCGCTCGACGGAATTGACGCTGTAGTTTCTGCCTGCAAGGCTGAATACTCCTGTATTTCGAGGGTTCACTAAGGTTCATTATGGATAGAGTCGTGTTTACTGTCAAGACTTCATGGCTATATCCAACTGGTTTGTGAATAGATCGGCGCGGAACAGAAAAAGTTCAAAAAAAGCCCGGATGAGCTTAGTCATCCGGGCGCTGGCGCTGCTTGGTGAGGGCGGCGAATGCCGCGTTGATGTCTGCCATCCGAGCGTTATATTTCTCTTTTTCGCTAGGATGCAGGTCGGGGTGATTTTCGCGGGCTTTTTGTCTGTAAGCGGCTTTGATCTCCGCTTCGTTCGCAGTTGGCGCAATCCCTAACACGACGTAGGGATTGATCACTTTACTCGCAACACGGGTACGCGCTGATCCGTCACGATTTCCGCCAGATGACCATCCGTTAGAACCTGAGCGGGCGGACTGCTGCCAGAAGTTCGGATCATCTTCTGCGCGCCCGTAGTTCCGCTCGAATTCCTCCCACGAGCTCCAGTTTGAATCGTCTGGTTCTTCGTCCTGCGGTTGTTCTTTTCGCCTAGAATATGACCACTGCCGCCACGACCAACGGTATTCCTGTTCATCGACTGTTTGCTGTTTTTTCCAGAATGACCCTTCGCCAAAATCAGCGATTGCGTAGCTGCCGGAAAGAAACTTCGACGCGGTTGAACAAACCTCGCCGCGCAAGTTGTTCATAACAATTTCCGGACCATACGCGACAGTGCGCGGTGAACTACCCCATTTCCAATCCATGTGGATAGGGCGTATCTGCACTTTGTCGCGCCCGTCACACCAATAGCCGTACACCTTGCCATTGCACAAAGAGTGCAGCGCCGCCATCCAATGCGGCGGCTCAAGTTCCGATTGATCGGCGGGCATCATCCTGCCGTCAATCACGAACATGGTGTACAACTTCTTGCGGGTGTTTTGCTCCAACGTTTCCCGAATCTCAGGCAGCCGGATCGCCCGATTGATGACATAGATCGCCAGCGATTTTCCGTCACTCAAATCAATGCGCAGATGCGCGTCATCAGTCTCGACGCGGTATCCTTTGACACGCGGAGAGCGTTGGCATTCCGCGATCATGTAATCGACAACGAATTGTCTCATACTTGGGGATTCTGTCTCCTTACGATATGACCATTTTAGCCGTGATACACTTGCCATACAACAGCGCATACATTGAACTCTCATGCGTGCTGTCTAGTTATGAATGCACAAAATCAATTGAAAGGTGACGGGGACAATGCGGACAAACGGACTGCGTTGGTTATTCGGACTTTGCCTGTTGTTCTCGATACGGCTCATACCCGTGATCGCTCAAGATGAACTAGACGCTGCGGTCGAGGCTGGACTTACCCGTTACAACGACCTGCCCGCAAACCCGAATCGCTACCGTGAAGTTGCCCGTATTTCTGACTTATCCGGCGCAGTGATCTATGTCGAAGTGATTGATCCGCTGACCGAGCAACCCTACCCCGGCGTAATTGACTGGGTGTACATGTACCCTGAAGGTACTGGGTGGGTGATGGCACTCCCCGGCGACCCAACGTATCGAGCGGCTTATCTCCGTCTCTCTGAATCACTGCGCAACCTGATCGATGATACCCCATACCGCACCGCAGCCGTTCACGGGCTTGTCGCTGATGAACGCCTTCTTGATTATCACATCCCATTCCCACCCGGTGCGACCGGGCTGGTTACGCGCGGTTACACAGATCACGGAACGGGCAAAATCGATATCGACTTGACCGGGCGTGAAATCGCCGCCGCGAAAACGGGTGTCATTGTGTTTGCATCGGATCAGTACGACCTGACGACATTTCAGTCTGGCGCGTGGTGGTACTGGAACACCGTCATCATCGAACACGGCGCGTATGAGTATTCCCTATACGGGCATATTGCATTTGACAGTATCCCCACATGGATCAAATTGGCATGCGAAGACCAACTGAATTCAGGAAACTGCCGCGTGCCTGTGAACGCAGGCGACGTGATTGGCTTGGAAGGCAGTACGGGTTATTCAACCAACCCCCATTTGCATCTTGAGTTTGGTCAAGGCTATGGGATCATCCCATATCTTGATCTGCTTGATGCGAACAGAAACGGCATTCGTGAAGAAACCATCTCGGCGGGTTATGTCTACGGCGAACACAATGTGAGCTTTGTCGGTTATACCCTCGCAGAAACCGCTGCATGGGAATATCTCACCCGTTTGGAAGCGCCACAGTAGACCCCTGAGGGCATGTCGGCGTGATGCGATACAGGTCGCGTTCAACACAAGTAAAGTCACGGACGTACCGGTTTTCAAGTGCCCAGTCAATCAGTTCAGGAAGGGTGAAAAGCCTCCACAGGCTCGCTGCGCCGCCTTCTTGACCGATCAAGAAGTGCTGTGAGTCTGGGCTGACTTCGACACGGTATACGGCTGCGCCCAAGCTCTCAAAGCGTTGGATTTCGCTTCCGCTGTCCAAATCCCACAGGATCACCGACTGGTCGACCGAACCGGAGACGGCACGTTCACCGTCCGGGGTGATGCGCGCTGACCAAATCGCATCCGTGTGACCGATCATACGACGGATTTCTGTGCCGATTTCGGTGTCCCAGTAGATCATTGTTCCCGCACGGTCGCCGGATAGTGCGCGATTCCCTAATGGCGCGAAATCGACTGTATAGATCGCGCTTTCGTGCCCGGTCATCTGATGAATCGCTGTCCCCGTGAGCAGATCCCAGACAATCACGCGTCCATCACGGGCGACGCTAATGGCGCGCGTGCCGCTGCCGTCAATATCAACGGAGAAGACGGATCCATCATGACCTATCAAGCGGTGAATCAGTCTGCCGTCGGCGGTGCTGGCGTAGGCGATGGTTCCATCCTGTGAACCGCTCACAAATGACGTTCCATCCGGCGAGG
>JAPKMU010000461.1 GCA_026645745.1 Anaerolineae bacterium | reverse complement strand
CCGGAATCCCGTGTCTTCTGCCAAAAAAACCGGCGATCATGCCGCATTCGTCCGCCCACATCGCGTGAAGCACGTCAAACGGCTGTTCACGGTGAAGGGTTTCTAGAAGGCGCAGTGTTTCGCGCCACAGTTCAAGCCGTTTGAGTCCGCGCGCCCACGCTCCAAATCCAAGTGAGAAAACGCGCGCTCCGAATACGGTGTAACGGTCGCGGCGGTGCGGGTAGCGCAGCGCGATCACGCGGTAATCGGTGTGTTTCGCCTGCTCACGGGCAAGGTTAAGCTGTACCGGAATCGCCCAATCGTGTTCATCACTGCTGAAGCCCGGAATCACAATGCCAATGTTCATGGCGCAATCCAATATAAAGAGTAGTACCCATGCTGACCGATCCGCGTGATCCCACGCTCGCGCCGCAGCCATTCGACCGCCAGTGCGGGGGATCGCCCCTGCCACTGATGTTCGATCTGCCACATATTGACGAGCAAATAAGCGGGTTCGTGCCGCTCCGAGACGGCTGTCAGCGACCCAGAGGTTTCGTAGTAGAGTTCGCGGACTTCGCCTGTATGCGCGATACGGAGCGGAAGGGTTAATCCCAGCGTGTAAATCGTCGCGCCCTCCGGGAGATTCTCCACCGCCCACGTAATGACGGCGCGATCCGCTTGCTGGCGTGCCACAAACGCGGGTACATAGTCGTTTACGGCGATCAGCATCCCGATCAAGGCGGCGGGTGCGACCCATCCGATGGTGCGGAATAAGCGTGATGGACTTTCGACTGCTGCCGCGAATCCCGCCCCGATCAGCAGAACGGCAGGCGGCAGACTGATCAAGGAGAAGCGAATGTTCTGATATGGGATGCCCAGCAAGAAAACGAAGGGCACGATCAGCCAACCGGTCAAGAGAATGAATACAGCCGTGCTGCGGCGCGTGTGCCATGCGCCGATTAACGCTAAAGGAAGCAGAAACGGCGTGATGTACACCGGATCGATCAGCGGCGCGGCGTAAAACTGTGCATTGATCAGCGCAAAATGAAACTCACCATCGACATTGACGAAATCTTTGCGGAAGGCATTCTCGAATGACCAACCCTGCACCCACGCATGATCGATCACGGGGGTAGGGTGCAGAACGGCAAATGCGGCTTGTGGGAGGAGAATCAGCCCTGCCGCGATGAGCGCAAGAAAAACGTCACGGAAGCTGATCTTTCGCTTGCTGAATAAGAGATAGATTGCCCATACGGGAACAAGTACAAAATACAACCAGCGTGTGATCCCTGCCAGCGTAAGCAGTGCTGCCGCGCCGATCAACCAACTAGGGTGCTGCCCCGTGCGGTAACGAATGAGACAGTACGCGCTGAGTGCTGCCCACAACAGCGCGGGTATATCCGACATGATGACGATGCTCGATTGAATTGACTGCGCACCGATGAGGATGAGTATTCCGGTTAGCAAAGCACCGCCGCGATTCAGCTTGAGTTCGCGCGCGATGCGGTACACGACGGGCGCGATCAGTACGCCGCAAAGCATGGTGATCACTTGCGCTGCCCATGCGGATACGCCGAACAGGGCAAATGTTCCCATAAGCAGCGTGGGATAGCCGATGCCCCAGTAGAACGGGCTGAACGATGCGCCCGTGATGAGTTCGGCGGCAGCGTTGAAATAGGCATACGCATCTTGACCGTACAAGCCGTCAAAGCCGCGCGCGAACCACATGCGTGCTGCCAGCCCCCCTACGAACAGAAGCGCCAGCGCCGCGAGATCACGTCTATCCCGTTTCATGGATGAGCGCCTTGTCCGTGTTCATGCGCCAGAGCCACAGCGCCGCAAACGCACCCCATTCGATGATCACCTGTACCCATGCCGCGCCGAGCGCGCCATAAGCCGGAATCAACGCCAAACTAAGCGCGAACTGCGCTGGAAGAACGGCGGCGTTGATTGTGTTCACGGTGCGTTCACGCCCTTGTGCGTACCAGAATAAGGTTTCTCCGCCGCGCAGCAGCCCGCCCACGAGCGCCCACGCCAGCACTTGCAGCGGCAAAATCGCGCCGCTGAAGCCATCGCCAAACAGCACGTTAATCAAAAGGGGCGCGAATAACATGAGCGCGGCTGCCGCGATTCCTCCGAATGTGCCTAAGCCGATCAAGACGCGGCGGAACATGGTCGCTAGACGCAGCGGATCATGGGTTAACGCTGACAGCATGGGCAGTAATGCGCCGAAAAACGCATTCGGAATCAAGCGCGCGGCTTCGATGAAACGTGAAGCGGCATAAAACAGCCCCACGTCAGCGGTGGATGCGAATGCCTCCAGCAAAATTGTACTCATGCGAACTTGCAGCGCGAAAAAAACCGCTGCCCATGCGAAGTGCCATGCGCGGCTTATCAGATGCAGCACCCCTTGATCGGGCAAGAGCCGCTGGAGTTTGACCGCAAATCTACGCCGGTAAACCGCGTAGGCTGCGGCAAGCTGCACCGCTGACGAGATGACATTTGCCACCAGCACGCCGACCAGTCCGCCGCCAACGGCAATCACGAACAGGGTGAAGATCACCTGAAGCGCAATCATGCTGATATTGAGTATCGGAATCGCCTGCATGCGCTGGCGGGCGCGAAAAATCGCCGTAAATAGGCTGAAAAATGGCAGAATCAAGATCATCGGTGCGGAAATGCGCACGGCGGTGATGACCCGTGCATCGTCCGATAGGAGCGGTGCACCGATCAACACGAGCGCAAACATCGCCCCGCCGATCATCAAGCGTGCCCGTACTGCCGCACTTAAGAGCATGGGGGCGCTGTCCGGTTCGCGCGCGAGGTCACGGGTGATCAGCGTACCGATCCCGAATTCTGCGATCAGGCTGATCGGGTGAATCCATGCAGCGGCTAAGGCGTAAATTCCTAACCCCTGATCGCCGTACCCGCGTGCGATGATCACCGTGAGCAGGAGCGAAAACGCAGCACTCCCGACATTCGAGAAGATCAATAGGGCGGTGTTACGCGTCAGGCGGTTGGTCATGAAGTCAGGCGCGGCGCTCGAATTCGATCCAGTAATGATCTGCTAGCATTGACAGCCAAGCGGGCTGGATAGCGTCGTCGATCTGCATCATTCGCTTGAGCCAGCGCGGACGTTTTTCGAGGACAGGGTAGAGCGCCGTCGGCGGCAGAAACAAACCGAGTGGTTCAACATGCAAGCGGCGGAAGTACGGCGCGAATTCGCGGGTGATCTGCCGAACAGTCGGGTAGTACACGCGGATCACATCACCGCCTTCAATGCTGAACTCTGAGAAACCGTGTAAGCGACGAAATGCGATCCGAAAATCGGCATGAAGCACATGCCAGCCGATCTCCCACGCGCAAAATGGCGACATGATCCCGAAAGCGATTTTCCCACCGGATGGTATCCGCTCCGCCAGCCATGCCGCCAGCGCGTGACGATCATGTACGCAGTTCACCGCCCCAAAATTAGAGAAGGCGTGATTGACGGAGGGTATGTCACTGTGTAAGTCGTTCAGGTCAAGCACGCCGAGCGTGACGCGCGGCTGATCGGCTAACTTGTTTCGCGCCGCCTCGAGCATTCCTTCACTCGCATCGGTGGCGATCACGTTCACGCCGTGCCGCGCCAAGGTCAGCGCGTCTTCTCCTGTGCCGCATCCGAGTTCAAGCACAGTATCGCCGGAACGCGTGAGGTGATTCAGGCGTGTGTGAACGCGCACACGCAGATGACGCGCGATTACATCGGCGGTGAAATCGCGGTCATAGGTAGGGGCGAGACGATCAAAGCTCGTTGACATGACGAAGTGTTCGGCTTGGTTTTTCACGTTCGCGCTGCGTGAGCCACATGCCAGCGCGTCCGATCCGCGCATTCGTCGCCCATTTAAGCCGCTGCCGGAGCGG
>JAPKMU010000460.1 GCA_026645745.1 Anaerolineae bacterium | reverse complement strand
ATCACCGAAGTCCTGAACAACTAGCGCGCTGCACTTCCGGCGGTAAGGAACTCACAGGGGCGGGTCATATGACCCGCCCCTACTAATCGGCGGCGCGAACTGCCGCGATGAGAAGCGAGAGTGTCATGTTCAAAAGTAAAATCCGTATTCGTTTGAAGGCTTACGATCATCGCGTGCTCGATCAATCGGCGCAGCGCATCGTAGAGACGGCGGAGCGCACGGGAGCGCGCGTGGTGGGTCCCGTTCCGCTGCCGACGCACATCGAGCGGTTCACGGTTCGCCGTTCGCCGTTCATTGACAAGGACAGCCAAGAACATTTCGAGATTCGCACGCACAAACGGGTAATCGACGTACTTGACCCTGATAGCAAGACGATTGATACCTTGATGCGCTTGAATCTTCCGGCTGGCGTCGATATCGAAATCAAGATTTAGCTAGATCGGGCGTATGCGGGCTGATGCCGCCCGCCGCTGCGCGTGAGGAGACGTAACACCCATGAAAGGCATTATCGGTCGTAAGGTCGGCATGACTCAGGTCTATGACGAAAAGGGGAACGTTGTCCCCGTCACCGTCATCGAAGCGGGTCCGTGCTTTGTGACCCAGATTCGCACAGCGGATCGGGATGGCTATATCGCAGTTCAGCTTGGGTTCGGGTCAACGCAGCCGAAGCGCCTTACCAAAGGGCAGCTCGGTCACCTGAATCGGAATCAACTTCCAGCGCTCAAGGTCGTGCGCGAATTCCGCATGCGCGATGGCAGTACGGATGTGAGCGAAGGACAAGAAATTAAGTGCGACGTGTTCGCAAAGGGCGAACGTGTCGATGTGATCGGCAAGAGCAAGGGGCGTGGTTTCGCTGGTACGATTAAGCGTCACAACTTTCATCGTCAGCCCAAGACACATGGGGCAAGCGACCGCGAACGCGCACCCGGTTCGGTCGGCGCGACGACCTTCCCCGCGCATACATGGCGCGGTCAGCGGATGGCGGGACGCATGGGCAATGCTCGTGTGACCTCGCAAAATCTGGAAGTGGTCATCGTCGACGCGTCCAAGAACCTGTTGGCGGTTAAGGGGAGTGTCCCCGGCGTCAACGGCAGCATCGTCATGGTCAAACCCGCCCGTGTCCGTCGTGGTCACTAAAAGCGACGATTGAGGAGGAAATGACGATGACGAGCTTACAGGTTCCCGTGTTGGATATGAGCGGCAAGCAGGTCGGTACGTTGGATCTGCCCGCCGATATTTTTGCAGCCAAGATTAACAAGGGCTTGATGCACCAAGCCTTCGTCCGCCAGATGGCGAACGCCCGCGCCGGTACGCACAGCGTCCAGCGCCGCGCCGAAGTCAGCCGTTCGACGAAGAAACTGGGCAACCAGAAGGGCGGCGGTCGTGCCCGTCACGGGTCGCGCTCCGCAACGCAGTTTGTCGGCGGTGGTCGCCCGATGGGTCCTAAGCCGCGTGATTATTCGGTGGACATGCCGAAGCAGATGCGCCGCGCCGCGATTCGCAGCGCTCTCAGCGCCCTGCTGGCGGATGGTCAACTGGTGTTTGTCGATAAACTTACCCTCGCCGCGCCGAAAACGTCCCAGATGGCGCAGATCGTCAAGTCGGTTGTGGGTGCAGATACGTCCGCGTTGGTGTTGATTGCCGATAACACTGTTCCTGAACAGTTGAACGTCAAACTCAGCACGACGAATCTCGATAACGCCAAGCCGCTGGTGGTCAGTTACCTGAATATCCGCGACCTGCTCCAATACGACAAGGTGATCGTACCGGTCGAAGCGCTCGAAACCATCAAGCGCATTTGGGGCAAGCCGGACGCAGCGGAAAGCGAGGAATAAGGCGATGGCTGAACTCCACATTTATAACGTTCTGGTGCGCCCTGTCGTCACCGAAAAAGCGACTATGCTCAATGAAGCGAGCAATAAGTACGTCTTTGAAGTGTCGCAGAAGGCAAATAAGGCGCAGATCAAAGAAGCCGTCGAGATCATCTTCGACCTTGAAGGCAAGGTCAAGAAGGTCAACACCATGATTGTGCCCGCCAAGCGTGGGCAGCGCGGTCGCCGCAGTTATATGCGCAGCAAGCAGTGGAAAAAAGCCATTGTCACGCTCGTAGACGGCGCCACGATCGAATTGTTCAACGTGT
Organism: Anaerolineae bacterium; assembly: GCA_026645745.1. Lineage (GTDB taxonomy): Bacteria > Chloroflexota > Anaerolineae > Aggregatilineales > Phototrophicaceae > Flexifilum. The sequence continues at coordinate 1,796 of JAPKMU010000460.1, read as the reverse complement.
AAGGCGCGGGGACGAATATGGCTGTCAAGATTTATAAACCCACATCGGCGGGTCGTCGCGGCATGACCGGACACTCGTTTGATGAAATTACCAAGTCGAAACCGGAACGTTCGCTGACCGAAACCCTGCGTAAAAAGGGCGGTCGCAACAATATGGGGCGTGTCACCGTGCGTCATCGCGGCGGTGGTCACAAGCGGCGTTATCGTTTGATCGACTTCAAGCGCGATAAGGTAGATGTCGCAGCGTCGGTGATCGCAATCGAATACGATCCCAATCGCTCTGCGCGTATCGCGCTCCTCCAATACGAAGACGGCGAGAAGCGGTATATTATCGCTCCTCTGGGTCTTAAGGTTGGGGATCGTATCGTCAACGGTGAATCGGCGGAAGTGCGTCCGGGCAATGCCCTGTACATCCGCGATATTCCTGTCGGTACACAGATCCACAACGTCGAACTTCTGCCCGGCAAGGGTGGTCAACTGGCGCGGGCAGCGGGCGTAAGCGCGCAGCTTCTCGCTAAAGAGGGCATCTACGCACAGGTGCGTCTGCCCAGCGGTGAAGTGCGTCTGGTACACGAGCGCTGTATGGCGACCGTTGGTCAGGTGGGTAACACGGATCACGGCAATATCAAGCTCGGTAAAGCCGGTCGCAAACGCTGGATGGGTTGGCGTCCTGAAGTGCGCGGTGTGGCGATGGCTCCCGAAGGTCACCCGCACGGTGGTGGTGAGGGTCGTTCCGGTATCGGTCTGCCCGGTCCTAAAACACCTTGGGGCAAGCCAGCACTGGGTTACCGCACGCGCCGCAACAAGCGCACAGATGCGTTTATCGTTCGCCGTCGCGGCAACCGTCGCGGGTCGAGCGCCTAACAAGAGCAGCTAGCGCGTCCGTTCAGATGGGAACGCGTTGTAGGGACAGGGCAATCCTGTCCCTATGAATGTCGCTCGATTTTGAACTCGATACGGCTAGCAGAGGGGTAAACGGAATGAGTCGTTCGCTCAAAAAAGGTCCTTTCATCAGTCCAAAGCTTCTCAAGAAGATCGAGAAGCTGAATGTGGAGAACAAGAAAGTTGTGATCCGCACTTGGAGCCGCGCCAGCACGATCTTCCCGCAGATGGTGGGTCACACCATTGCGGTGCATGATGGTCGCCGGCACGTGCCGATTTATATCACTGAGAACATGGTGGGTCACAAGCTGGGCGAATTCGCCCCGACTCGTACCTATCGTGGTCACATGGTCGAGAAAAAGAAGAAGTAAGGAGATACGAAGCGATGGCAACCGTTCGCGCAGAAGCGAAGTATCTCCCCATCAGTGCGCAAAAACTCCGCTTGGTCTGTGACCAAGTGCGTGGGTTGAATGCAGAGCAGGCGTTGGTCGTGCTCAAGTTCGTCCCCAAGAAAGGCGCCGGATTCGTCTCGAAACTCTTGAGCAGCGCGCTGGCAAACGCCGAAAACAATCTCGACCTGCCGCGCGAACAAATGACGATCTCTGCCATTTTGGCGGACGGCGGTCCGATGCTCAAGCGGTATAAGGCGGGCGCTCGTGGACGTTATAAACCGCGTCTGCGCCGCACATCACATCTTACGATCGTCCTGTCGGATGGTGGGGAGAACGCGTAACTATGGGTCGTAAAGTACATCCGATTGGATTCCGTCTCGGAATCAACCGCGATTGGGATGCGCGTTGGTATGCTGAAGGCTCGCGCTACAGCGAACTTCTTCATGAAGACTTCCGCATCCGCAAATTCGTCAAGAGTGCCGGTTCTAAGGCGGGCGTTTCGCGTATCGAAATCGAACGCTAC
>JAPKMU010000045.1 GCA_026645745.1 Anaerolineae bacterium | reverse complement strand
GCGCGCCTTTATCGAACAGCCCCGGCGGACTCAAGTTGACCGCCGCCGCTGATCGTCTGAGCCAATCGCGCACGCCTTCGGCGCTTTGCGCCCCTGCGAACGTGATCCGGTCGCTTACGCCTAAGTTTTCCGCCAGCGCTTCGAGGGTGGTCTTATACGCCGGATCGGTTTGCGGCGGCACATCCCCCACAAACACGACATGCAGATCGGGGACTGCGGCGGCGGCGCGGATTAACGTCTCTTGATGTTTAATCGGCATCAAACGGGCGACATGCGTTACGCGAAACACATCCGGCACATCCGGCACGGGCGAGAAAAAGTCACTGTCAATGCCGTGACCAATCACGCGGAGTTTAGGAGTTTTAAACGGAAAACTATCCGCCGCCGCTGTGACCACACGCCGACTCACTTTTTCGGCAAGCTGGAGGATGCGCGAATTTTGGCGGTGTGTATACCACAGCGTGATCGGGATTCGGCGCAGCCTAAGCAGCGGCGCACCCAACACGGCGAAGAGCGGCATCATGTGAGCGAAACAGGCATCATAGCGCCGTTTGTCGATCAAGCGGATCAAAATGCGGTAGAACTCGGCGGCGCGGCGGGCTTCGCTGTAACCCTTTTCTTTGCCAACGCTGTACACGGTCACATTGGGAGCAACCGCGATCCGTCCGGCGCGCATGGTGATCACGTCGATATGCTCGCAGTGCGCGGCGAGTCGGTTAATCCATTCGGTCGTGAAACCGAGGATCGGGTCATCAGCATCAGTCGCTAAATTAAACAACAGCAGATTCATCGCATCCCTTTTTCAGCGGCGCGTTTCCACAGCGATACCCATCGATCCGGGTAACCTGCCGCATCATAATGAGACAGCGCGGTGGCTTGTGCGCGTTCCCCTAACTGATCCGCCAGTGCCGCATTGTTGAGCAGTTCAAGCACAGCGTCAGCAAATCCATCGAGATCGCCGTCACGGATGATGCGCCCAGTCTCTGGTGTGATCATCTCGCTCACCCCCGGCACATCAAAACCAACTGCGGGAATTCCCACCGCGCCCGCCTCGAACAGCACACGCGGCAGCCCTTCATAACTGCTGGTGAGCGCATACACATGCGCCAATGCGTAATAAGCAGGCAGTTGATCATGCGGAACGGGCGGGCAAATCGTGACGCGATCTTGAATGCCGCGATTCTGTGCCAGCATGGACAACTCGGCGGTCAGCGGCGGCTTCACGCCGATCAGGATCAGCCGCGCATGAGGCTGATGCTTGAACACACGCTCCAACACGTCAAACAGCAGATGCACGCGCTTAAACGCGACGGGATACCCCACCCACAAAATCACACGGTCATCCGGTGAAACCTCAAGCGCCTTTCGCGCCGCTTCGACCGCTTCAGAATCAGGATGAGCAAACGCGGGCGAAGCCGTTCCCAACGCCAGCACATCGAGTCGATCCGCCGGGAAGCCGCGCTGGATTAACGCCTGTCGTTCGTGATCGTTCACCGTGCGGATGAAGTCCGCCCGTTTGATCACCTGCTCGGCAAGACGGCGCATGAGAAAAGCGCGGCGCGGTTTTTCCGCCAGCCACGCGGGATTATCGAATACGGCGCTGTGACTCTGCACCAAAACCGGCACTTTGAGCGTTCGCCGCAGCCGCAAACCGATGAGCGCACTCAAAAACATGTCTTGCGTAATGATGAGGTTAACGGGAAATGTCACCGCACGCGCCGCGCCGATCATGCTGAATAGGTGCAGCGGAGTCGGCGCATAAACGGGAATCACCGTCAGCGCGCCATCGCGGATCACCGCCGCGCCGCGTGTTTTGGTGGGGGTGAGGATCGTCAAGGAGCTGACGCGATCCGCAAGCGACTTATGGCGGCGGTAAGAATCAGAATTGGGCATCGCCAGCGCCCGATCAAGGCTGATCATCAATGCGTGCATGAGAGAGATTTTTGAACCACAAAGAACACAAAGAAGACTTCGTGATCTCTGTGTTCTTTGTGGTTCACATGTCCTTTTTCTTTCTTTGCGGCTTCGCGTCTCAGCGCCTTTGCGTTAATGCCTTTTCACTAAGGCGTCATGCCGAAATACAATTCGAGAATATCGCGCGCAATCGGCGCAGCGACTTCCGACCCCTGCCCGGAGTTCTCAACCATCGCCACGACGGCGACTTCCGGGTTGCTTCGCGGTGCGTAGGCTGCAAACCACGCATGTGAGGTTCGCGGATCATCTTGCGCGGTGCCTGTTTTGCCACACACGCCGTAGCTTTGCAGCGGCGAGTCTTCAAACACAAAGGTCGCCGTGCCATAGCTCGCAGTCGTCACCGCGCACAACCCTTCGCGGATCGTCGCCAACACTTCGGGGCGGAGATCGGTGGGAGTCAAAATCGGTTCATATGCCGTCCGCATCGGATCGCCAAGCAAGCCAATCTGCGACACCAGAAACGGACGTGGAAGCGACCCGCCGTTGGCGATTGCCGAAAACCAACGAACGACTTGCAGCGGCGTCACCTGCACATAGCCTTGACCAATCGCCATGTTGACTTCTTCGCTGTACGTCCAAGGCAGCCCGTAAGTGGTTTGCAGCCAATCCGCGTCGCCGATCAAGCCTGCACTCTCCGGCAGATCGGGCAGTCCGGTCACATCGCCAAAGCCGAGCCGCCGCGCATACGACGGCAAAATCGACGGATCGACCATGCTCAATTGGTAGCCAACTTCGTAGAAGTAGGGGTTGCAGCTTTGCGTGAGCGCCCCGGCAAGATCAACCGTGCCGTGAGGAACTGAAGTCCAGTCGTAGCGCGTGATGTCCCGATTCCATACTGCGTTACACGTATACCGCTGATCGAGCGCGTACACACCGCTGTCAGCAGCGGCGGCGGCACTGACCGTTTTCATCACCGATCCAAGCGTATACACACCTTGAGTCGGGCGGTAGAGTTCGGGTCGCGCGGAGTCTGCTTGATACGCTTCGATCAGGGCGTTCGCGGCTTCGCGTCCCATCGTTGGATAAACGGTATAGGCGTTGTTATCGAATGAGGGATACGTGACCATCGCCAAGATTTCGCCCGTGTCGATGTCCATCACAACAGCAGACGCCCCTGCTGAGGTTTGCGCCCAACTATCTTTTGCCGCCGTGAAAGCATCCGCAAGAATCTGCGCGACCCCCTCCTGAAGTTCGGCATCAATCGTCAGCCACACACTTTGACCCGGCTGCGCGCTGGCGCGGGCGATCTCGCGCACGATTGAACCGTTCGCTCCGGCGATGACGAGCCTGCCCCCCGGCTGACCGCGCAGCGTCGAATCCCATGAAAACTCAACACCTGCACGCCCCAAAATCGTGTCTTGGGCGAAACCTTGCGCTGCTAAATCATCGACTTGCGATGGATCAGGATAACCGACGTAGCCAAGCATGTGCGAAAACGCTTCACCGCGCAGATACCGCCGCGCCGGACGGTCGCTGAAACTGGCATCACACGCGCTGATCAGCGCCGCCGATTGATCGAGATAGGTTTGCGCCTCAATCACACCGACATCGATCAACCAATCAGCGGGTTCGGATTCGATATCGGCGGCAACCTCCTGTGAATCACGTCCCAGCGCGTCACCAAGTGCGATATAGCACGCCTGCACCTGCGGAATATCCTGCGGTACGAGCCGCACCGTCACGACACGCCCATTTTGATCCGCCAAGATTTCGCCGTTCCGGTCATAAATATTGGCACGGTTCGGAATGACCGGATCAAAACGAAGCTGCCCACCGTCGTCCATCGCCGCGAAAATATCCCCCGGCGACCATGCGACGCGCCACGCCCCCGCTTGCTGATCGACAACGAGGCGCAGCGTGCGCCCCGGATCGCTAAATTCACCCAATAATCGGCTCTCAAATGCGGCATCATACGTAAACAGCGCAATCGAATCCTGTTGGGCATCGCGCTCAATCGTGAGCGGCGTAGTTTCCAAGTGATTCAGGCTCATGATGCGATGCGCATTTTCGTAGAGCGCCGTGAACTCCTCACGCGGGGTCGCTTCTTGAGCCGTGAAGCTGATCAGCGCATACATGCCGTCAAAGTCAGCAGACTGCCAGCGCCCAAGAAAATCACGCGCCGCCCGCTCCGCATCCTCTAGGCGGTATGCCGACGGAAGCCGCATGATCGTGGGCACGACAATATCCGCCTGCCGCGCCGGAACACATGACGCCGTTAGCATAAGGAGCAGAATCAGAAGGACTTTCTTACCGCGCATAGATCACCATCACTTCATCGGACAAGCCCACGATCATACTCGACATCGACGGATCGCGCATCAGCGTTATACTCAAAGTGTGTCGATACTCAAGGGAGGATAGTCAAGATGGTGAATGTGGATAACAGCGCCCGCCGTACCGGTGTAGTCGACAGCCTTTGCGCCAATGAATTTGCCGTTGAACTTGACGGTCAGCTGGTCACAGGCGTGTTTAAGATCGAAGGATTTGTGCCATTCCGTCTGGTCGCTGTACCGCCCGCCGCCGGATCAAATCATCCGGCTATGCGGTTGGATACCCCGCCGTTCCGTATCAGCCGCATGGTGCAGCGTAATCCTGACCTTCCGTTCAATAAGTGGATTCAAGCAACCATCGAAGCCGCAGCAACAGGCATTTACCCGCAAAAAACGCTGACGATCATTGCGTTGGATGACGGCGTAGCAACACGCCGCTGGACGGTGGAAAAAGCCATGATCACCGAAATCGCTTACTCAGATTTCGACACGGGCAGCGGTGAGCTTGTTGAAGAAACATGCACGATTCAATATGCGTCAATTAAGGTCAACTGGAAACCGTAGTACCAGCTTTTGATCCGCAGAAAAAACATGAAGGCGTAGTGTTTGTCGCTTATAGGGGTCATGTGCCATGTTACCCCTCCCTAAATCCCTCCCCGCTGTCGCAGGGAGGGACTTTTCCCCCTCTACGAAGTGGAGGGGGCAGGGGGAGGTATAGGAAAACTACTACATCCACTTGAACAAAGAGATTTCTTCGCTCCGCGTTGCCCTTACAACATCGCCTCAAGCTGATCGATCTCGCGCATAAGCAAGTCCGCCGCCGCGCCAACCGTGTCAGGCGTAAATGCGAAGCGCGCCCCCGCCGCTGCGTACAGCTCCGGTAAGGCTGCCGTGCCGCCCAGCGCCAGCGCATGCTTATACGCATTCAGCGCGGCGGGCTGATTTTGGAGCATATTCGCGTAAATCTGAATCGCGCCAATCTGCGCCATACCGTATTCGACGTAATAGAACGGGTACGTGAAGATGTGCAGCTTGCGATGCCATCCAGTCACTTTAAAATCTTCCAGCCCGCTCCAGTCTTCCGCGCCCATAAAGCGATCCCACAATGCGCCCCATGTCGCGTCACACGCCGCCGGATCAGCGGCTTCGTCCTCGTGGGTATACACCCAATGCTGGAAGGCATCGACGACCGCCATATACGGCATAAACGTGATGATCTTTTCAAGGTGATCGATCTTCGCCCGCGCTGCTTCTGCTTGCGTGTAGTAACCGCCCTTGTCGCGCTCCCAATACGGGAACGTGAGCAGTTCCATCGCCATCGACGCGACTTCGTTAAATTCCGCCGTATTCATGCGCTGCTGACCATAGGGGAGCGCAAATTTCTCGAAGGCGTGGAAGGCATGTCCCGCTTCGTGGATCAGCGTGCGCACGTTGTCATTTACGCCGACCGCGTTCATGAAGATGAACGGACGCTGACTTGCGGGGAGTGTAGAGCAGTACCCGCCCTGCCGCTTATTCGGGCGGCTGAGGAGATCGAGCATGTCATGTTCGCGCATATCGCGGAAGTAATGCGCCAGCGTCGGATCAAGTTGATCGAAAATTTGCTGAGTCCGCTGGATGAATTCTTCTTCGCTGCGGAAGGGCACAAGCGCCTGATCGGTATACGGATCGACGACCAAATCCCAAGGGCGAGTTGTGCCGATTTTGAGATGCTTCGCCTGCCGTTCACGCAGGATTTTCGCGGCGGGAACGAATGTCTTTTCAATCGCATCATGGAAGGTCAAGCAGTCGTCGGGCGCGTAATCAAAGCGGTAGCGTGTCTGCCATGCGTAATCGCGGTAGTTGGCAAATCCGGCATTCGCCGCCATTTGACGACGCAGCGCGAGGAACTGCTTCCACAAGGTATTCAGCGTCTCACGATCCGCCAAGATGCGCTGGTGCGCGGCGCGCCATGCGCCTTCACGCGCCGAACGATCCGGATTTTGGAGCAGTTTCGCTAAGCCCGCGATTGTCGTTTCGACGCCTTCCCACAAAAATGTCTGCACGCCGCTGGTTTTGTCATACTGGGTGCGCAGTTTCTCTTCTTCAACCTGAAGCGGCAAGTTTTCGACGCGGAAAATCGCGGCGTCGGCGCGCATATTGCGGAGCGGAATTTCGAATCCGGCAGGTTCAAGACCGCTGGCGAGGAACTTTTCTTTGAGGGCGTTCGCTGCTTTGCGCGCATGTGGGCTGACTTCGCCAACATACTGGTGATAACGCCGCTCGGCTTCCGCATCCGCCGTATTGCGTGAGACGGTGATATTCAGCCGAGCACCGATTTCCATCACCACATCTGAGAGCTGCGTCCACTGCGTAAGCCACGCTTCGACATTCTCGGCGGTCAGTTCTGCCGCCAAAAGCTCGCTAAAGTACGGCTCAAATGCGCCCCAAGGCTGATCGATGAGCGCGGTGTAGTCGGGCAATTTTGTAAACATGCGTCCTCCTAAAGTGACCTATCACAAATCTATCGAACACCGAAAAAGCACCGAACAGCGTTTTTCTCCTTCTTTGTGTTCTTCGTGTTCTTTGTGGTTCAAAAGTCCTTTGGTATTTGACTTGAGAAACCTCGTTTATGAACCCGGTGTTTCCAACGCAAACGGCGGACGCGGCGCAGAACCGCACGCATAATACACACGGTACATGCCAACGTCTGCCCGCGTGCAGGTGATCGCGTTCGCGTCGAGCCATGCCTCCAGTGCCGCCGCAATCACCGCGACATTGGACGATGTTTCCGCGATAATCAGCGCGGGATTTTCTGCCGCGTCAGCCGCCGCACGATACGCGGGATAGCGTTCATCCATCGGGGTATACCGCAAACTCGGCAAGTATGGGAGTACCGCACTCAATTGGACTCGTTCCCCGGTCAAAAATGCCAGTCGAAAACTGATCCAATATTGGGAATAGCCGCGCGTGATCCCATGCTCATCCAAAAACGTGGTCAGCGCCGCATCTTGCGTGTTCGGGATATGGGTATCAAGATTGAACTGAGTCGTAAACCCCGGTTCGGTCGCTGCCGTCGTGATCTGTCCCGCTGCTTGATAGGCGAGGATCAACACAAGTGACGCGACTGCCAGCGCGCGTTGTTTTTTCCACAACGCGCCGACTAACGCGCCGATCACGAGCGCGACAGGCAGCACGAGCGGCAGAAAATAGCGTCCGGTCGGGTCAAAGCTGAAGCGCGACGCCAGATAAACACCCGAAAACACGATCACCAACGCGGCGATCAAAAGCTGCCCATGTGATGTGAGCGGTGTTTTGCTGCGAAATACGCGAATCGCCGCAAAAATGACCAGTGACGCGATGAGCATCCCGACCAGCGGTGCAAAGTAAGCAGGATTCCAAGGAAAACGCATTCCGATCAGCGTGGGCAGCCCGATGAAGAAATAGCCGATCAACCGTTCGCCCAACGGCAGCGAAAATACGTCTGTTCCGGCGAACTCGCTCCCCGCAGAGCTTCCCGTCAAGAATGCCAGCGGCGCAAGGTCGTTTTGCAGCGCGAACACCCACCAAGGCGCAGCACCGAGCACGAACCCCGCCGCGCCGAGCAGCACCCCCCAGCGGATCGGCGCAAGCGTACCCCAAAATGGGCGGATTACCTCGCCCATGCGGAGCGCGTGACGCGGAATCTGCCGTAAATAGCGCACCGCCGAACGGACAGGCTCGGCAAGAATGAGCAGAATTGCGGTGAGCGCGTAGACGGCGATCAACCCATTCGTCCACCAACCGATACCAACGATCAAGCCAAGCAAGAGCCAGCGCCACCGTGAGAGGGAATACTCTCCCGCCAGATCAAGCGCGAGGATCAGCGTCAAATTGCCAAGCAAAAGTGCCTCGTTGTAGCCGCCTAAAGTCGCAGCGGAATACGTCGCAAACAATACGGACGGAATCGCAAGGATCAGCCCGACAGCGGCGGCGGTGATCCGATCATGCGAGGCTTTCCACGCGACGACAAAACCACTGGCGACGATCAACAGGTAAAGCGCACCCTGTACGAGCCGGATCGCCGTCACGGTTTGACCGAACAGCGCGAACCCGACCGCCACCAACCACGCATCGAGCGATCCCATGTACGCCTGACCATAGAAAAATGTCGGGCGCGATCCTTCGAGGATGTGCCGCGCCATCAATGCGACAACGGCTTCGTCGGAATGAAAAGAGACGGTATTCGAGGCAATCAGCAGCACACGCCCGATCAAAGCGACCGCGACGACGAAAATCAACAGGGGAAGCGGAAACGATTCAGCGCGTTTCATGGGGCTGTGATGCTCTCCTGAATCTGGGCGAGTGTGGTTTGCAGCAAATCCACATCGGACGAAACCCCGCTTAGGTAGATCGTGCCGCTGTTGAGCAAGGACTGGGAAGTCCGTATGACCGTTTCGCCGCAGTCGCCGTTCAACGTGGGCGGCTCAACCGGTTCAATACTGATGATGATCGCGGTGCAATTGTCCGGCGCGGCAGCCGTCACGAACGGCGATTCACCCGCCGGACTCAGGATCGCGCGCCACTCAAACGGGTATGTTATTGAAAATGCGGACGTGATCACACGCTGATCGATCACACGAATCGGAGGTGCGGGGGTTGCGTCCAATATAGGAGGTGTTTCGGCAGGCACGCAAGCGGAAAGCGAGAAAAAGAGCATTAACGCAAAGATGCAAAGACGCGAAGGTGCAAACACATCACCCGATTTGCAGTGAGCATGTGTATCCATGACCAGCAGGCTTTCCTTAGCGTCTTTGCGTCTTTGCGCCTTGGCGTTCATGTCCTTACGGCGCAACATTCGGCGCATCCGGGTTGCCAACCAGATTTTGTGATCGTTCGTCGGTGCAGGGAATCCAACCCGCCCATCCGTTGATCAAATAACGATCCTCAAGCGGCTGCATGCGAACAAAGACGCACATCCCCACCTGTCCCAATCCCTGCTCATACTGCGCGATAATATCGATATTCCAGCCGCCGAATGCATCTTCCGTCCCGCTCACAATTGCGCTGACGAACGCGCCCCACTCATCGGGGATCAACACATTTAGGCAGGTGGCAATCTGCCCCTGTGGGCAGTTGGTGGCGACCCATTCGCGCAGCATCGGGTGAATTAAGCGCTGCACGGCGAGATTATCTTCGCGCCCCACCGCTTCGATAAACTGAACAGCGGACGACAGTGCGGCGGGGTTCGGCGTCGAAGTCGGCAGCGGGGTTTCAGTGGGGATCGGTGTTTCGGTTGGGGGTGCTTCGGTCAGTACCAGTGTCGCCGTTGGCATCGGTACATCCGCAAGCCCGCTCAAGTTGACGCGGTTTGGGGCTTCGGGGTTGCGCTCCATATCGCGCGAAAGCGGATCAGCACAGTGAATCCAGCCCGCCCATCCCGCGACCTTCCATGTATCGTCCGTCTGTTTTTCAACACGGTTGTAAATGCAGATTCCGCTGAAGCCAACGCCCTGCTCATATGTGGCGATCAATTCGACATCATAGGCGTTCGCGCCATCGGGTGCGGCACGCCGAAAAACCACACTGATCAAATCGCCCCATGCAGGATCAGCCAACCGCCCCAAACACACGGCGATCCCTTCCGGGCAGTTGACTCCCGCCCATTGAACAGCAGCAGGGCTGAGTTCAGCCGATGCTGCCGCGTTATCACCAACGCCAACCGCACGCGAAAATGCCAGCGCCGCCGCATACGGCGGGAAACTATCCGGGTTTGAGCTTGCGCTCACTAACAGAATCACAAGGAGGATCACCACCAATACTGCGCCGCCGATTAACAGCAGTCCACGTTTGGAGCGCATCACTTCGATTTCTCCTTTTCCCGTTCTTTCAGAATGCGATCGCGGGCTTCGCGCAGGGTATCGCGCATCCGGGCGCTTTCACGCAAGAAGTCCACTTTTTGCATCCCGTGTTTGCCGGGGATATTCATCATCTCGACACAGACCGCGCTTGAGTAGCCGCCATTGATCAAGTCCGCGACCACACGCGCGACATCAATTTTGCCTTTTTCCCAAGGCGTTTGAAGCTGATTCTTCGCCGCTTGCCGGATTTGGATATGCCGCGCATGGGGCAAAAGGCGCAGAATCTCCTCGTGCTGGATATTTAGACACACCATCTGCGCCCAATCGATCGTGATGCGTAAACCCGGCACTGAATCGAGCAGCTTGAGCGCCTCTGCCGGGGTCGCCGCCATCGAATCGAGGTGCGGCTCAATACTGAGCGGAATCTGTACGGCTTTCGCCGCCGTTATCATCTCGCGCAGTGCCTCGGCAGTACGCTCGAAAGCGTTTTCGTCCTCGGCGATCACCCCCGGCGACACCCGGTGCTTTCAGTTCCGCCGCGAACGGCAGCAGCGCTTTAAAAAGATCAAGGTCTTTGCGCCGCCGTTCTTCGTCATCAGACGAAATACGCGGCAGCATCAAATACAGATCAGCAAGTTGAAGATTGTTGATCACCAATTCATCGCGTATTTCGGCGGCGGCGCGCTTAGGCTGTGCGACGGCGCGGTTGGTGGGAAAGCCTGCCCCCGTCCCGATATCCGCATAGCGAAAGCCGAGCCGCCCGATCGTGCCGAGCGCTTCAACCAAAGTGAGATCATGAAATGCCCACGTATGACACGAAAAGTACATGGAACGCCCTTGCGATAGCGAGTGCGCGAAGAATACCGAAGAACGCAAAGCAAGTTCGCTTATTTGTTTGCGTTTCTTTGCGACTTTCAGGCGTTTCGCCGTTCTTCGCTCGTCTTTTGATCCCTTGAAGTATTCTACCGCGTGGACTGTTAAAACGCAGTGACCAGACGCGTTATAATGGCGCTGTACGCCAACAGTCATCACGTGAACAGGACAAGAGAATGAGCAGCACTCCGCAGCAGCGGCGCGAAGAATTGCGCACACAGATCGATCAGATTAACCTCCAAATCCTTGAACTGCTGTCTCAGCGCGGGCGCATCGTTCAGGAAATCGACCGCCTGCACCAGCAGTTGAATCAGGACTACTACGATCCCCAGCGTGAAGCCCAAATGCTCACCACGTTGGAGATGGCGAACCGGGGTCCCTTCAGCAATGAGACGATCAAGGCGCTGTTCCGCGAAATCTTCCGCGCTTCGCTGGCGATGACCGAATCGGCAGGACGCGCCAAAATTCTCGTGCATCGCAAATCACCGGATGAACAAACGATCATCACCCTGCCGGATGGCGTAACGCGCATCGGGGATGGAGGGTTTCAGCTTATTTCTGGTCCGTGTGCGGTCGAAAGCTACGAGCAGATGGACGAGACCGCTGCGGCACTTGCACAGCGGGGCGTAAAAGTTCTGCGTGGGATGGCATTCAAGCCGCGCACCTCACCGTATGAATTTCAGGGGTTGGGCGAACCCGGCTTGAAGATCGCGCGGCAGGTTGCCGACAAATACGGTATGTCGATCACCAGCGAAATCATGGATCAGAGTCAGATTCCGATGATGATGGATTATGTCGATGTGTTCTGGGTGGGAGCGCGTAACATGCAAAACAGCTTCTTACTCAAAGCGCTCGGCAAAATCAACAAGCCGATTATCCTCAAACGTGGACTTGCCGCCACGCTGGAAGAATTCCTGTATGCTGCCGAATACATCGTGAGCAGCGGCAACCCACAGGTGATTTTGATCGAGCGTGGTATCCGCACCTTTGAGAAATGGACGCGCAACACACTCGACATCGGCGGCGTGGCAGTACTGAAACTCGAAAGCCACCTGCCGGTCGTGGTGGATATTTCGCATTCTGCCGGTCGGCGCGATATTGCCGTTCCACTGGCGCGTGTGGCGAAAGCAAGCGGCGCAGATGGCTTGATGGTTGAAGTTCACCCGAACCCGCCGGTTGCGCTCAGTGACGCCAAACAGCAGTTGAGCATTCCGCAGTTCCATGAATTGATGGACGCCATCGGAAGTGTGATGGAGAAGGCGTAAAAGCGTGTCACCGCCCCTCCTCGGCTTCGAGGAGGGGAACAAACGGGTTCACGAACTCATGAGGGAAAGCAAATGCGAATCGATCCGCATGATGGAGCGATTTATCTGCCTCACAGCAAACAAGCGATCCAGCGCGGAATGAGTGCAGAAACCCTGTTCAAAACCGGCGTGCTGTCGGGAACGTATCACCTACGCCAGCAAGAATATGTTCAGGTGACTATTGGTGAGCACACCGCTTCGCTCGATCTTTTTTTCGTGGACGGCATATTCACCTCCGCGTCTATCTTCTTGACCGGCTCGCTTCCCTTGGATTACGAGACGATGCGCACTGCACATGAGCAAGCGATCCGTGATTTAGGGTTGACCCAACCGCCGTATTCATGGGGAAGCTGCACCATCGAAATGCAGCCGCAGTCAGGTGAAATGTGGCTGGCGATCAAGTATTTCTAGCGCGGTGATTTTCGGCAGCGGCTTGGAGTGCGCGCCATGTATCGGGCGGAGGGTTGTACTGCCCCAAGCTGATCTCACCGTTTTCGCCGCGTCCATGAAAGTCTGATCCCCCCGTCGTAATTAAGCCATAGATCGCCGCCAAGCCGCGCAGTTCCAGCCGCGTATTTGCGTCGTTTGCCGGATGCACAACTTCAACACCATCGAGTCCCGCCTCCACCAAGCGAATCACCATCGCGCGATACTCTGGGACTTTGGCAGGATGCGCCATGACCGCCGCACCGCCTGAACGGTGGATCAAGGCAATTGCGCCTTCGGGCGACAGCCGTTCGCGCGCGACGTATGCGGGCATCCCCGGACTAAGCCAGCGGTTAAATGCGTCAATGATGCTGTCTGCGTACCCGGCTTCGATCATCGCCCGCGCAATGTGAGGACGACCAATCGCACCACCGCGTTTGCCGCTCACCGCCGCGATCTCAAGCACACGTTCATACCGGATCGGCATGCCGATCCGCTCTAAGTTCTCGACGATTCGCTTGGCGCGATCGGCGCGATCCTGCCGGAAGCGTGCCAACGTGGTCTGAAGTTCCGCATCTTCGATGTTCAACCAGTAGCCGAGCATATGAACATCGCCGCCGCTGTCTTCGGCGCTTAATTCGATACCCGGTACGATCATTGGATCATGGAGATGAGACCCGGAAATGCGCGAAGCGGCTTGCGCTTCAGCAATACCGTCAGTTGTGTCGTGGTCGGTGATTGCAATCACGGTGAGATGACGCTCACGCGCCATTGCCACGATATCGGTGGGGGAAAACTGCCCGTCGCTGGCAGTGGTGTGCATATGTAGATCGGTACGCAGTGAAACACTCATCGGGGGATGCCCATCAGTTCGTCGTGAGATTATTCCCGATTCTAGCAACTCGCAAAAAAAGAGCGAAGATTTCCTTCGCTCTTTGATCACGCTATTTTGTTGTGGGATGGCAGCACCACGCTAGACACCCGGTTCCGCTATTGGTTTGGTGTACGAGGCTCAACGATAAAACGAACGGCGGTACGCTCCTGCCCTTCGATATCGACTTCGGTGAAATAAGGCGTGCAGACGATATCGATCTCGTCACCGGTTAAGTAACCGCGCGCGATTGCCAACGCCTTCACAGCTTGATTGACAGCCCCCGCGCCGATTGCCTGCACTTCTGCGTAACGGTGTTCACGAATCACGGCTGCAATAGCACCCGCAACCGCCGTTGAGCGTGACTTTGCTGACACCTTGATGATATCAGCACGAAGCTGTTCATTAGGCAGCGTATCCGAGTCACTAAAGAATGCTGTATTTTCGTCGTCGAAGCGGTCGATCATGAGAATTCCTTGGTCTCTGCTAACATGGAAGCAGTAATGGTCGGGCGGATACAAGTACGTTTTTACCGCACTCATTCCTAAGTTTATGGGAACGGAATCCATACGGGATGGGTATATTGACCTATCTTAAACTTCCAAAATGACCCCTCTCTCTCAGATTTTAGAAGATGTACATTAGAGAATTTTCACGAAGGGGTCTTGTATGCACGAACTGATCGAAAAATATCCCAATGTTAATGCGTTGCGGAAAACACGCACCTTGAGATTGATGCCGATTCTAAATCCCACATCAGCCGTGAATAACCCACTTTCGTACTTAAAGCAGTGTTAAAACTTGTGTGGGATTTCGGACGCAGAAATCCCAATGTTAAAAGTGTTGCGCGCAAGACTTATCCCAAATCGATCCGCGTGAAAATTTTAAGGTTGAAAACGCGGCAAAGCCGTTGCGATTCGGCGCGATCTGGGTATACTGAAATGTACACTACAGTGAATCACTTCCACGTTTGCAAGACGGTCAGCGCCCCGCGCAGTGACCTCCGAACAAACTTACCGGATTACAACTGAAGCGTAGTGTGTGGAGGAGCGCCTAACGGCGGCTTCTGATGGTTTTACATTCGTGTGCACCGGTTCACTACGGTGCAGTCTAATTCTACGGAACACTAGGAACAACCATCGTGAACGCGCAAGAAGCATGGGATACCGCCTATCAACAACTCCAACTCCAGTTGGATCGCCCCACGTTTGATACGTGGCTGCGCGACGCGGTGTTTCTGCGCGCCGAACAGGACGTGTTTACCATCGGCGTTCGTAACGATTTTGCGCGGGATATGCTCCAGCATCGTCTTCACCGCCAAATTCGCCGTGTGCTGAATGAGGTGTGGGGAGCATCAATCGAACTTCACTTTGAAACCTATAACCCGCCGAAACGTGATGGCGACGACAGCGCTGATATGCCGCTGTTCCGTTTGCTGGCAGAGCAAGAACCGGAAACACTTCCTGTTCCGCTGCACCAGCAGATCGCCCGCCCGTCCCGTCCTGATCTGCCGGAGAGCGAACTTAACCCGCGTTACACGTTCGACCGCTTCATTGCCGGCGCTGAAAACCAACTGGTCTTTAACGCCGCACTTGCTGTGACCGAACGCCCAGCGACCGCGTATAACCCTCTTTTTATTTACGGAGATGTGGGTCTAGGAAAGACACATCTGCTTCAGGCGATTGCGCATACCTGCTCGGCGCGGCGCATGCGGGCGATATACATCCCGTCGGAAGTTTTCACCAATGACCTGATCGATTCGATCCGGCAGCGTTCGACCGCGATGTTCCGCGATAAATACCGTTCGGCGGATGTGCTGTTGGTAGATGATATTCAATTCATTGCAGGCAAAGACAGTACACAAGAAGAATTCTTTCACACGTTTAACGCCCTTTACATGGTCGGCAAACAGATCGTGATCGCGTCAGATCGTCATCCGCGCGAACTTCAAACACTGGAAGCGCGGCTGCGTTCACGCTTTGAAGGTGGGTTGGTGATGGATATGCAGCCGCCAACCATCGAGACGCGCATCGCCATTTTGCGCTCTTGGGCGCGGGAGCGCGGGATTACGCTCGATCCACGTGTGTATGATCTCGTCGCGGCGCGCACCCGCATGAACGTCCGCGAATTAGAGGGTGTTTTCAATGGCATGGCAGCCGCCGCGCAGTTGAACCACGCGACGCTTGACGCGGAAGACGCGCAAGAAATCTTGGATAACTACCGCCGCCCGCGCACGTATGTCACGCTCGCCAGTGTGGTTGATCTTGTCGCAGAGTATCATCATCTGACCTCCGATGACCTGATCGGTCCACGTCGTGATGGAAAGATCAACAGCGCACGGCAGATCGCGATGTACTTGGCACGTGAGCTAACGGGCGCGTCACTGGCGCAAATCGGAGATGCCTTCGGACGCAAACACAGTACTGTCCTTCACGGATGGAACAAAGTCACCGAAGACCTAGAATACGATCTTGCGACCCGTGCTATCGTCGTGGACATTCGTAAGCGCTTGATGGGGGGAAACTCGTAGCAGTTCCCGATTGCATCTTGATAAACGAAACGCCGGACGGGTCAAGCCATCCGGCGTTTTATTTTGTGCCGCTATCCCGCTATAATGGGATGATGTTCGAGTGTTAACGGTTCAGGAAGGGTACAAGTGATGCTGCCATTTCTGGGAAACAACCTGCTGCACGGGGATTTGGTCATGCTGGCAAAGCCCAGTCATGACGACATTGAACAGTTCGCGGCATGGACACACGATGTCGAGTACAGCCGACTGCTCCGCCGGGGGATGATCTACCCTGCATCGGTCGAGGCGATGGCGGGCTGGTTTGCGGAGATGGAAAAGAATGAAAATGAAATCCCCTACAGCATTCGCACAATCCGCGATAACCGTTTGGTCGGCGTCATGGTGATCAAGGATATTTTCTGGGCAGCGCGTCACTGTTCGTTCTGGCTGGGGATCGGCAATGCGTCGGATCGTGGACAGGGTTACGGGACAGATGCGATCCGCGCTATGCTCAAGTATGCGTTCCTCGAAATGAACATGCACGCTGTCCGGCTTGAAGTGATGAGCTACAACCCCGGCGGCATTCGCGCCTATGAAAAAGTCGGGTTCAAGCTCGATGGGACGATGCGCGCGTTCGTGTACCGTGATGGTGTGTATTATGATGTTCACGCGATGAGCATTTTACGGCGTGAATGGGAAGCGCTGTACGGGTTTCCGCCCGTAAGCTACCCCGAAGCGACCTAATGCAGCGACGCAAAGGAGATGATCAATGCAGCCTATCCTCGGAAACGATCTCCTTCAGGGTGATCTGGTCATACTGAAGAAACCCACTCCCGCCGATCTTTATCAATTCGCGGCGTGGACACATGACGTCGAATACTTCCGCCTGAGGCGAGCCGTTTTGTTTGCGCCCGCGTCGGCGGAACACATGATTGCATGGGCTGCTGCCGCCGAAAGAACTCAGGAAGAGATTCCCTTCAGCATTTATGCTCTAAGCGATAACCGGCTGATCGGAATCTTGGTGATCAACCATATCCAATGGGCTGCGCGGCACTGTTCGTTCTACATCGGAATTGGCAGTTCCGCCGACCGGGGGCAAGGTTTTGGTACTGATGCCGTGCGGGTCTTGCTCAAGTTTGCATTTTTAGAGATGAGCTTGAACGCCGTGCGGCTTGGCGTGATCAGCTATAATCCGCGTGCAATCCGCGCCTATGAAAAAGTTGGGTTCAAGCTCGATGGCACGCTGCGCGCCACCGTATACCGCGACGGCGTATACTACGACACCCACGAAATGAGCATTTTACGGCGTGAATGGGAAGCGCTGTACGGCTTTCCGCCCGTGAGCTACCCCGAAGCGACCTAGGGACGGTATCGCAAAGACGCTGGAAAACCAAACAGCGTCTTTGCGGGAACGCTTTTCTCTATGCTTTCAAGAGCGCTTGCAGATGTGGGATCATGGCGCGGATCGCATTCCCACGATGGCTGAGATGATTCTTCTCGCTCATCGACAAGGCGCTTAATGCCTGATCAAAACCTTCCGGGATGAACACAAAATCATAGCCAAACCCCACCGCCCCGCCTTCAGTCGGCTGATGCGCGATTCGTCCTTCGACCTTCCCTAACACCGAAATTGGCGCGCGATCATCAGGAAAGACCAGCGCGACGACGCACTGAAAACGCGCTGTTCGTTTTTCGTCCGGCACGCCTTCGAGTTCTCCGAGCAGTTTTGTATACCGGTCACGGTCGCCGCCGCCCGCGTACCGCGCCGAATACACTCCCGGTCTACCGCCAAGCGCATCCACTTCGAGTCCGCTGTCATCTGCCAGCGTAGGCATCCCGGACATTTGGGCATAAACGCGCCCTTTGTGGACAGCATTGCCTTCGTAGGTGTCGTGCGGTTCGTCTACATCAACCGAATTCAAGTTGACATCTTCAAGGCTGTACAACTTAACGGGCAAATCTGCCAACAGTACGCGATATTCACGCAGCTTGCCGGGGTTGCCCGTGCCGATCAGTAAATCCATGCGTCGCAATCCTCAATCATCCAATACCCCGTCATTCTATATCCCCGGCGCGAGAATCGGAATTACGCGCCAGACGAGATATGCGCTCAACAGCGCCAACCCCACCAGCGGAGCGAGCGCCAACCATGCCAGCATGCCGCCGCGATCCCGCCCCCAACTATCGAGCGACCAACCCGTGAGCAAACCGAGTGGAATCAACGCGGGATACAGATAGCGCCCCTGCACCTGATAGAACGACGTGTTGTAGTAGACATACTGCGCGAACGCGAGCGCGATCCACAACCACACCAGCGTCCACAACCAGCGCCGATCCGTTTTTTCAGCATGCACGCGGCGGATTAAACCGATCATGCCACTGACGATCACCACGCCGATTCCGATCAATATACCCCAATACATGCCCGCCGTGAGCGGCAGCCCCATCCAGCCGAACTGTCCCCAAAAGCTGTTGAACGTCGTTTCGGCGGCGCGGCGGAGATACTCCCCCCATCCAACTTGCGCGAGAATTTCGGCGGTGCGCATCTGACCGACGACGACGCGATCATGCGCCGCCAAACCGAGCACATCTGGAAAGCCGTATACCCCGATATTCCGCACCCACCAGATCGCCGCCAAGCCGAGCAGCGGCACAACAAACAAGATCGCGTCACGGATCAAGGACGCGATACGACGATCAGCAGCGCTTATCCACCAGCGGTAGAAAATCGCCGCCGACATCACCGCGCCAAGTCCAATCGTGTTTGCCTTCGTCAGCCATCCGATTCCCGCGATTACGCCGAGCAGCCACACCGGCACGCGCTCCTGCTTAAGAAAACCGATCATCGCCAGCACACCCACGCCGATCACGACACCGGACGCGGCATCATTGTTTACCGACGCAAGAATCGATAGATGCTGCGGGATGAAGGCGATGAAACCCGCCGCACCCAACGCGATCAACGGACGTGATGGGAATGCGGATCGCCCAACGCGGTACGCCAGCCACACCGTGATTCCGCCCAGCACCACCGAAAACAAACGCAGTGCGGTCAAACTGCCGTCTGTCAGGCGGAAGATCGGCGCGGCGGCAAGGTAATACAGCGGCGGTTGATGATCTTCGTATTGAATGCTGTCGATGCGGTCGAGCAGTTCCAGCGCGAATTCGGCGCTTTTGAGCGTATCGAGATACGCCGAATCCCAATCGCCCATCTCGATCACCGGGCAGCATCCGTTAGCGCTGATCTGCGCGATCACGTTGTAATGGGCGGGTTCGTCGGGGGACTGCCAAGCCGGGGTACGGATCGCGTAAGCACTTGCCAATCCGGCATACACAAGCAGTATGACGACGATCCCGATGGTGTGCGCTTGAATGGATTTCGGACTCAACGATGGTTACTCTTTCGTGATACAGCCGCCTGAAAGTCGTCAGATTATCCGCGCCAAGACTTTCGACTGCAACGCACAGCGCGCGCGTGCGTATAGGACAATGTTCTGTCATACTCAAATGGACATCGTTCTCTATCCAGAGGTTGCCTTTATGCCTACACCCGCCGAACAACTCCAGTCCGCGTATCGGTTCGTCCAGCAGGGACAATATACCGAAGCCCAACAGATTCTCCTGCCGATGGTACGCCAGAGTCCCGCGAACGCCGATGCTTGGTGGCTGCTTGCGACCAGCTACACCAATGATCCGGCGCGTGCGATGTACGCGCTTGAACAAATGCTTCGCTTACGCCCGGATGACAGCCGCGCCCGCGATATGCTTGACCGTCTGCGTTCGAGCGGAATCAGCAGCCGTTCACCGTTTGACAGCACGTCATCTTCTGATCCGATGCAAGCCGCGCCCGCCCGCGACGATTTCTCACGCGGGTTCGGCGATTTTGCCGATTCGAGTTCGACCACCTACGGGAATTCAGGTTCAACTGATCCGTTTGGTCAGCCCGCCTACAAAGAAAAACCGAAAAACGACTCCTATTCGTCCCCAGTGCCGCCCGTAGCAAATTACTACATTCCACCGCGCAAGGGCACGCATCCTTGCATTATGATTCTCGCGTTCATCGGTGGGCTGACGCTGCTCGGCTGCGCGCTGTGTGCTGGACTCTTCTTCTCCTTTGCAGATGCGGTCGGTCCGGCGATGGAAAATGCAATAGGGACATTCCAAGCTGATCCTGATGTCGAGCGCTTCTTTGAAGCGATGAGCACCCCCGGCGCATTCCAATTCGATCCAGAAGGGGTATTTAGTGATATGCCTGACACGCTGCCAACCAGTGCTGACAATCAGGGCGTGCTTGAATACGGGCAGTCGGAAGAGGGACGTATCGGTGATGATGAATACCATGTGTATACGTTCCAAGGTGACGCGGGGGACAGCGTGACGATCACGCTGGAGGCGGTCGGCATCGGTTCGTCGTTTGATGCTGAGGTTGGCTTATATCGCCCGGATAAATCTCAGTTGATCATCAATGATGACGCAAGTCCGCGCCTTGATAACCGAGTTGATTCCCGGATCATAATTGTCCTGCCCACCGACGGCATCTACTCGATTCTGGTTGGTGAGCATTTCGGACAGGGTGGCACGTATCGTTTATCCCTCGAACAAGGTCCTGAGGCATCCCCCACGCCGTAAGGGTATGAATATCAAAAGGACGCGAAGTTGCTAAGCACTATGGGATTGTCTTAGCGCCTTCGCGTCTTTGTGGTTGGTTTTATTTGTGCGCGGCTTCGATCTCCGGCAGATGCGCTTTGAACCACGCGACCGTTTCCGCGACCGACTGGCGGTACGGCGTCGCTGTCATCCCAAACCGTTTCGTAAACTTGCTGCTGTCGAGGATGAACGGTTTATTGAACTCGTACATCATCTCGATCACTTCGCGCGCTGCTGGGACGAACAAACCGCCAAAGCGCAGCATCATCATCCCCATGCTGCCGATCTTCGGCGTCGTTCCTGCTGCCTCAAATACCATCGTGATCAATTCTCGCTGTGTGATCGGCGCGGGGCTGGGGACATGCCAAGGTTGACCAAACGCGTCATCGTTTTCACCCAAAATCACAAGCGCTTTGCCGAAGTCGCGGGTATACGTAAAGGTGTGCGGCAGATTCAAGTCACCAATGGCGCTCACCTGTTTTCCCTTCAAGGCGTTGATGAACGTGCGCTCGCCCATCACCATATCGCCGGGACCGTAGAAATCTGAACCGCGCCCCATTACAACGCGAACCTGTCCTTTTTGGTGCGCATCCATCAACTGCTCGGTGAGGCGGGCGCGCAAAACCCCTTTACGCTGTGCCGTTGGCTTATGCGGCAGATTCTCGGTGAGCGGTGTGCCGTTGGTGTCGCCGTACATATACAGGTTTTCGACGACGATTAGTTTTGCGCTGTGTCGAATCGCTGCGTCAAGCACTGCCTGTTGAATCGGCGGGAACTTCTCGATCCATTCGTGATATTCTGGCTGCGCGGCTTGGTAGATGTGTGTAGCGCCTTTAGCTGCTTCGGCAGCGCTCCCCGGCT
>JAPKMU010000459.1 GCA_026645745.1 Anaerolineae bacterium | reverse complement strand
AGCGCCGAACCGCCCCCACCGACTCCGCGAAATGACGCTTTGTGAGCGTTCAGAGACGCTGTATTCAGGGGGGTGTCTGCGGTCGGGGGCGGTGAGCGAGGAGAAAACCTCGCCACCTCAGTTGCCGGTGGGGGCTTCTGTACGCCACTCACGTGGCGCACCCCGGCAGCCCCGCTGGGTTCTGCCGGGCAGGTGGATGCCGCGCCGCCGCATCCACCGGGCGCACACCATGTGCGCGCCCGCAAAAACGCCAACGACAAACCGCAAAATTGCGCCGCACGAAACTGCCCCGTATGCGACGATTCCATCACCCGAAACACACCTGATGGAGCGCGTGCATGGCGGTCAAAAACATCAAACGCAGCCTGAATATGTCCGAAGAAATGCACGGACTGCTGCTGCAACTCACCGCCAAGCGCGGACGCGATGTGACCGAATCGGACATCATCCGTGAGGCGATTCGCGAATACCTCGACGCGCAGTCGGATTTGGTCGGGAGCAAACGGCATTTCCAGAAGTCGCTGCAAGCGCGGCTGGATCGTTTGGAGGCGATTCTCACGTTTCAGGCGAACATCCAGATTTATCTCCTGAGCGCGCTGTTTGAGTCAGACGCGAACGACGCACTCGCAGAGGCGATCATCACGGCGAAGCGCGACGGGGAGGCGCTCTTGGCGCAGATCCGCGCGGTGCGTGACTTGGAGCCGTCCACATGAAGCCCGTGATCATTGTCAATTTCGCGTACAAGAGTCCGACCGGGCAGGGCTACGGCAAAGGTCCCGGCGCGCTGCGCACGATGCTGCGCTATTTTCAATATCGGGATCGGCGCAACAACTGGTTGGCAAAAAATCGCGGCTACATCCGCTGGATCGACCGGGGGATGGGCAAACATCACCGCGAGATTTTCAAGCAGTGTGAGGCGCTCAAAAGCGATCACGTGATGGCGTGGACGTTCGTCCGGATTTGATGACGCTCGTTCCCGAACGGCAGCGCCGCGCGTTTATCGGCGAACTCACCGAGCGGGTGGTCGAGGATTACTACACGGCGCGCGGCATGGATCAGCCGGAGTTCAGTTACACAATCCACACGGCAAAAACGAAAGCGACGGACGACGAACCCTCACGCGAACATCTGCATACACACGTTGTCCTCCCCGGCACGGTGTCGAGCATGGCGGAGCGTCTGCCCGTGTACAACAACACCTCGAAGGGGCATGACAAGCTGTTCCGCGATATCGCCGCGCACCACTTTTCGATGATGCTTGATCAGACGATTGGGCTGGAGTGGCGCAGATTGCGCCCGGATATGACTCCAGCACTGGATGCCGATATTCAGGATAGAACGCTGTGAAATGGGGTTCAAAAGAATAACCAAGACGTATACTCAAGCATAAACTTCTCTAAACACACGGTTATAAACGATGGAACAGCTTGTCGGACATTTGGTCGTTCTCATAATTCTCGGAGTTTACGGCGCAATAGGTGTACTAGTCACAGCCGTTTCCGCTCGAGAATGGGCAGTCTGGCTCCTTCTCAAACAGTACGGAAAACGGAGTGAGGCGAAATTGATGAACCTGTATGTGCGCCAAAGCCGACCACCAGAATACAACGTGACGTTTCAACCAAATGTCGACGTGGAGATTTATGTCACACAGGTGATCACGCGAAAAACGTATTTGCAGCTTCAGTCGCAGGATACCGTAGAAATCCTGTACATGCCTGCTTGTCGAGCCATTGCGCGCCTAAAAGGAAAATACGCCGATAACTGGAGGCGTAAAAGTATGACGATAGCTGCACTTGTCTTCATTTTGGTATTTCAACCATTCTTGTATATTTGGATCGCTTGTTTCTCAATCGCACTTGTTACCCCTCGATTCGTATCGGAGGCATCGCTTCAAAGGTTCTACAGTTGGCATTCCGCGCAAAAGCAGAAGCGAAAACCCTGATCATGCTCTATTGGCTGTTCACCGACGGGCGCGAAATCCTCAGCGGATTGCTCCCCGTATTCCTCTGCATAACGCCCATAATCGTCATCCTATCCGCTGTGTTGATGGGCGTGAGTATCCGCCGCACCGGGGAAGAATCCGCCAAAGCCTCCTACCTTCAGCGCAACGTGACCGTTCTCAGCTACGCGCTGGTGATGCTCACCGCCTCCGCTGCGTATGTGACCCTCACAGGCGACATAGCAGTGCGGAGAGGACGATCCACCACCAACGCCCTGATCCGCCTCATCACCGGAGCGCCCCCGACCATCGACGCGGATCGGCTGTTCCTGTTCGGGGTGATGGGCGTGTTTCTCGTCGTGACGAGCGTCATCGTGCTGCACAGCTTGATCCGCGAGGGCGGTTGGCTGCGTGAGCGGATCGACCGGCTGCGCGTGCCGCCCGTCACACGCGGCGCACTCGGATCATCGCATTTCTGCACCCTGCGTGAGTACCGCCGTTTTCGCCGCCCCGATGCGGACGGGCTGACGCTGCTCGGCGCGTTCTGGGGAGCCGGGAAACGCCGCCTCGATTTTGGGCGTGGGCAGTTCTGCTTGAGCGGCGAGGACATCGCGCGCGGAGTCCTAACGCTCGGCAGCGCCGGATCGGGTAAGACGCAGGCGATCATCCTGCCGGCAATCGCCGATCGGATGCGCGCGGGACATTCGCTCATCGTTGCCGATCCGCAGGGTGAACTGACCGCACATATCACCCGCATTGCCGCCATCACCCGGCACTTGGTTGTGGTGCATGATCCGACGAGCGCCGCCGGACCGCGCTACAACCTCGCGGCGGACATCCGCACGGTGTCCGATGCGCGGGCAATCGCGGAGGTCCTCGTGCCGCCCGCGCACGGCGACCACCGCTTCTGGTCGGACAGCGCTGCAGCGCTCCTGTCCGCCTGCCTGATCCGCTTCGACACGCTCGGTGCGATTTATCAGGCGATGAACGACCCGAAAACGTTAGCGAACACCTTGAAATCGAAACGCGATGACGCGGCGCTGCTCGCCAACAGCTTCATCGCCTCGGTCAACACCGATGGCAAGGTTGCCGCGAACGTGATCGCCACCTTGGCGACCGCGCTCACGGGCTGGGCATCCGCCGACGTGCGCGCCAACACGTCCGCCACCGACTTCGATGCGGGGCTGCTCACACGCGGGCGCACGGTCGTCGTCCTCACCTGTCCCGGCAGAATGCGCGCCGTGTACGCCTCGTATCTCGGCGCGACGCTGCGAAAGCTTATGCTCGATCTCGACACGCTCGGCGAGCGGCACGGCGGGGCGCTGCCCGTCCCGGTCGGCATCGTGCTGGACGAATTCCCGACGCTCGGGCGGCTCGATGGGCTGGTGGCGGATGTCAACCTCGTGCGCAAGCGGCGCATCAGCATCGTGATCGGCGCGCAAACGAAAGGGCAGTTTCACCTGATTTACGGGGAGGAAGGGACGGCGGCGCTGTTCACGGGCTTGGCGACGCAGGTGATTTACGGCGGCTGCGACGCGGAGACGGCGGAGTTTTACAGCAAGGCGAGCGGCACCGCGACGGCGGACGACCCGAACAGCCATTTACGGCAACGCCCGCTGCTGACCGTCGATGAAGTGATCACGCCGCAGGTGGGCAACTGCACGGTTTTCGCGCGTTATGTCGAGGCGGGACACGCGGCGCAGGTGATCCTGAATGCGCGCCTGACCCGGTTTTATGAGCGCGACGACTGGCGGGCGCGGCTTGCGGTCGAGCGCGCTGATCCGCTTCTGTTGGAGCGCGGGGTCAGCCTGAGTTTCTCAGCGGACACGCCGCCTGACGAGGCGAAACACAGCGAAGTGTTGGAAGCTGCCGCCCGTGTCGCGCTCGCCCGCGAACGAGAACGGCAACCGGAACAGGAGATCGCACCGTGAGCCTGAACAAGAAGAAAATGGTACGCGAGATCGGTCGCCGCACGCGGATTCGCAAACGCGACGTGCAGGCGGT
>JAPKMU010000458.1 GCA_026645745.1 Anaerolineae bacterium | reverse complement strand
GTGAGGGGTCAATTCAAACGGCTTCTATTTCATCGAGCCATGCCGCTGTTTCGAGAACCGTTTGCTCAAACGGGCGCGGTTGATAACCAAAATCGCGCGCGGCACGTTCGGTGCTGACATTTCCCCAATGGCTGACGGCGTGCGCGGCGGCAGCGGTCAAGGTGGGCGGCTGCTTGCGTAGCTCATTCCACCACGAAACAACCGGCGCGATCTGCTGCATCTGCTTAAGTTTGATGCGCAGCTTGGGGGGTGGCATGCCTTTGTTCTGTGCGATCAACGCCGCCATCTCTAAGAATGTGCGCCAATGCCCCGCCGCGAGATAACTTGTCCCTTTCGGCGCGTTTGCGGCATTGACAGCGACCTCGACAACATCACGCACATCGACGAAATTGAATCCACCTTCAGTCGTGAGGTTCATATCGCCGTGTGCATACAGACGCAGTATCTTATTTGCGCCCCGGAACGCATAATCGTTCGGTCCGATCACGGCGGTTGGGTAGACGATCACCGCATCCAAGCCGTGATCAAGCGCTTGCAGTACGAGCCGCTGCCCCATTGCTTTCGAGCGTGGATATGGATAGCGAAAGTGTTCATCAACCAGCGGGCGTTCTTCCGTGATCGGTTGATCGACCGGGTAAGGCGATAGGGCTTCGATAGAACTGAAATGTACCAAACGCCGCACATCAGAAGCAAAACACGCCTCGATCACGCTGCGAACACCATCCACGTTAACAGCTTTGACATCCTCCCAGCCGCGATCCCGGTACGAGACGCGTGCCGCGAGGTGATACACGACTTCAACACCCCTGAATGCGGGCATGATCTCTTGACAGCGCGTGATGTCCGCATGGGTATGCTGTACGCCCAGTTTGGTGAGTTCTTCCAGCGATCTGCCTCTGTCGTTAGCAAGTGTGCGAACGGCATGCCCTTCGCTGATCAGCCGCTTGACGAGCGTCAAGCCGACATGTCCTGTAGCTCCGGTAACGAGAATTTTCATTGGTGGCTGCTGCGCTTTCTAGCGGAGAGTTCAAAGGGGAAAGAAAACGAACCACAAAGAACGCAAAGCCGCAAAGAATCTTCGCGGCTTTGCGTTAATGCCATTCTCTAGCCGAGTTCGAATTCACCCAGCACTTGATTCACCCACCGTTCGACGCGGGCGGTGGTCAATTCGTTCTGCCCGTCCTCGTCGATGCCTAAACCGAGGAAATGATCCTCAACGACGGCTTTGCTTTCTTCAAATTGGTAGCCTGTCGTGCGCCACAAACCCCAGAGCTGCGCGCCGCACTTGAGCAGTTCATCGGTCAGCGTACCGACCGCATCCAAAAAGTTGAAACCATAACCATTTTGATCACCCAAACCAAAGACAGCGATTTTCTTCCCCTTCAGGCTGACGCCCTTGAGTTTGGGAAGGAAAAACGCCCAGTCGTCTTGAAGCTGTCCGGTATTCCATGTGGGGATGCCGCAGATGATGTACTCGTATCCGGTGAACTGCTCAACACTGGTGCTGCCGATGTTGAACACATCCACCAAGCCGGGAGCGCGTTTATCGAATTGATCTTTCATCTGGTAGGCGACGAATTCCGTCTTGCCCGTGCTGCTGCCGTAGAAGAGTCCAACCTTGCCCATACAGCCCTCATAATGTTTGTCCATTTGTTCACAATTATGACGGTGGAAAGGTTGATTCGCAATACGCAGAGGGGAAAGAAAAAGTTTGAACCACAAAGAACACGAAGAACACAAAGGAGAAAGATCGGATGTTGACGCAAAGAGACTTAACTTGCGGAGTCATCTTTGCGTCTTTGCGTTGACGGTTTTTCTTGTCTGGTTAGACGGCGGCGGCGACTTCGACGGGCATCGCTTCCACGTCGAGCGTGATCTTGATTTCTTTGCCGACGAGCACGCCGCCCGCTTCGAGCGCAACATTCCATGTCAGCCCGAAGTCTTCACGGTTGATCGTGGTCGTGCCTTCAAAGCCCGCGCGATCCTTGCCGTCGAAGGCGCTTTTTGCCACGCCGATGAAGTCCGCATTGACGACCACTTCACGGGTGACGCCGCGAATCGTCAGGCTGCCTGTGATCTTGGCGCTGGAATCGCCGGTCGGTTCAACCTTCGTGCTCTTGAAGCTAATCACGGGGTGATTTGCTGCATCAAGGAAATCAGCGCTGCGGAGGTGATTGTCACGATCGGAAAGCCCTGTTTCGATGCTAGCCGCTTGAATGGTCGCCTCAACCGACGCAGCCGCCGGATTTGCCGGATCAAAGTTGATCGTACCGGTCACGCCGCCCTTAAACTGACCGCGAACAGTCGTCACCATCATGTGACGGGCAGAAAAATTCGCACTGCTGTGTGCCGGATCGAGTGTCCATGTCGTCATGCGAGGTGTACTCCCTGTCGTTTATCATTCAAAGTAAAACGGACGCTAGTCCGTTTGATAAAGACAGGATAGCACAAGATACCCGCGTATTCGATAAGAACCAGATTAGAAACGGACGACAGTCCGTTTAATGGATCAAAGTGTCCAGCAGCGAGTCGAAACCGTCTTGAATGCGTGCCAAATCCCAACCGCGCACGCTCTCTTGAAAGGCTTGCACGCGGACATCAAGCATCAAGTACAGCACGTCGGTGAGCACATCGAGATCGGGTGGGGTTGGCTTGTGACTAAAGTCGATCCGCCCCAAGAGCGCGCGGATCGTTTGCCGCCACCAGCCATGCGCGGGATGAATCATGATTTCCATGCCGCCCGTGCGCAAAAATGCCGCATTCGCGTACACGAACACCGAGACTTCACGCAAGAACCAATGCAGCATCACGGCTGGATCGGGCTGTTGGCGGAGTTTAACGAAGGTACGCTCTTGCAGGTCGCGCTGAGCTTCATGGATCAGGGTTTCGCACAGAACCGCCTTATTCGGAAAATGGCGGTAAAGCGTCCCCTTGCCAACCCCTGCCGCTTCCGCGACGGCGCTCATCGGCACAGCATCAACCCCCTGCTCGTCGAACAATCGGCGGGCGGTTTGCAGCAAGAGTTCTCGGTTGCGCGCCGCATCGGATCGATTGGCGCGTGATTGGTTCAACATCGGCAGATCGTTCATCGCAAATCTGCGTATAATGCTCCATTTATTCGATATCGCTGAATTTTAGCATAAGGATGATTTCTATGATCGTTCGTGTACAGCGTCTTGGAATATTCGCGCTGATGTTCGTTTTGGCGCTCACAATCTCTGCATGCGAACTCGAATACACGCCTATCGACGGCGGGAGCAGCAGCGGAAACGGCGATTCTTCCCCCGCGCCTGCCGCTGATGAAACAGGCATTGTGGTGGATGTGATCGACGGCGACACGATTGACGTAGAGATCAACGGGATTGTGTACCGCGTGCGCTATGTCGGCGTCAATACACCGGAGCGCGACGAGGCATGTTACAGCGAAGCGCGCGATGCGAATGTTCGGCTGGTGCAAGGGCAAACTGTCTCACTTGTGCGCGATCAAAGCAACACGGATCGGTATGATCGACTGCTGCGCTATGTGTACGTCGGGAACACGTTCGTGAATGCCGAGTTGGTGCGGAACGGTTACGCCGAGGCGGTGCTGTATCGCCCGGACGACGCTCAATTTGATTATTTTGTCTCGCTGGAACGGGAAGCGACGAATGCGGGGCGAGGCTGCCATCCGACGGGTATTTTTAACGATGGGAATACGGAACGGTAAGTCCTCCCCCCTCTCCCACGCAAGCGGGTAGAGGGGGCGACAGTAAATCCTCACCCCGTCGCACCTTCGGTGCGCCACCCCTCTCCATCGCAAGCGATAGAGAGGGGAAAACAAAGGCGCTGCTTTTCACCCCCTCTCTAAACAAAGTTTGGAGAGGGGGACGGGGGGTGAGGAACTTATTGGACGATCTACCCTACCCACGCGATCATGTCGGATGACAGGGGCTTTTTCATCGCACGCAGATAAATCGTCGCCTTGCCGAGAA
>JAPKMU010000457.1 GCA_026645745.1 Anaerolineae bacterium | reverse complement strand
TAAGCGATAGAGAGGGATGCAGGACTAGGGACACACATCAATAGCTTTCTTGCTCCAACCCGGCTATCCATTGTTCAAGCTGTGCACGGTTAGGGGCTCCCAATCGAATCGCCACCTGCCAATCGGTTATTGCGCCAGTTATGTCGCGCTTCTCTCGTCGCATTAGTCCGCGAAGGATGTAAGCGTCAGCATAATTCGGCTTGAGACGGATCACTTCGGTCGCGTCGGCGATTGCGCCGTCACTATCATCCTTGCTCGCCCGCGCGCCGTCATTATCACCTATGACCCCCCGTACTCCAGCGCGATTATTATAAACATAAGGATCATCCGGGTTAAGATGCATCGCTTCCGTGTAGTCAGCAATTGCACCATCAAAGTCGCCCTTCTTGTCGCGCGCTGATCCACGATTAAAGTACGCATCGGCATAATCCGGCTTAAGTCGAATGGCTTCGTTCGCGTCGGCAATCGCGCCATCGTAGTCACCGCTCCTTACCCGCGCACCAGCACGACGGCGGTAGGCAGCGGCATAATCTGGCTTCAGGCGGACTGCTTCGGTTGCATCCGCAATCGCACCCTCATAATCACCAGCCTCAAATCTTGTATTGGCGCTGTCGATATATTGTTTTGCTAATCTCTCCGCCTCGGACGTAACATGCTCTCCATACGCCGCCTCTAAATCCGCGATCAGCCGCTCAATATTGTCGAGAAAATGTGTCCCCGTATTCAGCACGGGCGCATTGATCTCGCAGAGCGGACGCAGCGACGGCGGCAGATCGGCGGGACGAGGAGCGGGGGCATCAAGGATGCGGATCGGCGCGATTACTTTGTTCAGCTTGAGCGCCGACTCGATCTCGATGCGCACATAATCGATCTCGCCGCTGCTTTCTTTCTCTTTCAGCAGGTTTAGCCATTCCGGACCGATAATCACGATCACGGCGTCGCTGGCGGCGATTTTCTTTTCGATGAAGGTTTGAAAGCGCGTGAACGACGGGATGCTGTCGAAATCCATGAACACGCGGTCGCGTTGGTAGCGGGCGATCAACCAGTCACGGATGCGTTCGACGAAGATGGGGTTATCGGCGCGGCGGTACGAGATGAAAAGCGTGTTGATCTGCGACATAGAGATATCCGGCGGCTGAAGTCATCGACGCATAGTATAACGCAATTTAGCACGAGAGTAAGTCCGTTACCTTTCTCCCCGATCTGCTCACTTGTAGGTCTGCGGTTCGGATAGCGCCGTTTGCTCCCCTCTCCGAATTCGGGGAGGGGACGGGGGAGGGGTAAAAACTTCACACCCCTCCCACTTTTGCGACATAAAGCATCAAATTCTGCGTCAGGAGCGCATTTCCATGCACATGAAACTTGAGCTTGTCCCGATTCCGGTGGCGGATGTTGAGCGCGCACGCGCGTTTTACGCCGATCAACTTGGCTGGGTGGTCGATCACAATACCAAAGTTGGCGATTCCGTCCACATGATCCAGCTTACGCCGCCCGGTTCAGCCTGTTCGATCCTGATCAGCCGGGGGCTGCCGGGGATCGATGACATGCAAGCCGGATCACAGCGCGCGATTCATCTCGTGGTCGCGGATGTCGCCAAAGCGCGCGAGTGGGTGATCAGCCGGGGAATTGAGGTCAGCGCGATCACCGATCACGGCAGAGGCGTGAAGGACGCGCATTTCCGCGATCCCGACGGCAACACATGGGTGCTGCAAGAAATGGCATGGCGCACGCCGGAATTCACCGAGTAGTACGGTTTATTCGAGATAGCCGTATTCCCGCGCCAGCGCCACCGCTTCGATCATGCGCCCGTTCGGGATGCGGCTCCCGTCCGGTTCGATGATCCAGATGCCGTTGTGAAGCTGAACGGTTTCGTCCGTCCAGTCATACATCGAAATCGCGGGTGCCCATGTGAAAACCTCGGTGGGCACCCCGGCAATATTCGCCAAGCGGACTTCGCTCATCATCCACCAGAACCATTCGGTTTGCTGCCAGCCAATCGGCGGACCGGAGGTTTCCGTCAGCCAGATCGGTTTTTCCGGGTAGCGTTTGCCCGCGTTCAGGATCAAACGATGCAGCGGCGGCAGCGTGGAATCGCGGTAATGATTCAAGCCGATCACGTCGCACAGGGTGTCGTCGCCGCCCAGTTCGGGATCGCGCAGCCCAAGCACGGTATCGAAGACCGCCGCTTGATTATCTTCTGAGTTTAAATCGGTCGCGTGCCAAGGTTCGGGGATCACAAGGACGGCATCCGGGTTAAAGGCGCGCACCGCCTTCGATGCTTCGATGATCATCCGGCTCACTTGACGGCGAAATTCGGTCGCGTCTTGCAACTTGAGATGCGGCGTCCAGATTCCCTGTCGCCCGCCCATCTCGATCAGCAAACTCGGCTCATTGCAGATACACCAGTAATCAATCGTCGGGCAGCGCTCCGCGATGGCGGCGGCGAACTCCGCGAAGTGATACGGCGCGTCCGTGCTCATGATGTCGAGCCAATCGGGGTAGCCGTAATGCCATAAGTCGATGTACATCCCCAATTCGTGCTGATCCGCCGCATCCATCATGCGGTC
This sequence comes from Anaerolineae bacterium, assembly GCA_026645745.1. GTDB lineage: Bacteria > Chloroflexota > Anaerolineae > Aggregatilineales > Phototrophicaceae > Flexifilum. The sequence continues at coordinate 1,410 of JAPKMU010000457.1, read as the reverse complement.
GATCCATGTCCAATCGAAGCGCCCCGGCGCGGGGTGCGAAAGATACCAGCGTGCCGCGTCGCGCACGCCCCGCGCGCCGATGCTTTTCATCAAGCGATAATCGGTATCCAAGAATTCGTCATGGCGGATCAGACTTACCTCGTCCATCCGGTAGAACGAGCCGTCAGGGTTTCTGCGGATAAAGTCTGAATTCTCAAGGAACGCCCACAACTGCATCGGTGCTTGACCGAAAATATCCGCTGTGGACTGAATGAAGGCATATGGTTGGGACATGCGTGCTCACCCGCTCTTTGTGCTTACAGCCTGATCCTAACCCTCTTTGGTATACCAAAGCATAAAGAGTCATAACCCCGTAGGGTATTCATGGGATGCGCTGCGGCGTCCACGTGGGACCCTGAATACGGGGAATATCTCCATCCCAAATCAGCGGATCGATGCGCATCAAGCGTGACAGCCGATCCACATCCCAGCCGTGATAGACGCACATCATCGTCTGATTATCCGGCGCAAGCACGAACGAATTGTGACCGGGACCGATCACCTGACCGGGAACGGTTTTCATCAGCGGTGCGCTGGAATCGGATGGTGGGTGATAAGCGTTCAGTGGGTGATCCGAAACGACATACGAAATCCCATAGTTCTCTTTTTCCCATGCGCCGCCGCTGTAAAAGCAGTAGATTTTGTCGTTGTGCAGCAGCACTGACGCGCCTTCGATGGTGTGCCAATCGTAGATGCCGCCGTACATTGCGCGCTGTTCTTTGAACAAGTGCCAATCCGCGAATGGACGCGCCACTAAGCGCGGCGTGCCTTCGAGCGTGAGCATATCTTTCATGCGGTCAACGACGATTCCCGTGCCGACGCGGTACAGTTCTTCCGGGGTAAGGAAGTCGCGCGAATAATACAGATACCACTGCCCATCGGTGTGACGATAGGGATGCGGGTCAATCGAAAACGGCTGTTCAGCGACCAAGACACGCCCCGCGTCACGGAATGCGCCAAGCGGTGAACTGCTCACCGCGACACGAAGCTGATGATCGCGGTCAGCGGTTACGCCGCGCGCCGAGTAATACAGGTAAAACTGTCCGTCCGCGTAGGCGACTTCCGGTGCCCAAAATTCGATCCCCGGTGCTTCTAGGAGCGCGAACCCGGCTTGCGTCCAGTGAACCAGATCGGGCGAGGTCAGAATTGGGAACTGTGCGCCATGCGGTGAGCCGGGGGCTGTCCCATAGGCGTAATATGTCCCGTCGTGCCGCAATACGAACGGATCCGCGAAGTATGACGGGTAAATCGGATTGATATAGTCCATGAGACAGCCTCCCTCGAAAATAAGCCCCTCACCCCCTGAAGGCTTGTCCGATACTGAAAGAGGAAGAAGGTTTCGAGGATGCGTATACTCAAGGTCGCCAAACC
>JAPKMU010000456.1 GCA_026645745.1 Anaerolineae bacterium | reverse complement strand
CGCTCTTCCGATCTTCGTCGTCAGCACGACGTATAAAAGGACGGTGCGCCCTTTAAACCGCAGCCGACCGAGCGCATACGCCGCGAACGAGCCGACGACGAGCGAGAGCAGCGCGGTTGAGCCGGATACAAATGCCGAATTTGCTAGCGCTCGCGTGAACGCGCCGCCGCGAAACACATATTCGTAATTTTTGAAGGTGAGGTCTTGCGGGAGATACGTCGCCCGCTGAAACATTTCGTCTTCCGTTTTGAAAGAAGTATTCAATGCCCAATAAAACGGAAACAGCGCGTAAACGGCAATCGCCAAGACCGCCAGATAGAACAATCCACGACGGAATAGTTTCATGATCGATTTTGAGCGCATCAGTCCGTCTCCACTTTCAAGAAGCGCACATAAGCGACCGCGAACACAAAAATCAGGGCGAAGATCATCACGCTGATCGCGGAGGCGTAGCCGTCCTGCTGATTATTCACAAGGGTTTCGTAGTTATACGTGGACATCGTAAGCTGCTGCCTGCCGAAGAGCACATTAAACAGGTCAAACACGCGGAGCGCGTCCAACGTGCGGAACACGAGCGCTACGACGATGGTCGGGCGGAGCAGGGGTAGGGTGATCGAGAAAAGCTGGCGCAGTTTGCTCGCGCCGTCCACGTCCGCCGCTTCGTATAGGTCAGCGGGGATGAGTTGAAGTCCCGCCAGCAGCAGCAGCGCCATAAACGGCGATGTTTTCCACACATCGACCATGATCGCCGCCGGAAGCTGAAGTGAAGGCTCAGACAGCCATGCTTGCGGTTGGTTGATCATGCCGAGGTCGAGCATCACCCGGTTGATGATTCCGGCGCTGGTGTCCTTGAGCATCAGTTCCCATAAGCGGGCTGAGATTACGGTCGGGATCGCCCAAGGGATCAGCATGACGGCGCGCATAATCCCGCGACCCGCAAAACTCGAATTGACGGTCAGCGCCATAAACAGCGCGATCACCAACTCGATTGATACCGAAAACACAGTAAAGACGATGGTGGTGCTGATCGCGCGCAGAAAATCCGCATCCAAGCTGCTGATCGCCAGCGAATAATCGTTTCCCCACAAGAGCGGGATATGGAGATTCCATGCGGTGCGGTAGCCAGCGCGCAGCAGTTCGGTATCCAGCGACTGCCAGCGGATTTCGCCGTTATCACGCACCGAGCAGGGCGCACCGTCCGCATCGCGGCGGCACTCCACTATATCAAAACGCACGCCGAGAAGCTGCGCGTAGTTGCCTAATCCGACGAACTGCGGGACTTCTTGACTGGCAAACCGTTTATCCGTCAAGCTGCGGATAAACGTCTGCTCAAGCGGGCGGGCTGCGACTAACACGACCACCGACAGCGCCGGAATCAGCAGACTCCACGCTAAACGGGTGGTATCGTCGTTCAGCTTGACCGTGCCTGAAAAAGCCCGTTCAAGGCTGCGATTGAGCCACAGCCACGCGATCAGCGCAGAGGCGAAAACAACAGCCGGAAGTGTAACGACGGAGAGCGATTCCCATGTGAAAATGCCGTCTAGTGTTCTGCCGATCCGCTGAACTTCGTCGATTAGATTCAGGAGCGCGATCAGGATCGACCCGATCATCAGCCACAACAGCGCGATGCTTGCCCAACGCGCCGCCGAAATATCGCGGGCGCGGAGACGAATCCCTAACCGGATGAACAGCATGCCTAAGATCAAGACGAGCAGCGGCAGCACCAACCCAAAGCTGTCGAGGAAGGCAAGCACGACGGACGGACGCACCTCACCTTCGCTGATCTCGATCCAGCCGAGCGCTGTTTGGATACCGGAATCAGCGACAACGGCAGCGATCAACAGGACGACACTGAGCAGTCCGATCAGCAAAAAGTAACTGCTGAGGATGATCGTCCCCAGCTTTTCATACGGGGAACTGCTGCGCGATGCTGTTTGTGTGTTCATGGCGAGTCCTATCTAGATGAGCATGCAGGACAGCGCGAGCCGCAGACCGGGGCAGACACCTCTGCCCCGATCGCAGGTTTTCAGCGTAAGCGCAAATAGGCTATTCGCCGAGAAGGGCTTGCAGGTCGAGTTCCAGCAGCTCCAACGCGACTTCGGCGTCTTCTTCGCCCGTTAAAATCGAATGAACGGCGGTGAAGTAGAGCGTCGAGACTTGATTATAGTTCTCGGCGGTTACGGTTGAGGGGCGCGGAGTCGTGACTTCGACAATATCCGGGCGCGCGAAGGGCATCGCAGCCTGAAGATCAGGATTCTCATAGAGTGATGCAACCGCAGGCGGCGACGACGTGGCAATCGAGTACAGCAGTTCGGATTCGGCGCTCGTGAAGAACGCGGCGAACGCGGCTGCTGCTTCAGGATGTTCACTGTAGCGCGATACACCGATGTGCCAACCGCCGAGCGCGGCAGCGCCAACGCCGGAATCGCCAGCGGGGAGCGGCGCGACATCGAACTTGTCACCGATGAATTCGCTGGTCAGGCTGGTGGCATAAGCGAAGGGCCAGTTGCGCATGAAGGCGGCGTTGCCCGCATGGAACATCGCGCGTGCGTCTTCTTCGGCGTAAGACGTAACACCGGGCGGGCTGATTGTGCCAACCCAACCGGCTGCGCGCTCGAAGGCGGCGACGGTTTCGGGGTTGTTGACCTGGATTTCACCTTCGGGGCTGACAATCGACCCGCCGCCGTTGGAAACCTGCCACTCAAGCGCATTGGTCGTCAAGCCTTCGTAGGCGTTCCCCTGCCAGACGAAGCCCCAGAATTCAGCGTTGCCTTCGGCACGTTCGCCGTCCTGAATCACCTGCGCCATTTCGGTCAATTCGTCCCACGTCGCGGGCGGCGCGGCAAAGCCGTACTTTTCCAGCAAATCGGTGCGATAGTACAGCATCCCGAAGCCAATACGCAGAGGCAGCGCGACAAGCTGACCGTCAACGGTGTCGTTCACCACGAGCGCTGGCAGATAGGAGTCGATTTGTTCCTGCGAGACATACGGAGTCAGGTCGAGCAGATGTGGAGCCAGCACACCGGGCCAAATCACATCCACGCGGATCACGTCGAAATCGCCGCTCTGGGCTTCAAACGCCGACAGGTAGGTGGAAAGCAGTTCCTGACCGTTGGCAGAGCCTTCGATCCGTTCGACGGTGATATTCGGGCACGCTTGCATATAGCGCTCGATGGCGGCGGCTTCGGCAGCGGGGTGACCACCTGCCGGGTCGCCTACGTAGGTAATGGTCACTTCATCGGTTGTTCCACAGTCTACGGCGGCGGCATCCTGTCCGCTGACTGCCGAGAACGGGAGCACCATCAGCAGCACGATAAGAAGAAGATGTTTACGCATGACGCATGTCCTTTCGACTGATATTCCACAAAATGGCGTTATTTGGTGAAGCTGACGGACGCTTTTTCGCCGGTGTGTCCTTTCTCCTCATCTTCAGCCTTTTCATCAATCCGTACCGAGGTAACGGATGGAATGAACTACGCCTCTCCTACCCATATCGGAGAACTCCACGCCCATTGATCGTTGCGCTGACGAACGCGCACATAGTACCAATCGCGCCCGCTCTGACTGCCGGTATGCGTAAACGTGAACTGGCGGGTGTATTCGATCTCCGGTACTGCGCGGTGAAAGCAGATTGCAGGAGAAACGAAGCCGCCAAGATAGAATGTGCGCGCTCCGTCGAATAAATCACCGAGGCGAATTTCCTGCCGCTGCCCGTTGAACACCGCGATCAAGGTAGTATCGGCTGTGCCTTCGACTTCGAGGCAGAGTCCCTCGGTCGCGGAGGTGTGCAGCGAGGTGTTCTGGCGGGTGCGCGTCTGGAAGTGAACCGCATTCGGCTGTGGGTATGTCATTTGGGTGTAAGCGAACTCGGCGCTGCTGTCTGGCGAGGCTGTTGGACCGTAACCGCGAAAACGCGGCTCAACTGCGTGCAGCGTCCCATCCTGTACGCTCACTGCGACATCCCAATCGGTGGTTTCGGTGCGCTCACCCCATCCCGCCTCGA
>JAPKMU010000455.1 GCA_026645745.1 Anaerolineae bacterium | reverse complement strand
GTTTGAGGAGATCGGCACTGCATTTGAAGCCGAGCATCCCGGCGTGGATGTGCTGTTTAGCTTCGCCGGTTCGTCTGATCTCGCCGCGCAGTTGGTCGAAGGCGCACCCGCTGATGTGTTCGCCAGCGCCAATAACTCACAGATGAACGTCGCCCGCGACGGCGGACGAATCGCCGGAATCCCGCGCACGCTCGTGAAAAATCGGCTGGTGCTGATCGTTCCGGCGGATAATCCGGCAAACGTGACGACTCTGCGCGATCTGGCGAACCCCGGCTTGCAGTTGATCCTTGCCGCGCCGGATGTTCCTGTGCGCACGTATACCGATACGATGCTCGAACGCCTCGCCGCTGACCCTGCGTATGGTGAGGAATTCCGCACGGCAGTACTGGCGAATCTCGTCTCTGAAGAACAAAATGTGCGTCAAGTGGCGGCGAAAATCGCACTAGGGGAGGGTGACGCGGGCATCGTCTATATTTCAGATGTGACGCCGGATATCCGCGATCAAGTCATCGCTATTCCGATCCCCGATTATTTGAACACGATTGCGACATACCCGATTGCAATCACGAATGACACGCCCAACCCGGAATTGGCGCAGGCGTTTGTGGATGCGGTGCTGTCAGAAGCAGGGCAGGCGACATTGGTCGCGTGGGGATTCGTTTCGATCATCATCCCCGAAGTGCCTGATACGGTGACACTGCCCGAAGGGAACACCGCCGTTACGATTGATGGTCAGGTGTCGAATCCGATCACGCTGACGGTGGACGATCTGCGGGCGCGTTTCTCGTCGCAGACGGTTGATGTCAGCTATTTGAGCGGCGAGGAAACTGTATCGACATCGTTTACAGGTGTTCCGCTGTGGCAGGTGATCAGCGCCGCACAGCCGAACCTGAACGCCGATGTGCGCAATGACCGCGTGAGTATGTTCATCGTGGTGACGGGTTCGGATGGGTATCAAGCGGTGATCGCGTGGGGCGAAATCGATCCGGAATATGCCGCACAGCCGATTCTCGTAGCATTTGAAGAAAATGGCGCGCCGATTGGCGGTGATCAAGGAACAATTCGGCTTGTCGTCCCATCGGATGGGCGCGACGGTCGCTACATCAGCGGCGTGGTGAATATCAGTTTGCGTGATGCGCCGACGGTTGCCCGCTAAGGCGAATAGAACACAACGATGGGGCAGATGCGAGTCTGCCCCATTCGCTCACAGCGCTTCATTTTCTTGTTTGAGCGCGTCCGCGTAGCCTTCGAGTGTTGAATCGGCGCTGAATGCGCGCAGTTCATGTTCAAGCGCTTCGAGTTCTTCCCCGCCGCTCATCATGCGGATCATCTCATCGCGCGATAATTCGTTCTTGGTGTAAGTGCCGAGCGTTTTTCCACGCTTCAAAATCGTAAATTTATCGCCAATCGGGTAAGCGTGATGCGGGTTGTGCGTGATAAAAATGACCGCAACCCCTTGTGTTCGCGCTTTGGCGATATAACGCAGCACGGTTCCCGCTTGTTTGACGCCGAGCGCCGACGTTGGTTCATCGAGAATCAGCACTTTCGCGCCGAAGTACACCGCCCGCGCAATCGCTACGGACTGACGCTCACCGCCGGAAAGCGTCCCGACGGGTTGTTCGGGATCGCGGATGTCGATCCCCATTTTCGCCATTTCACTGCGGGCGATCTCGCTCGCTTTTTTGATGTCAAAGCGCTTGAACAATCCCCAACCGACGGTGGGTTCGCTCCCTAAGAAGAAATTGCGGGCGATGCTCATCAGCGGAATCATGGCGAGGTCTTGGTACACGGTGGCGATCCCATGCGCCAGCGCGTCACGCGGTGACGTGAATGTGACCGGTTTGCCGTCTACCAGATATTCGCCTTCGTCCGGGCGGTGTACCCCCGAAAGCGTTTTGATCAAGGTTGACTTGCCAGCGCCGTTATCCCCAAGCAAACACAGGACTTCACCGGACATGACGCGCAGTGACACCTCTTTGAGCGCGATCACGGTGCCGAAGTATTTTGAAATGTTGATCACCTCAAGAACGGGCATTTGCGACGCGCCAGCCATGTCACTTCGCCTCCGATGCTTGTTTTCGGATGAAGTTGTTCACCAGCACCGCGATGATCAGCATCGCGCCCATGAACACGAGAAACCAATCCGAGTCAACACCCGTGAACACAATGCCCTGCTGCACCATCCCGTAGATCAATGCGCCGAACAGCGCCCCAATCGCGGAACCGTACCCGCCTGTGAGCAGCGTTCCGCCGACCACGACCGCGATGATCGCGTAGAACTCACGCTGCTGACCGCGCAGGGTATCCGCGCCGCCAGTGGACAAGACTTGAATCGTAGCGACGAGCCACGCGGCGGCGGCTGTCGCCATGAATAGGGTGATCTTCATCCGGTGGACGGGAACGCCGACATTGCGCGCGGCGTTTTCGTCGCCGCCGATGCCGAAAATCCAGTTGCCGGGGCGCGTCCGCAGCAAAATATAGGTTGCAATCGCGGCGATCAGCACCCACCACAAGATCGAGATCGGAAACTGAGCTTCAGCCCCACGCGCCGATGTTGGATCGACGATGTTGAGCGAATTGGCGAAGAACGCTGCCGCCGAATCATAACCAAGCGCATCTTTGACGCCGCCAACCTGTGTGCGCCCGGTAATCAAGCGCGTCAAGCCGACGGTCAGCCCGCGAATGATAAACAGGGTTGCCAACGTGATAATAAACGAAGGGAGTTTGGTGCGGTTGACGAGGATTCCGTTGATCGCGCCGACGATCAGCGCAGCGATCAGCGAGACGCCGACAGCCGCCCAGACATTCCAACCGAATTCAACGGACAAAATCGCGGTGATCATCCCGGTTCCGCCGATGATCGACCCGACGGATAGATCGAATTCTCCCGCGATCATGAGCAGCGCGACCGCAATCGCAAGGATGCCCAGTTCCGCCGCAACTCCAAGATAATTCGCCGTTCCGCGCAGACTGAGAAATCCGCTGTCCCCGGCAGCGATGGCAAAAAACACCCACACGAGGATTGTTCCGCCAATCGCGCCAAGTTCCGGGCGGCGGAGTAACTGTCGTAGAATGCCCTGCCGCCGCACGCGCTCATCGGCTGCGGGGGTGATTGTTTCGCTCGTCATGAAACCATTCCCAAAAATTGTTTTTCAAAATGCCGTGACGCCGAGTGTACCCCACTCGATGGGGATACACTCGGTCATGCGAAATTTAGCGAGTGCCGCGCGCTGAGAACTCGATCACCTGAGCGGCAGTTTCTTGTGTCACGAAGCCGGGACCCGTCGGGATCAAGACTGCGCCGGGGGTGTTCAGGTTTTCAAGGAACAGCGTCAGATAGACAATCGGCAGGTAGCCCTGCGTGTACTGCTGCTGGTCAATCGCGAACAACATTTGACCGTCGCGTACTGCTGCCAGCACTTCCGGCGACAAGTCGAACGTGCCGAACGGAATCGTTCCAAGCAGCCCTTCGGCATCCAGCGCCGCCAATGTCGGGATCGCGCCCGTCGGTCCGAGCGTCAGAATGCCGTTGATCGTAGCGTCCTGCTGAAGCGCCGCGCTGACGCGACCCTGTGCCCCCGTCGGATCAGCCAGATCGACCGCGAGAACGGTGGAAGTTCCACCGGCTGCCGCCAGTGCGTCCGCGAAACCTTGGCAGCGCAGGTCAAGACCGACGTTGCCGACTTCCTGATTGATGCACAGCGCATTCGTCACACCTGCTGCTGCCATGCGCTCACCGCCGCCGAAACCTGCTTCGTATTCCGTCTGACCGACATGTGCCAGCACGCCGAGATCAGCCGCGTGGTCGCTGCCGCTGTTGATCGAAATGACCGGGATACCCGCATCGACGGCTGCACGGATGTGATCGCCAAGCGCATCATAATCCGGCACGGAGACGACTAATCCATCCGGTTCGCTGGCAACCGCCGCGTCGATCAACTGCGCCATTGCGACCATATCAAATGTTGCGGGGGCTTGGTATTCAACCGTGACGCGCATATCAGCGGCGGCGGCATCCACGCCGTTTTTGACGACCGACCAGAACGGGTCAGACGCC
>JAPKMU010000454.1 GCA_026645745.1 Anaerolineae bacterium | reverse complement strand
GCGCGCGACCGCCCGCCACAGGGCATCCACGCGCAGCGCCGCCAGCACCGCGATCAAAAACGCAGCGGGGGCAATCATGCGACCGGGATAACGCCAGCGTCCGATCAACGGCAGGATCGTTTGTGAAAGCGCCAAAATGATCGGATTGAGCGCAACCGCCCACAAGATGAAAAACACGATCCAAAACAGCGCGGTCACCCAGAAGCGGCGGCTGTTTTCAAAGGATTCGCGGTGTAAGCGGCGGATTGGCGGCAGCAGCACGAAGGTCGCCAGCGCGAACCACGCGGGAAGTACATACGCATGATAATCTTGCGGCGTACTCATCAATCCGGTGTAACGGTCGCGTGTTCCGGCGAAAAACTGCGTGAAAATCTGCCCCATATCGCGCCGCCACGCTGCCCACTGCCGCGCATTAAGCGGCAGATGCCCCGCAACGTAACGATCATGGATCACAAGCGGGATGACGACCGCCGCGCTCAACAGCACCGCGAATATCACAGCGAACCCGAATCGCATCAAGAGCCGCCGATTGACCGTAAGCCGCAGCCGTCCCTCATCCGTGCGCGTGAGGGTGAACGCGTACACCGCGATCACCGATACGACAATCAAACCTGTAGGCAGCACGTAATACACGTTCCCCGTGAACAACTGAAGCGCGAATGCCGCTCCCATCAAGATGACCGGATACCGCTGACCGGGAAAACGCACCATCCCAAACGCAGCGGCGAGCGCATACGGCATATACGCTTGACTCACCGTGAGTTGGAAGAAACCTTCGCTCATCAACCCCGCAAGATTGCCGCGCCCGATCATGAGTAGACCGAGCAGCACCCGCCCGATCCCGCCTAAACCCAACACACGCCCCAGCACCCAACCGCCGATCCCGCCGATAGTCACATGAATCAGCAGACTTACCTTGATCCCGTTGATCGCGCCGAATATGAGCGCCGGAAAGGTCACGAACGGGCTGAGGACGGATGAAAAACCCCATTCAATCAGCGGCTCGCCATACGAAAAATACGGCTGCCACATCGGAATATAGCCGTGTTCGCGCCATGCCTGAGCGACGGTAAAGGCTGAACTGGTCAGGTATTCGTATTCGATTCCACGCAGACGCTGAACTGGATCAAAATTGAGAACATTGGAGAGCGCCCACACTGCCGCGATCCCGATCACCGCGAGTTCAAGCGCGATCAGCCAAGCGGCGGCTTGTGGCAAAGTTGGCACACGACGCGGCGCTGAGTTCATCACTCATCCTTTTGAGCGTTCGTCATCCGGATGAATGATACTTCAAGTTGTGTTAGCGCGGGGGGATCGGAGCACCCCTCTCTATCACTTGCGACGGAGAGGGGCAAAAAACGTGCTACCAGCCGCCGGTCACTTCTAAGACCTGACCGGAGACATAATTCGAGAGTTCGCTTGCGAAGAACAAGAGCGCTCCGGCTGCTTCATCCGGCGTACCAGCGCGTCCCATCGGCACATTGGCGAGGACGGTATCGCGCACTTTATCCGGCATCCCCAGCTTGATCGTCTTGCCTTCGCGCTCGGTTGCCGCGCCTTTCCCTTCAGACTGCGTTAAGCGGGTGTCGATCCAGCCGAACGCGACCGCGTTCACCTGAATATTGAACATCCCCCACTCTTTCGCCAGCGTGCGCGTCAAGCCGATGATGCCCGCCTTGCCGGAAGCATAATTCGCCTGACCGATATTCCCGCGTGTACCCGTCGTGCTGCTCACATTGATGATCTTGCGCGCTTTCGCCGCGCCTGCGGTTTCGCGCTCCTGTTTAGCGACTTCGCGCATGTACGGAATCGCCGCCCGGATGATCTTAAACGGCGCGGTTAAGTGGATCGCCAGCATCGCTTCCCACTGCTGATCCGTCATCTTGTGGATCATGCCGTCCCATGTGTATCCCGCATTGTTGACAAGAATATCGATCCCGCCGAAGGTGTGAACCGTCTGCCCGATCATGTCTTCAATGTCGGCATCTTTTGTCACGTCTGAACCGAGCGCGAGCGCCGTTCCACCGTTGGCGCGGATCACGTCCGCAATTTCGTTAGCGGGTGTCGGATCAATATCCGTGACGACCACTTTCGCGCCGTGCGCAGCGAATAACATCGCCGCCGCCGCGCCAATCCCGCGCCCACTTCCTGTAATGAGGGCAACCTTGTCTTTGAGCAGCATCGTTGCATATATCCTGTGTGCAGTAAACAAAAGCATCCCGCAAAAGGCGAGATGAACAAACACGTATTTGGAATACAGAACACCATGTCTTTCTTGAGTGTTCTTCGTGGTTCAAAAGCCTTGGTTTTAGTTCCGCAGCGCCGCGAGAAAATAATCGGCTGTGCGTTCGGCTATACCCGCGCCATCAAGGCGACCATTCGGTTTATACCATACGCCGACCCAGTTATGCGCCCCCAGCAGGGTTTTTGTGAAGATCGGCACATCGACGGCGCGAAATTCACCCAGTTCGACCCCCTGACGGATGACATCTCGAAACAAGCGCTCGAATTCGTCACGCCGTGCGAAGAACGCATCGCGCCGCGCTGCGAATTCCTGCTCTTGTACACTGAGCGCATCCCCGGCGGGAAGGCTGAAGGTCATCAGCGTGCGAATCTCGAATACCATTGCCGCACCGACGGCGGTATTCTGCGTCAACCCGATGATATGTTCAGCGACCATCCGCCGCAGCCGCTCCGATGAGGACAGCGCCGTATTTTGTGCAATCGGCTCTATCCGCTCCATGATGTGCGACAGTCCCGCTTCCAAAACTGCCAGCATCAGCGTATCTTTATTCCGAAAATGATGGTACAGGCTTGCAGCCGTCAGCTTGACCGCAGCGGCAATATCTTTCATGGTTGCCGCTTCGTAGCCGTTCCGCTGAAGCACCTCTGCGGCGGCGACGATGATATCGTCACGACTGACTGACTGATCCGCTGGTTTGCGTGCCAAGACGAAGAACTCCGAACAATTAAACCTGCATTTGATTATAATCCCCTCTCACGGGCATGGGCAAATCGTGTAGAATCACGCTACACCCCGATTGGAGATTTCATCACACGATGATCGAAACTCGCTGGACTCCGTTTGATTTGATCTTCTTTGACTGCGACAGCACGCTTTCCGCAATCGAAGGGATCGATGAACTGGCGCGCTTCAAAGGGAAAGAGATGCGCGTAAGCGTTCTGACCGAAAAGGCGATGAACGGCGACCTTGATCTGAGTGAGGTGTACGGTAAACGCCTCAAGGCGATCCGTCCCACACGCGGACAGCTCAAAGCCATCGAACAGCGCTATTGGGATACACTCGTGCCGGATGCGGTCGAAGTGATCGCCGCGCTCCGGTTTGCGGGTAAACAGGTGTTTATCATCAGCGGCGGGCTGTCTGAGCCTGTACGCGGCTTCGGTCGGCGGCTCGGCGTACCACCGGAAAATATCCGCGCCGTCGAACTCGAATACAATGAATTGAGCGGCGAATGGTGGCGCTATCACGATCCGGCGGCGCAAACTCGCCAAACCTATCTCGACTACAACGACGAAAGCCCGCTCACCGTATCGAGCGGCAAACCGGAGATCATCCGGGAACTTTCGGCGGGTAAACATGGTCGCAAGATGATGATCGGTGACGGCGCAAGCGATCTCGCCACCCGCCCCGTCGTCGATATGTTCGTCGGGTTCGGCGGCGTGGTTGCGCGCCCCAAAGTCGAAACCGAAGCCGATGCGTTTATTCATCTGAATACGCTCGCGCCAATCCTGCCGCTGGCGCTCGGCTCAAAAGGCGGCGCGCGGCTGATCGGAACACCTTATCAAGAGGTTTATGAACGCGGCGTGCGCGCTGTGCTGGCGCTGGACGGGGTATCCGTTCGCAGTGACGACGACCGCGCCGCTTTGATCAACACGTTCACACAAGGACGCTAACACCGATGACTTTTTGCCCGGAAGCGATCATTTTTGACATGGACGGACTGCTCGTTGACAGCGAACCCGTCTGGGATTTGACCGAACGCGCCATCGTTGAATCGCGCGGAATCAAGCATGACCGCGAAATGCAGCTTAATGCCGGAAT
>JAPKMU010000453.1 GCA_026645745.1 Anaerolineae bacterium | reverse complement strand
AGCAGCAAATGTTAGCCATCGCCCGTGCGCTCATCCCTGATAATCAACTTCTTTTGATTGACGAACCGAGCGAGGGACTTGCCCCCGTCATCATCGAACAGCTCATGGCGGCAATCGAAAAACTCTCGGTACAGGCGACGGTCTTGTTGGTTGAACAAAACTTTCGTGTCGCCAGCAAACTCGCGGATCGGTTCGTGATCATTGACGACGGTCAAAGCCCAATTTCCGGTGCGATGGGCGAACTGATCGGCGACGAAGCCTTGATCCGCCGCTATCTTGGCGTGACCTAGAAAGGACTCGACATGGTCAGAACCTCACAAAACACCTCGATCCTTGCGATCATCGCCATCATCATTGCACTGCTGGCGGTCGGCTGGTTTACCGCCGGAAGCATCGGCAATTTCGGAATCACGGTGATGTCCGGGCTGTTTCAGGGGATGCTGTTATTCCTCGTCGCATCCGGGTTGTCGATCATTTTCGGCTTGATGGACGTGTTGAACTTCGCACAAGGCGCGTATTTTATGATCGGCGCTTACGTGGCGTATGATGTTCAGCATACGGGCGGCGTTATCGACCTTACCAGTGCTATCCCCGACCCGAATCTCCGCTTCGTGTTTGCGGTGATCGCTGCTATCTTCGTTGGCGCAGTATTGGGGGTCATTTTGGAGCGCGGTCTGCTCCGCCCGTTGTATGCGCGCCCTGTCTTCCAATTGGTGCTGACGTTTGGCGTATCGCTTGTGCTGGCAGAGATCGTCCAGTTTGTATGGACAACTACCCCGTACAGTTGGACGGAAACGTTCGGCATCCGCGAGAGCTTTTTCACTTTATTTGATCAGCGATTCAGTACGTACCGGTTGTTTGTCATCGGCATGGGTGTCGTCCTGATCATTGGGATTGCGGCATTACTCCGCTATACCCGCATCGGCATCATCATCCGGGCAGGCGTTGAAGACAGCGGCATGGTCGAAGCGCTCGGCATCAATGTTCGCGCCGTCTTTACGTTGGTATTCACCCTCGGCTGCGCAATTGCAGCGTTTGGCGGATCAGTCGCCGCTCCGTTCCTCGGCGCTTCGACCACCATTGGGACGAGTTTCCTGCTGCAAGGGATCGCCGTCGTCGTCCTCGGCGGTATGGGAAGTTATGTCGGTACGGCAGTCGGCAGCGTGATGGTCGGTTTGGCAATCGCAGTCGCGCAATCTGCCGCAATCGGCACGGATTTCTCGGCGCTTCCCAGCATCACACCGATGCTTCTGCTCATCCTTGTGCTGCTTATCCGTCCCAGCGGCTTATTCGGAGGTAATGCGCGATGACCTCACCTAACAAGTCATGGATGCAAACCCTCCGTGAGAATTGGCTGCCCGTCGCGGTCTTGGTCTTTCTGATCCTGTTTCCGTTCATCATCGGCGCACTCACCGAGTCGAGTCCGATCGGTGTGCCGCGCGGAGATCGCATGGTCATGCGCGGCGAGTCGGTGCGCTGGCAGTCGGTCTTGATCGAGGTGTTTATCCTCGGTATTTTGGCGATGAGCTACAACTTGATCTTCGGGTTTACCGGCGTGATCTCGTTCGGTCACGCGCTGTTTTTCGGGCTTGGCGGCTACATCTTGGGGATGTTTCTCGAATATACCGGTATGGATACCGGACTCGCGCTCATTCTTGGGATTGTCGTCGGGATCGCGGCGTCAGGAATAGTCGGTTTAATCGTTGGATTCGTCTCGCTTCGATTGCGGGGCGTTTACTTCACGATCTTTACGCTGGCAGTTGCGGAGATGTTCTACATCTTCTTCAGTCGTTGGCGCATAACCAACGCTGAAGATGGTTTCACGATTGGCAGCATCCCTGTTTGGCTTGATCCAACCCAAAGCCGCCTAAATTTCTACTACGTTACGTTGGCGCTGTTTGTGTTCACATATCTGTTCATCCGACGCTTAGTGAACTCTCCCACGGGCGCGGTTTTCAAGGCGATCCGCGAAAATGAAGACCGTGCACAGGCGGTCGGATTCAATACGCTGAACTACAAGCTGATCTCGATTGCGATTGCCGGAATGCTGGCTGCGACAGCGGGTATGCTTCAGGTCATCTTGAACAAAAAGGTCGGTCCGGAAGTACTGGCGGTCAATTACACCGTCGATCCACTCCTGATGACGATCATCGGCGGTATCGGCACATTTAATGGTCCAATCCTTGGCTCTGCGGGATTGCACCTGCTCGACGTGTTCTTCAGGGATGCCACGATCACCATAGGCGAAACAAGTTTTCAAATCGCCAATATATGGGGACTGCTCCTTGGAAGTGGCTTTATCCTCGTGGTCATCATCTTTCCGCTAGGGATCATCGGCACATGGCAGCGTTGGCGACTCAAAGCGCGTGGTCAAATTGCCAAAGCTGCACGCCCCGATCCGTCGATGAATCCGAAAACGGAAGCCTAACGATAGAGCCGCTCGTACAAATCAGTTTGTCGCATACGAGCGGCTTTTAGTTTTTCGACCACAACCGGGCGCGGGTAAAGCACCTCACGAATGCTTGGTGGATGTGAACTAAGTTCGGATACACCCAAAGCATTCAGCGCCAACACTGCCACGCCGCGCGCTGTTACTTCTCCATCGCTGATAATATGCAGTGGTCGATTTAGGGCATCCGCGATAATCTGCGCCCACGCGCGGTTGTGAACGATAGCGCCGCCTCCGCCAACAACCACCGCGTCTTCCGTGATCAGCTTGTGCAGTGAGTTTGCAATTGAAGCAAGACGTAACGCTACGCTCTCGTATAGTGCTTGTGCGATGTCTTCGGCTGTTGTGGTCATCCTCATGCCGTGTAGGGTCGCGGTTGCATTCGCGTTCCAGCCCGGACTGCGCTCACCTTGGAAGAGCGGCAGCACCGTTAAGCCATGCGCATCCGGTTCAGCATGTTCAAGCAGCATATGAAGGTCACGATAGTTGAATTTGAAGGTCTGTTGAAGCCAACTTTCGATAATGCCGCCTTCGGTCGTCGCTCCGCCAACGAGATGAAGTGGCGCGCTTATTCGGTATCCCCACAAGCCGTCAGGCAAACGCGGCACATCACCACGAAACACGGTGCGAAGCGCTCCAGTTGTACCAAGTGTGAGTGCGATATGGGATGAATCAACACAGTTAGAGCCTACATTTGCTGCCGCGCCATCACCAACCGCCGGAAAGAAGGGCACGTCACACAGGGAGAACCATCGATCACGATACACATCCTTTAGACCATGCTGTGCTTGATTGTGATCAACGAGCGATGGAAGGGCTGCCTCAGTAAGGGCGAGATCATCAAGCCACACCGCATCCCATGTCAATTGTGCCCGATTCAGCAAACCAGACCATGCCGCAACCGAATAACTACATGGGGAGTCCCCAAACCAGCACGAATAGAGGTAAGTGCCGAGGTCAAGCCACTTGTGAACCCGCTCATAGACCTCTGGCTGCGTTCGCTTCAGCCAGTGAAGGCGCGCGGGCAAATATGCTGTGTGTAAGCGGCATCCAGTACGCTGATGCACAGCATGTGCATCTACGCGCGCACTCAAATAATCAACATCTTCCGCGTTTTGCGTATCAGCATAGGTATAAATTGGAGTCAGCGGGTGATTATGGGCATCTACACCCACGACGTTCCCAACGAGAGTAGCCATGCAAACTGCACGGATCGGTTCACGAGAAAATGAATTGAGAAGTTGATCCATCGCGGTTTCAACGCGTTCTTTAAGGACAAGTGGATCAAGTGTCGCCGCACCATCAGGTTCTTTTGTAAAAGTTTGAGGGATTTGTACGGCAGCGGCAGGGATCGGTCGTACAAAGTCGTCAAGCAACATCACCCGAATAGAGGAACTGCCAATATCTATGACGATTACGCTCATGGTGCTGCCTTTATGGAAACAAAAAAGCGACCCTTGCTGGTCGCTTTTATTGTGTTCGATATGGAGTTACGTTACAAGCTGCTCAGCTCAAGCGCAAGGAGAAGAAACAGAAAGGGGTGCAAAAAAGGGTTGGCAGTGACGTACTCTCCCACGAAGCTGCCCTCGCAGTACCATCCGCGCTGGTGCCCTTAACTGCCGGGTTCG
>JAPKMU010000452.1 GCA_026645745.1 Anaerolineae bacterium | reverse complement strand
TACCTGCCGGATGATGCGCGCCATGTCTGCGCGGGCATCTTTTTCCGCCGCGATCAGCAGTTCGGCTTTCGCTTCGTCCATCGTCATATTGGCGATGCGTTGGAGTTCAGCTTTGTAATCCTCGTCTACCTTCGCCAGTTCCGCCTGCTGTTTATCAAGGCGGCTCTGACGTTTGTTCAAGTTCTGTTCGCGCTGCTCCAAACGCTCATAGCGTTTGTCCAAATCCTCGCGGCGGCTGCGGAGTCGTTCATCTTCTTTTTCGAGATCACGACGGCGGCGGTTAGAGGACTCGTTAATTTCCTCCAACTGCGCTTTGATCTTTTCGTCCGCCTCTTTGATCGCAGCAGCCGATTTTTCATTCGCCTGTTGAATAAGGCGCGCGGCTTCGGCTTCCGCCGCTTCCCGGCGGTTCTTTCCCTGCCGGTTTTGGGTGGTGATGAGTACATAAGCGCCCGCCGCCGCGCCCACCACGAGCGCGACGATTGCGATGAGCAAGGTAACCAGAATATCCATCAATGGTGCGGTGGTTTGTCTCCATTGCGCGGGAGAAATCCCAACCTTCTCCTTTCTCTTTGTCTGTGTGTCTACCGTCAATACGGGTCAGTAAAACATGTTCATTCAAGGTCATCCGGCGGCTCCTCTCCGTCATCGGAGGCAAAATACGCCGGATCATCCGTCTCCAATTCCTCGATCAACGCGGTGATCGTGGGCTTGATAACGGAATATGGAAAACCACGCCGTAGTAAGAAACCACTCACGCTTTCACGAAAATCGCGGCGGGTTGATCCCCGCAAGCGAACGATTCGACTGCGTGCGGCGCGGGCTGCCGATTCATCTGGGCTGATGGTTGACAGCACCTCCCCGATGATCGCATTCGAGATTCCCTTCTGGCGAAGCTCATACCGGAGCGCTTGCGGACTAACCGGTTTATGCGCGTTCCGTTCTGATACCCAAAAGGCAGCAAAGGCATGGTCGTCGATGTAGCCCAACGCGGTGAGTTTATCAATTGCGCTGTCGATAACGGCGGGGGGTGTTTCTTTTTCGATGAGTTTGGTACGGATTTCGTGTAAGCTGCGCGGACGCGTCGCCAAAAAACGCGCCGCGAGATCGACTGCGCGCTTAACAGCGTCCTCGCCTTGCAGCGAGGCGATATCCGCCTCGCTCAAGGTTTGTCCTTTTCGCAAACGGGCGGCGTCCTCAAGCGAGAGGCTGAATGCGAACTCGCCATCGACCAACACATTCACCCGTTTCTTATTGCGCTTCTGTACCTCTAAGCCCGTGATAACACCCATCAAACCCGCCGCACCACATGAACATAAGTTCTGAAGAACGCAAAAATCGCCGCGCGTCCCGGTGACGAAATCACGGCGTAAGCGTTCACCCCTGCATATCTTGTGGGGATCGGGTTTTGACTTGGCGCGTCGTATGGGGCGGCAGTAAAAGCACCGCCCGGTGCATTTTTTCAGGTGACGGTGGTCGTTCTACTGCCGACACGCCGCATCAACCAAAAAAGGATAGTCTTCATCCACAATCGCCCATGCAGAGCGCGAGTTCGTTTCGCCACAGCATCTCATCATCCCAAAATGATGAGAAGAGATTTCGTCAGGGTTAAGAACGCCCATGACAGTATTTACGTATTATGCAGAGATTGAGCGTTTTGCACAACTGGCAAAATTGTGAGGGGAAGCCAACGATACAAAACCGCAATTTTCTAGGCGGAGATGTGAGTTTCGATACCGAACTAAAGCTCACGCTTTTGGCAGTCTGCACCACAGTACAATCCAAGCATCACGCTGAACATGGAGTTGAGCATGGCAGGCATTGATCGCACACGCCGCATCGCCTTTGAGGAGCAAGCAGATCGCTACGATTCTGTTGCTCTAACCTATCCGGCAAGCCTCGTTGACGATATCGTGAGATTGTCTGGCGTGACGGCAGGCAGTCGCATTCTAGAGATCGGCTGCGGCAGCGGACAAGCGACGGTTTCGTTTGCCGAACGTGATTTCGCAATTACGGCAGTTGAATTGGGTGAACGGCTGGCACAGTTAGCGGCGCAAAAACTGCGCGCCTTCCCCAACGTACAGGTGATCCAGCATGAATTTGAAAGTTGGGAACTGCCCGCACAGCCGTTTGAACTCGTGATCAGCGCCGAAGCATTTCATTGGATTGTGCCGGAAATCGGAATCCCGAAGGTGGCGCGCGCCCTGATTCCCGGCGGTATGCTAGCGCTGTTCTGGGGTGTAATCGCACGACTGGAGACGCCGCTGCATCAAGCGATTGCGGCGGCGTATGCCGAGGTCGCGCCAGACTGGGTAAATCCACTTGCCAGCGAAGTGGACGCGAATTTTATCCACCGTTCAATCGCCGCCTTTTTCGAGCGTGTCGGCGGTTTTGAGCCGCTGCAAGCGCGATTCTATCCCGCATGTGTGACTTCTGCGCTCAACTGCGCACAGCATCTCGATGAACTGCGCGCATTCTCATCACACCGCGAAATGCCCGATGCCGCTCGTCAGGCGTTGTATGCAGCAATCACAGCCGCGTTTCAGGCACATCAGGATCGCTTGGAGCAAAACATCGGGTATTTACTGCTCTATACACACCCGTGCTGCAAGTCGGCAATTTCACAGTCCAGCTAAACCGCGTACAATCTATGCGCGGTCTGCGCGGTTGGCTCAAGTTAGGAAACGCATGGTTTCTTCACCTTTTCCACAGGTGCGTCGTGTGTTGGTTACGGGCGGCGGCACATTTTTAGGCGATAATATTGCGGCGGCACTCTTAGCTGAAGGCGCAGAGGTGACGCTGTTAGTACGCCCCGGCACAGAAGAAAGAATCGGGGCGCTGGCACAGCGCGCGCGTGTGATCGTTGCTGATGTTTGGACGCCTGCCAGCTTGAAAGGTCGAGGACGTGGACATGATATGGTGATTCATACGGTCGGCGGTATGAAAGCCGATCCGCGTCAGGGACTCACCTATGAATGGCTGAATATCGTCTCGGCACGCAACGTCGCCAATATGTGCGTGAGCAGCGGCGTCCCTCACATGATGTTAATCAGCGCCGCACGTGCCCCTTGGGTGAGCAGCGATTATGTCCGCGCCAAACGAGAAGCCGAGCTTTATATGGAGCGTATTGGGCTGCATGTGTCGATTATCCGCGCGCCGTTGGTCTATGTGCGCGGTCGGCAGCGTCCGCTCCTCAACCGGATGATTTCGCTGATTGGGCATTTTCCGCCGCTGTGGTGGCTGGGTTTCAACCGGATCGTGCCGATTCCGGTCGATGTGCTGGCACGCGGAACGGCGCGGCTTGCACTGGACAGCCGTCCGGGGGGTGTTTCGATTTATTACGCGCCTGATTTGAGGCGCAAAAACACCGTGCGAGAACGCAGACGCGGCGAAAGCGACTCGGCTGCGACGGCAGTTCTTCTTTCAGAGCAAGCCGCCGCACCGATCAATCTTCTGCCGGAAGATACGCCGTTCGGTTGGACGCCGGAAAGCAAGAAGCGCTAGTTCGCGCTTATTGTTCGACTTGAATTTGTACCGCCGCGCTGTAAGCGACGGGTGACAGAACCGCATCCGGCGAGTCAGTGACGGGGAGATCGAAATACAGCCCGTTGGACTCTTCTTCGTAGACTTCCGGCTGAAGCACCTGAACGCGCACACGGATCAGCGTATAAGCGCCGCCTTCCACGTTGAAGACCTGCGCGCCTACCCCGTTGGTCAGCCGGTATGCCTTTTCGATGATCGTGACATTCTCCGCTTCACCGTCAATCGCGGTGAGCCGCACCAGCAGATCAACCGGATCGGGCAGCACATCCTCATCATCAGGTTCATCAAAGCCGACGCGCACGCGCGCTGTCATGCCCGCCATAATTTGGCGCGGCGCGGCAACGACTAAACGCCGCGTGATCTGACGTGTAGTGGATGCGGGGCGGAATGGCGCGCCCATATCCCATTCCATCAATTCGGCAACCGCCAACCGTCCGGGTTCGGTCAGCTTGTAGACTTCGGCTTCAGGCATGTTGAGGAGTTTTTTGTTGATCAAACGGCGAACGCCCTTGCGCACCGCGCGTTCGCTCATGCGCGCACCATCCAT
>JAPKMU010000451.1 GCA_026645745.1 Anaerolineae bacterium | reverse complement strand
GGAACGCCCGTCCACCTGACGTCATGACCACCCCGATCATGATGGAGCCACAGAGAACGCGAAGGACGCAGAGGAGGCAGCCCTCTGCGTCCTTTGCGTTCGTATGCAAAGCCTCGTGGAATCGCCTATAATTTCACCACATCATCACATGAATGGACACGCGGCAGATGACCGACGAGTTAATCGGCAAGCGGTTTGGCGGGTATGAAATCCTGAGCTTGATCGGCAGAGGCGGTATGGCAACCGTCTACCGGGCGCAGCAGGTCTCGATGAACCGCATGGTCGCGCTCAAGATTTTGCCGCGCCAGTTTCTCAATGATGAAAATTACATGATGCGCTTCAACCGCGAGGTGACGATCATCGCCCAGTTGGAGCATCGCGGCATCGTCCCCGTTCACGATTACGGCGAACATGAATCGCAGCCGTATATCGTGATGCGCTATCTCGCGGGCGGCTCAGTGGATGATTTGCTCAACGGCGGCGTGATTCCACTCCCGCGCATCGTGCAAATTCTCGATCAAATCGCGCCCGCGCTCGATTACGCGCACAGTCAGCAGGTGTTACACCGGGATATTAAGCCGTCCAACGTGCTTTTGGACGGGAGCGGCGGCGCTTTCCTGACCGACTTCGGAATCGCGCGCATTATGGGCGACCCGACGATCAGCACCGACACGCAGGGCGTGATCGGCACGCCGAGCTATATGAGTCCCGAACAAGCACAGGGTCAGCCGCTCGATAACCGGAGCGATATTTATTCGCTCGGTGTGATGCTTTACGAAATGGCGACCGGTCGCCGCCCGTTTGAAAGCGATACCCCCTACGGCGTTGCTGTCATGCAGGTCACCGCCCTCCCGCCCGCGCCGCGTGGGTTTAATCCCGCGCTTCCGCCCGCCGTCGAAAGCGTGATCCTCGCCGCAATGCACAAGCGTCGTGAAGATCGCTTTTTAACCGCCGAAGCGCTGGCGAATGCGTTCCGCCGCGCCGTCGAAGGCAGCCTAAAAATCCGCGATACCGACCCCGCGATTCCGCGCCCGTCCGCGCTGGATGCGCCGCTCGACGATGAGCCAACGATGTCGACTCCACCGCCGCCTGTGTCTGCTTTCCGTCCCGCCGCGCCCGTGAGCTATATTCCACAGGTGCAGCCCGCGATCAGCACGCCGCCACCGCCGCCGTCCGCACCCGTTTCGTCCGCATCGATTCGCGTCGTGCCGCCGCTGCGCCGCCGCTCGTCACGCGGCTGGTGGATCGGTGGGATCGTCGGCATCTTGATCGGGTGTGGTTTGCTCACAATCATCCTACTAGTCGCCGCCGTGATCGTGCTGCAAACGCGCCGCGAAGAAGAGTCAGTGCGCGCCGTCACCGAAACCGCCGCCGCGCTTGCCGACCTCGGAACGGATGAACTGCCCACGCCCGCGCGTGCGAGTTCTACGCGCTCGACCGAAGCGACATCAGTCATCACGCCCAGTCCACTGCCCATCTTGCCAGCGGTGATCACGCCTACGTCGTCCATTGGCGTGCGCGAAACCGGAATCGCGCTCACCGGGCAGATCATCTACAGCGCCGAACGCGCCTCAAACGGACGCGCTATCGCACCCGATGAAAGCGGCGATTACAACCTGTATTTGCTTGATCTCGCCACACGCGCCGAATCGCGTTTGAGCGGGACGGCATACATCGAAATTTACCCGTCGATCTCACCAGACCGCACCGAGATCGCGTTTGTGGTGGATCGCGGCTCCCAGTATGACCTGTGGATCATGAGCGTGGCGACGCGGGCGGTGCGGCGCTTGACGTTCACGCTTGCCGCCGACCGCGCCCCAACGTGGAGTCCTGACGGCGGCGAGATCATTTTCTCGTCGGATACCAACGGCACAGGGAGTTATGATCTCTACAGCATCCCGCGTGACGGCGGCGAGATCGAACTCGTCTATGATGCGCCGTTCGGTCAGCGTGCGAGTGATCCGATGTACACGCGCGATGGACGCTATCTCCTGTTCACGTTGGGCGACGCGGGTGATGCGCGCACATGGGAGATCATGCGGCTTGACCCCGGCACGGGTGACGTTATCGCTTTGACCGAGAACGACTATAAAGATTGGCAGCCCGTTCCCGCCCCAGATGGCAGCATCGTTTACCTGACGGAATCGATCAACGGCGAAACATTGGACAGCTATTCGGGGATCGCCGCGATGACGCTGGACGGCATGGATACGCGGCTGATTTACGATGGTGTTGGTTACGAATCAAGCGCGTTTTACTCCCCGGATGGGGCGCTCTTGATCTTCACGAGCGATCACAGCGGGCGCGATGAAGTCTACGCGCTGCCCACGTCCGCTTTGAGCGATCAAGACGCTGTACCGGAGCAGGTATCGAGCGAAGGCGCATTCGCTCCCGCGTGGTTGGGAGAGTAAACCAACACCTATGACAAAACGAGATAAGCTGCGCCGCAAACTTCGCAATAACCCTGTCGGACGCACCCAGCAGGACATTGAAACCATTTTAGGGCATTATGGGTTTACACTTGACCATGTTACAGGCAGTCATCATGTCTATGTGCTTGATACAAAATCAGGTAAGCAGCGGCTCATCGTTCCCTTGCATGGTCAAAAAGTGAAACCCGCATATGTGAGGCTGGTTCTTGAGAAGTTGGATGAGCTATTTCCACTCGATGAACAACGCGATTCATCAAATGAGGACAGTGATGAATAAAACGCTTGATTACTATATGAATCTCCCGTATACCATCGAGATTATTCCCGATGACGAAGACGGTGGATATGTCGCGCGCGTTCTTGAACTGCCCGGTTGTATCACACAAGCGGATACATGGGCAGAACTTGAATTCATGATCGAAGATGCCAAACGCGCATGGCTGGAAAGCGCACTCGCGCATCGTGAAGCAGTTCCTGAACCCGCCCGTTTGTCCGAACGTCCGTAACAAACCTATGCAAGACAAGCCGCGCTTCCGCGTGTATCATGAGACTGTCACACAGACACGCGAAAGGCTGACCCAATGCCAATCCCTCCGTTATACCCGCTCAAGCTCACGCCCGCCCTCCATACCAAAATCTGGGGCGGACGGCGGCTCGAAACCGTCTTGACGATCCCGCTCCCCACCGATGAGGCTTACGGTGAGGCGTGGATTATGCACGATACGGCAGTCGTCGCTAACGGCGCGCTTGCCGGTCAATCCGTCCGTGATTTGATCGCCCAGTATGGGCAGGATGTTGTCGGCGCGGGAAACGATCCGGCGCTGGGGATGCCGCTCTTGGCGAAATTCCTTGACGCCCGCGATTGGCTGTCGATTCAGGTGCATCCCAACGACGAACAGGCACGCGCGCTCGAAAACGAACCACGCGGCAAAACCGAAGCATGGTACATTGTCGCCGCCGAACCCGGCTCTAAGCTGGTGATCGGGGTGCAGCCGCGTATCAGCTTGGATGATGTGCGCACCGCCATCAACGAAACCCGCCTTGAAAGCCTGCTCGTGTACGTCGATGTTCAGCCGGGTGATGTGCTGTTCATCTCCCCCGGCACGATTCATGCGCTCGGACCCGGCGTGCTGATTTACGAAATCCAGCAGTCGAGCGACATCACCTACCGCCTGTATGATTACGGTCGCCCGCGTGAAATTCACGTTGAAAAGTCGCTCACCGTAGCGCGCACGGATACCCTCCCCATCATCAAGCACACAGGCTCGGAAACGGGCGAACTCGTTCCTATCGTTGACAGCCCCTACTTTGAAACCGTGCTGCATCAACTTCGTGTCGGGGATTATCTGCGGCTGGATACGGGTAAGACGCGCTTTCACATCCTCACCTGCATTGAGGGCGAAGCTATCGTCGAGTGGGGCGGTGGATCATCCACCGTCGGTAATGCCGTCGCCGTTGCATCGGGTGAATCCGCCGATCTTCGTCTCGGCGAGACGATTCTGATTCCGGCGGCGGTCGGCGCATACCGCGTGCGCGGACGTTCGCGCATCCTCCGCAGTTGGCAACCGTAGTTTGCCCAGTATGACGCCGATTCGCCACCGTGCCCGCCCCGAATTCAGGGAAGGGCGCAAACAGACTCCTAAGCTGCTCCGAGTCAGCGGCAGCGATTCCCCCTCTCCCCGCTTG
>JAPKMU010000450.1 GCA_026645745.1 Anaerolineae bacterium | reverse complement strand
TTAAGGATTCGCGCGCAACCGCCGAAGAAATAGATGCTGCCGCAGTACTCACCAAAGCGGCTGAAAGTGCAGAACAAGCAAGCGGTGACGAGAAAAAAGCCAAGGAAAAAGAAGAGGATACCGAACTCACGACCGCACAAGGGCGGCTGCTCGGTCTGCTGCGCCGCAGCGGGCTTCTTGTGCGCTATCGCGGTGATCGCTATCTCTTCAAGCATCCACTGATCGCGGCATATCTGGCGGGCTTGACGCTCAAAGACATGCCGAAAGATGTTCAACGTGCCAAAGCCAACGCACCTGCATGGCGTGAAGTCTTTGCGTATGCGGCGGCGCATACCAATCTTGATGCCGTCGTGCGTGATCGTTTGACTGCACCGCCTGATCTTTTGTACAGCAGCGTCTTTGATGTCGCGCGTTGGTTGGCATTTGCGCCACCCGATGCAGCATGGCGCGGTGCAATTCTGAAATCGCTGACCGACATCATCAACGCACCGGCACAGTATCCCCTGTTACGCGATCGCGCTGCGGCAGCCTTGATCAGTACACGCGATTTCAAGAACGCCGCCTATACCTTCCGCCGATCCGTCCGCAACCTCAAACCCGAAGTTCGGCGGTTGGCAGCGCTCGGTATGGGTGCAACCGGCGAAACGGATACTGTCAATGACTTGATCCCCCTGCTCGAAGATCGAGATGTCTCGGTACAGGTTGCCGCTGGTGCAGCGCTGGGTGCAATCGGCACGGATCCCGCGCTTGAAGCGATGGTGATCGCTTTAACAAGCGGGAGCGAGCCGCTGCGCCAAGCAGTTGCGGAACAGCTCGCGCTGCTGCCCGATGAGGGGCATCCGGTACTGTACGAGGCAATGAATGAAGAAGATATGGCGATCCGCCGCGCTGCTGTGTTCGGTTTGAGAAAGACACACACCATTTGGGGCTTGATCGCCATCTATCGTGCATTCCTTGAAGATGATCAATGGTATGTACGCAGTGCTGCCCAAAATGCCTTTGAGGAAATTCAGTTTGGACGAGTGACGATCCCAACCCGCCCGTACCCCGCGCCTGATCAAATCGTATGGTTGCAAGAATGGGCAGCCGAACGCGGCGAACAGCTTCCACCGGGGAAAGGTGCGGAAGATATGCTGATGCGCGCTCTACAGGAAGGGGATCATCCTGTTCGAGCACTTGCGGCGCGGAATATTGGTCAACTGCGCAGAACAATGATGATCAAGGCGCTGTACAGCGCGCTGCGTGACCGTCAAGAAAATGTGCGCGCTGCTGCTCATGAAGCTTTAGCCGATGTTCAGTTTGCGCTCGGTAAATCGCTTCCCGCTCCCGTCTAGAGCGTATCCAGCCAGTGAATCAAACGGGGCGAGAGATGATCTCGCCCCGTTTCATGTCTGCCATCTATCCCATTACGAACTGCCAGCGTCGGTGATCTCCGGAGTAACTTCAGGAAGCACATCTGGCAGCACTTCGTTTTCCGGGTCACACGGGATCACGCGATCGACATCGGTGTGAAAGAGATACTCAGTATCCCCTGCTTGAATCACAATCCGGTAGCCTAATGTCTCATTTGGCGTTGACGCTTGACCGGGAACAGGGCAGCCTAAGCTTGTATCGCGCCAGAGAAATGCCTCAACCGAAACCACGCGAATACGGCGCGTTGGCAGTCCAGTTTGATCCGCAACCAAACCCTGCGCGATAAACACTAATTCCGCCGCGACCGGATCAACTTCCTCAAGCGGCGCATCCGATGGTACTGGCGTCGCCGCTGCCGTTGGCGCGATCTCGATGGTGATTCCCGGCACTTCCGTGGCTTCAGGCGTCTCTGTCGGCGGGATCGGCGTTGGTGTTTGTGTTGCCGTCGCCAGAATTAGTGTCACCGTTGGTTCAGGTGTCTGCGCTGCCTGTTCAGCAGTACAGCTAACCAACAACAAGGCAACCACCACCGCCAGCAGAAATCGCCTCATGGTTAGCCCCTTATTCGTTTGACCCCGAAAGCAGCGCTTCCTCAACCTGCGCCGTTGTCAGCCCTTCAATGCTGATGATCTTGTCGCGCCCGCTTGCCCCCGCGACGATCTCAATGTGCTTGACGGGAATATCCAACTGTGCCGCAAGAAAAGCGATCAATTCCTCATTCGCTTCGGGCGTTTCCGCGATTGCGGCTCTCAGGCGAACCTTGATGATTCCATCTTGTTGTCCGGCAAGTTCCGCCTGAGCAGCTCCCGGCATCGTCCGCACCGTGATCGCGGCACCGCTGCGGGCATCGGTAATGTTGATCTGAAGATTCCGTTTCAATGGCATGGCAGCCCTCTTTTGCGCTTTGCGCAGCCAGTTATGCGTCCTATCCGGCAACTATTCCTCATATCTTATCATGAGAATCTGCTGCCTCGCTAAAACAGAACGATGACGATCACTTGGATAATGACGATGACGATCAACGGGCTGAAATCAATCATCATACCAGCGGGCATCAGATCACGAATCGGCTTCAACACAGGCTCGGTCGCCTGAAACAAAAAGCGCACGATCGGGTGCTGAGGATCGAGATTGGGCACCCAAGTAATCAGCGCCCGCGCCAGAATCATCAGCATGTAGATTTGCAGTGCATAGTAGATCAGAATCACGATACCAGTCTCCTCAACTTCCATTATTCCGCAGTCATCGCCTGTCGTTCGCCAAATATCGCGCGCCCAACACGAACATGAGTCGCACCTTCTTCGACAGCAACCGGATAGTCATCCGTCATTCCCATGCTTAACGCCGGGAGTTCAATTCCGGTGGATGCTTGAACCGCATCCCGCAGCCGCCGCAGCGAGTCAAATACAGGGCGCGTTTGTTCCATCGCACCAACAATCGGCGCCATCGTCATAAAGCCGATCACATGCAGCGAATCGAGTGCTGCCAGCGCTTCAACGCTTCGGCAAAATGCGCTCAAACGGGTTTGATCGCTGCTCCAATCGTGAAGTGCGAATCCCTCTTTACTGGCTTCCCCGCTCACATTGACTTCGATGAACACATCGATCCGCTTTTGAACCTCATTCGCTGCTTGCGCCAGCTTGGATGCCAGTCGCTCCGAGTCTACGCTGTGCACCGCAGCGAACAGCGGTGGAATGCTCTTTGCCTTGCGGCTCTGAATATGTCCGATCATGTGCCACGAAATCGCTGAGTCTGTGTGCGCTGCAACTGCCGGGATTTTGGCAATGCTTTCTTCTACGCGATTCTCGCCAAAATGTTGCATTCCCGCTTGAACCGCTTCCAATACTGTGTTCGCCGGATGCGTCTTACTGACGGCAATCAACGTGACTTCGGAGGGATCGCGTCCGGCGCGTCGTGCCGACTCCGCGATCAACGCGCGTACGGTCGCAATATTTTCAGCGATTGTCATCCTCTATCCTAACGTCAACACCGCGCCGAACCGTCCGGTGCTGCCTTTTTCGGCTCGATGAGAAAAGAACTCATCGGTACGCTCGGCGGTGCAAATCCCGGCAATCTCGACCTGCTCCACACCCGCCCGTTGAAGATCGCGCCGATTTGCTTCCCACAAATCAAAATAGGCAGTGCCATCTTCAGGATCACGCCGAACAATACCATCGACATCCCCGAAGTATAGGCGTGCCGCTTCTACAACTTCCTCACCCACTTGATACCGCTGTGCGCTGATCGAGGGTCCAATTCCGGCGCGAATATCGGCTGGCTTTGAGCCATAGGCGCTCATCATCGTCTGGACGATCTTGGCGCTCATTCCAGCGACTGTACCACGCCATCCGGCGTGAGCCATTCCAATAACACCCTTGACTGGATCGTGTAACAGGATCGGCGTGCAGTCCGCAAAGCGCATCGAAAGCGGCGTGTCGAGTTTATCGGTCAGCATCCCGTCCGCCGTTGCGATCCAGCGCCGACCGCGCACAGGTGCATGGACGATCACTGTATCAACACTGTGAACCTGCCACACGGTACAAACACGCGCGTCGTCTACACCGAGCGCGTGAAACATGCGCTCGTGATTGGTGCGCACGGCGGTCGGCAGATCGCCAACGTTACCTCCAAGATTCAAGCTGCTAAATGCGCCGCTGCTCACCCCGCCGTGACGTGTAAAAATACCGTGACGCAGTCCGGCAAAAGA
>JAPKMU010000044.1 GCA_026645745.1 Anaerolineae bacterium | reverse complement strand
GATCTTCTTCGGTTGCTTGTTTTTGCAGCGCCGGACGCTCGAATACGGCATAGCCGCACAGCATTAAGAATGCCAGCGCGAATGCGCCAAGCCCGAATACAACCGCATTCAGGAAGCCCGCACCGCTGAACACTTCGATCAGCACACCGGGCAGTGCCGTGCAAAGCACAATCGCGCCGAGCGCGTGAAACACTTTGGCGGGCGTGCTGCCGTTGACCTTCTCATGACGGTTCGATACCACCGACACATACAACCCGAACGGAATCCCGATTACTAGACCGATCAGCAGGGCTAACCCCAAGGAGTCCATGTTCATCGTGTTTCCTAGAACAACGTATAGATGAACGGGGAGGTCGCCGGATTGCTGCTCAAGATGATGAGCACGCCAACGATCACGATCACGATGATCATCGGTACAAGCCAGTACAGCTTGCGACGCCAGAGGAACTGCATCAGTTCACCGAGAATGCCCATTCGGGCGAAAAAATCACGCATTCGTCAGCCTTCCTTACTCCGGCTTCTGCACGACGCAGTCACCCAAAACGAGAATATCGATGTCGCTGTTTTGGAACGTATTCCACGCGTCACGCGGTGAACTCACGATGGGTTCGCCGCGCAAATTGAATGAGGTATTGAGCAGCACCGGCACACCCGTAAGCTGACCAAACCGTTCGATCACGCCGTAATAACGCGGATTTGTTTCGCGCTCAATCGACTGCAAGCGCCCTGTCCCCTTATGGCACACGGCTTGCAGTTGATCTTGTTTATCCGGTTTAATCGGCGCGAC
Source organism: Anaerolineae bacterium (assembly GCA_026645745.1). GTDB lineage: Bacteria > Chloroflexota > Anaerolineae > Aggregatilineales > Phototrophicaceae > Flexifilum. The sequence continues at coordinate 20,900 of JAPKMU010000044.1, read as the reverse complement.
CATCAGCATATAGCGCGGCGCTTCATGCTCTGCAACGCCGGGATAATCGAAGTATTCCGTCGCGCGGTCACGCAAAATCACGGGCGCAAACGGGCGGAACGGTTCGCGGAACTTGATCTTGCTGTTAACGACTTCTTTCATCGCGTCAAAGCGTGGATCAGCGAGGATGCTCCGGCTTCCGAGCGCACGCGGACCCCACTCGAAGCGCCCTTGAAAGAATCCGATCACTTTTTCGCGTGTCAATTTTTCAGCCAGCATATCGAGCATGGCATCGTCGCGCCCGCCGAAATCGGTGTACTTCACGCCTTTTTCGCGCAGGAACTCCCGATATTGGGCATCGGTGTATTCTTCGCCCCAATAGGCATGCGGCATCACCCATGCGCGCGGTTTGTTCAAAACGAGATGATACGCCCACAGCGCCGCGCCGAGTGCTCCGCCGTCGTCGCCAGCCGCTGGCTGAATATAGATTTCATCGAACGGCGTTTCGTTGAGCAGTCGATAATTCGCTTTGGTGTTCAACGCGACGCCGCCAGCCATAACCAGCTTTTTCATACCCGTTTGGGCGTGCAGGTGATTGGCGATACGAATCAGCGCGTCTTCGGTGACATGCTGGATGCTCGCGGCAATATCGGCATAGCGCTGATTTTCCGCCATTGCGGCAGTTTCTCCAGCACGCTCCGGGTTGGTTTCCATTGTGAAGAAATCCGACTCGGCGGGGCGGGGTGCACCGAATAGATCGACAAACCGCTGGTTGTACGTTGCGTCGGTCGAGTGGTGATAACTGAAATACTCCATGTTCATGCGGAAACTGCCGTCGCCATCCTGCTTGAACAGTTTTTCGACCTTGTCCACGTAGCGCGGTTCGCCATATGGGGACATACCCATCACTTTGTATTCCCCGTTGTTGACGCGGAAACCGAGATAGGCAGTAAAGGCGGAATACAGCAGTCCGAGCGAATGTGGGAAACGCTGTTCGCTGAAGAGGTTAATTTCGTTCTGCCCGCCCGGTGCATCGCCTTCCCATGTGCTGCGCGCCACTCCGAGCGTTGTCGTCGTCCACTCGCCTACGCCGTCAACCGTTAAGACGGCGGCTTCGCGGAAAGGACTGGCAAAAAACGCGCTTGCGGCATGGCTCATGTGGTGGTCAGCGAACAGGACGCGGTCATAGCGAACCCCAACTTCACGCTGAATGATGTTTTTGATCCACAACTTTTCCTTGAGCCACGTTGTGAGTGCATCACGCCACACATTCAACGAACGTGGGAACGTGTTCAAGGTTGAAAGCAGAATACGCTCAAACTTGACGAGCGGTTTCTCGTAAAAAACGGCATATTCCAGATCAGCGCCTGTGATTCCCGCTTGACGAAGGCAAAATTCGATGGCGTGAGTCGGGAAACTGTTGTCGTGTTTCTTCCGGGTGAAGCGTTCTTCCATTGCGGCGGCGACGATCTGACCGTCCTTGATCAATGCTGCCGCTGCATCGTGGTAAAAGCAGGCAATCCCAAGAATGTACATAAGGGGTCTGGTTATCCTTGTCGCAGTGCGCCGTCAAGGCGGTTATCGACGGGTTCGCGCTTCACCCACGATGGTTTGGCATTATCGCCTTTACGATGAAGCGGGTCTGTCAGTAAGACAGAGATGATTCCAAATGGCACAACCACCGTGAAGTACAACAGGGTGGTGATGATGCGCCCCTGAATGTCTCCGATGATTGCCGTGATAACGGTCATGCGTTTCCAAGCAAGTTGGGGAATCGACGGTGTATTCAACGGTCAAGCCCTCAGTGATTATCCTGCCCGATTGTATGGGAGGGGTTCAAGTCGATCAAGATGAGAAAAATCGCTCGTACAATAAATCGCCAACATGGTGATGAAATGCGGCGCTTGGATGGGTATCACGAGCCGATACCATGCGATCTTGTGGTGCCCATGCTGCTGCCGCGTCAAAAAGACGCAGAATATCCGTATGACCATGCTCTTCAAACACTGCGGCGACTCGATCAACGTAGGGGATACTGCGGACGGGGTCAAGCATGTTCGGGAAAATGACGACGACCAAACGCGCATTGATGCTGTCTACATAATCAATATACGCTTCGATTTCCGCTCGGTGTGCCTCCCAGATGACAGCATTATCATACGCTGCATAATTGTCTTCCCACCAATCACGCATGTATGACGGATCAACCAATCGCCCGATCCAGCGTGTATATAGGAAATTCGCCAGCGCCGATTCCATTGCCCATGCCGGGGTAGGCGTTGCCGTTGGCAGCAAGCCCATACTCAACATGGTGTAATTGATATCGTTCAAAAAGTACTGCATGATCACGACATCCGGCTGCGCGATTGGATACTGACGCAGGAGATCAAGTTGTTCAGGGGTGTTTGTCCCGTATACCCCCAAATTGACAACCGCATAGGAATCGCCAAGATGGGATGCCAAGACATCCCCAAAACGATCCTCTGGATGTTCGATTCCCCAACCTGCCGCGAACGAATCGCCCGTTATCATGACGGTTGTTTTGTCGCGCAAGTCAGCTTCTGACCATTCGCGGTCACGAAAGCCAAGCGAATTGGTATGCCAATAACGTGCCAGCCAGTTGGAGGTTGCCCATGTGATGACATTCTCACTTTGGGCAAAGGCGTAGCGGAAATAGAGTTCACCCGCTACCACAATCAGCCCAAGCGTGAAATAGCTGATGAGCAGCCCTCGGCTGATTGAACGGACAGCGGCGGATCGCTTCTGTACGGCAAGTGCGATCAACACCGCCCCGATGGCTGCCCCAATCAGAAGAAATATCATCTATCCTGCTCGTTCCAAACGAAGCACGTCACCCTTGTAATCAATCAGGTAGAGTTCACCCGCTTCGTCTTCACCAAAGCTGGTGATCTGCCGCCCTGTCTGCTGAAACAAACCCACCTGCCATTCGCCATTTTCTTGCTGCTGCGCTGTCCAGATGAATCCGTTGCAATAGTCGCCAAAGAAGTAGACACCATCCGCTTCAGGAAGTTCCGATCCCCGGTAAACATGCCCTCCGGTGACTGAACACCCTTCGTTGTGCGAATACTCAATCGTGGGGGTGAAGTAGCCATCAATGCTGGTGATTGCGGTGCGCGGATTGCTGCTTTCAAATAGGGGCCAACCGAAGTTGAATCCTGCTCCTGCACCAGCGGGCAAAACATCAATTTCTTCCCACAACCATTCGCCAACATCAGCAATGTATAAATCGCCGGTCAAGCGATCAAAGCTGAAGCGCCAAGGATTGCGAAAACCAATCGCCCACACTTCGGGTAAATACGCCGGATCGGTGCTGAAGGGGTTATCCGGCGGTGCCGTATAGCCATCTTCTGTGACCTGAATCCGCAGCATCTTGCCCAGCAGTGAGCCGGGGTTTTGCGCGTAGTTGTGCGGATCGCCTTGCAAACCGCCGTCACCCAGACCTATATACAAATACCCGTCCGGTCCAAACGCAATATGACCGCCGTTGTGATTCTCATACGGCTGATCTTGTGTGAGGATGATCAACGCCGTATCGCGGTTAGCACGATTCGGATCGTCGGCGCTCACTGTGTAGCGAACAATTACGGTATCACCGTTGCGATCCGTGTAGTTCAAGTAGAACCATCCGTTGTTCGCATAATCGGGGTGAAAAGCCATGCCGAGCAGTCCTTCTTCGGTGTAGCCACCCCGGAAGACGATGGGATTCAGCAACCGTGAAATATCAATGAACGGATCAAACGGAACGGTTCCATCGGGCATCACCACCCAGATCATGCCATTTTGCTGCCAGACGAAAACGCGCCCGCTGCCATCGGGCGCATATGTGAGTCCAACCGGAATATCAAAGCCGTTCGCAACGACTGTCCATTGATAGGCGGTGCCATCAACAGCGCCGGGGTTAAAAGAAATCAGTGGGGGCATCGTCGGGGTGGGGTCTTGCGCGTAAACGGTCAAAACGGATGCCAGAAGGATCAATGCAGCCGTGAAAAAGTGGAATTTATGACGTGCGAATCGCATCAGAAATATCACTCAAACTAAATGAACGAAGCGATTGTGAAGTTTACCACGACCGTCGCATTTCTTCACCGCCGCCTGATCTACGGTGTATCGGTTGGTTCAGGCGGTGGTGCAAGCACCGGGATGTGGGAGGTGTCTCCTTGTATTACACCAAGAAACGCCGCTGCCCAAACAGTGCCGTTCGATGTTTCCAACTGAACCCATGACCCGTCCGTTAGGATACCGAGAATCGGTGCGCTGGCGTTTGGGGTGAGTTGACCGACGACTGAACCTGTTTCCGTGCTGGGCGCGGTGCGCAGACGCACATACTCAACAGCGGTGAAAATTGCGCCTGTTGGTGAAGCGCTTACACGGGCGTACAGTTCCTCGCTCGTAATCCTGACTTGAGGAATTGGGGTAGGGGTAGGCGCGATTGCATCGGAAGGGGGACGTACATAGGTCAAAACTTGTAGATTCACCGATTCGGTGCGCTGAAGGTGTTCGATCAGAATCAGCGGTGCGCCGCCGTTGGGGATGATCCCATCATCCGGCGGTACGCGATCAGTTTCGCTGGGTTCGAGGTGAAGCGTATAGCTTCCCGCATTTGCTTGAATACGCTCGATACCGTCGAGGCTGTAAAGTTCTGCTTGATTATCGAATGCGGAGTAATTCAACGTGATCGGATGATGGGTGATGTTCCATAAAACGACGATCCGCTCATCAGTTTGAGGGCGGCTGAATGTGATCGTGACAACCCCTTCATAATCACGAGTATCCACGACACCCCGCCGACTAAACGGCACCGTCCCAAAAACATCCCGCACCAGTTGATAGGCGGCTGCAACCGGGCGAGCGCTGCTCGCATGGGGATGATGCGAAAAACAGACGGCACCGGGGGGATTTGGATAGATGCCGAATGCTTCGCCGCTGCATGGCTGATTCCCTTCGCATAGAGCTTCGGCGTTGGGAGGAAAGTCTGTCCCCGCAGGTTGATTTCCACAGTCATCATGAAGTTGAAAATAGAATACGACTTCCGCACCTTCAGCGAATGCCCATGCTGCGCCCTGTACGAATAAATTCGCTGCTTCTTCGAGCGTGACCGAATTGGCGCGCGCTCGAGGACGATCCGCAAGCCATGTCGCACCGGGGTAATCATCCCAGACGGTTGCCCCGCTTTCGTTCAACCAGATCGGGCGCATAATCCCGAATTCGATCATGGTTTGCCGCACATAGAGCGTGAGCCAGCCGCTGCGCCATGCGTCGGTGTAACTGTGAACGCCGACTGCATCAAAGTACCAGTTGTGCGTCTCGTGCATCGGGTCAGACGCAATAACGCGCATCACTTCCGCAAGCCAATTGCGATGCGTGGGGTAGAGCAATCCGCCGAACATCACCATCGCGTTCGGATCGGTTTGTTTGATCACGAGATACGCCACTTTGAGCATGCGCGTATAGTCGTCTACACCGCCTGACCAGAACGGTTCGAAGTCTGGCTCATTCCAAACCTCCCATACACGGATGCCGCGTTCCTGCTGCCATCTACGTTCGCGGGCGAGTGTCCCACCCGGCATGTAGCGCGTTACTGCGGCATACACAAACCGCGCAAATGGGTTTTCAGGGTTGATTGGTTTTCCAGTGCCCGGCTCATCTGTCCCATCGCTGAAAATGGGTGCATACAAATCCTGAATTGTCTCGCCATTGCGATGAAACTGAGGGATACCAAGCAGAACCGCATTGATTTGCAGTCCAGCATCAAGATCGGCGGATACCAATTCGTCATAACTTTCCCATGCGAATTCTGAATCGGCAGTTTCGACGGCATGCCAATACAGCGCCCATCGATTCCACCCCGCACCCAGTTCAAGCGCGCGGCGGTAGCGATCTTCATCATAAGGAATGTCAATGCCGCTGATGTGGTTGATCCCAAGATGAGGAGAGCGTGCGAATGTCTCTAAGCCAAGCGGTTGATTTGTGGTTTCTTGCGCGCCAACCGGAGTTAGGACGAGGAGCAGAATAATCAACAATGCCGGAAGTCGCGGCAGCGTCATGGTGCAGTGTTCCCGGAAAAACTATAAGGGGCAAGGTTACGTTCACCTTGCCCTGTTTATATGAGAATACTCGCAAGACTGACCGTGCAGAATTGAGATTATTCGCCCGGTACGAAGCTGTTTTCATAACGGTCTGCCGTTGCGGGGCATCCCGTCCAGCGGAGTTCGTAAATCTTGCCATCCTGATGGCTCGGACCATAGTTCACTTGGAATTCACCGGAAGTCAGACGGTACAGCGTAATCTCATAATAGCTTTCGATTACGGTGTTTTCGGCTGGGCTGTCCCCAACGGCGTTGATTTCGGTTGCGGAAGCGCGGAATGCGCGGCGGAATTCATTCCCCGTGATCAGGTAGGCATCAATGTAGCAGTTTCCGCGCTCGGTCAAGCGGGTATACACAGCATATTCTTCGATACCTTGGCAGTTAACGCGGTCATCATCCGGGCAATCACACGGGTTGCACGCATTGACGGATTCGGCTGGAACGGCGAACAGCGCCGCCGCACCCACAATCAGCAGTCCACTCAGGACAAGCAGCATGACGAAGCGAAGCAGGGTTTTGTTCATAGTAGTCACTCATCTGTTGTTGATCATAGCTTGGCGCAGATTATATCGGTTTACCCCTAACGAACAAGCGTCGAATCGCGTACAATCCCGCCGCGAAACGGACGATTGCTCAATGGATGCTCGATGAGACGTAGGTTTTGGCTGAATGGTTCAGCACTAATTTTTTTCGCAGGCTTGGCGATTCTCATCTTATACCCGATCATGATATGGAATGGCAGTCGTGTCGCTGGCTTTGACTTTTTTAACTACAACTGGAATTTTTGGTGGATTCGCCACGCGTTTTCGACGCCGGGCTTGAGTGTTTACCAATCCGATTTTGTCTTCTTTCCCATTATGAACAACTTCGGGTATCACGCGCTGACCGCGTTCTGGTATCCGGTTTGGGCTGTGCTTGAACCGCTGTTTGGCACACTGAGCGCCGTCACGGTGATCATTTTCATCGGTTGTTTCTTGAATGGATATCTGCTCTACGTTTGGATGCGCTCGGAAGGGGTGCGCCCCGCTTTGGCGTTGATCGGCGGTGCGGCACTGCAAACGCTTCCGATTTCGCGCTACTTCTATTACAACACACACCTGAACCTAATGGATTGGTTCTGGCTTCCGGCGATGCTCCTGCTGTGGAAAGCGATTGTCGTTTCGGCTGAAGCGCGCCGTTATTTCACCGCACTTGTTTGGGCGCTGATCATGGGGGTCGGCATCTGGGGGCTAGGATTAACTGATCTTCAATTTCCGATCTTCGCTGCCTTTGTCGTAATTCCTTACGGGCTGTGGACGCTGTGGCGTTCACCTGCCCGATTCGCACTGATTCCGTTGGGGATCGCGGCGGTTGGGATAGGCGGATCGCTCTTGTGGTTCGCGGGTCCGCTTCCTCACATGCTGCGATTCACGGGAGCGCTCGTGCCGGGTCCTGCTGAAGAACGTCCGGGAATTCCGTTTCCACTCGGATACTTGAGCATGAACGCGCAGTGGTGGGAATGGAGTCAACCATCGACTGGGGCGTTTGTGACGGTTATCCTGCTGATCTCGCTTGCGGCATGGAGGTTAATCAAACCGCTCCATGCGCCTGCGCATCATAAGTCTGTGCGCACCACACCGCTTTTTTGGTTGATCGTTGCCCTGCCGCCATTTCTACTTTCACTAGGGGCGGATCTGCACATCGGGGAACTGGTGATCCCGATGCCGTATCGCTTGATGCACGCGCAAACAAACGGGATGTTTCGGATGCCTTGGCGGCTTGCGCCGATTTTTGTAATCGGGGCGATGGTGTTTGCAGGTCAGGTGTGGACACTGCGACTTTCAAAACAGAAGCAGTTGCCTGCACGGCAGATCGCGGCGTTGACGGCAGCATTCTTGTTTTTGGCGGTCAGCGTGCGCTTATTTGAAACAGCACCGCTTCAAGAGGCGCTGCCGGATTATCAGAGTTATCACGAAATCGGCGCAGAGCGCGGCGGCGATTATGATCGCCAGATGATCCTTCAAGTTCCAATCGCAGTGGGGACGGGCGAAGTCCTGCTCGGTGATTGGCGCGCGATCCAGCTTCAATATTATGGCATGATCACTGAGAAGCGCGGCTTGAACGGCTTCGTTTCGCGTGCTCCGATTGATCCGTTGTGGGAGATTTATACGCTCGATCCGCTGTGGGCGTGGCTCGGTGGACGCGCACCCTTAGACCGCGACCGCGTCACCGAACTGCTGCGCCGACGGATTTTTGACTATCCCATCGGTTATATCGTGATTCACGGTGATTTGGTTGGCTCGACAAGCCCGGCGCTCAGTGAGCTGATTGCTTACTTGAACAGCCAACATGATCTGGTATGCCCGCCAACATCCGAAGGTGATTTGATCGTGTATCGCACACGCTGGCATCCTGATGGCTGTACTCCTTTGCAATCGAGCGATCAGGCGTTGCAGATCGACATCGGCGGAAACGATATCGCGTATTTAGGTGCGGGTTGGCATTGGCGCGAGTCGATTTTTGCTACGACGGTGCGCTGGATGGGTGCTGCATCCGAAGCGGAGCTTTTTGTTGATCTGCCACCGCGTGACTGTGAGATGCGCTTTAATGCGCAGTCGTTCTGGGAGGCACGCACGCTGACTGTCATGCTTGATGATACGGTCATCAGCGAATCACTGACCGTGTTGACCGACTTGATGCAGTCATTTGTTCTTCACCTAAACGCCGATGTGATAGGAGACAGCCTTCGTCACCGCATTCGCTTCGCGTATGATTCGGTGATTGTTCCGGCTGAAGTAGGGCAGAGTGCGGATCAACGTGCGCTTTCGGTGATGATCGATACGATTGACTTCGACTGTCCGCCGTAAGATTTGGGAAAAACCTGTCATATTTGGGATATCCGAATCGTGTTCGACACAAACATATTGAGATACGAGACAAAGCATAATCGACAATGAACGATTCACATGCGAATTGTTAACGGTATCCCAATATATCGCAATGTTATCCAGACGTTGAAATCAGTGGGAGTGATGTTGAGGAAAACTTTTGCCCACAAGCACTGGATAATGGTGCTCGGTTTGTATGTGGTGCTAGCGTTGATTTCCCTCCACCAGCCGTTGTTCAAGATCGCTACGCATATGACGGGCGCGCAAGCGACGGATTACTACTTCTTTCACTGGAATTATTGGTGGATACGTCATGCCCTCACGCATGGACTCAGCATCTATGAGACAAACTATGTGTTCTTTCCGTTTGTTTCGAGCACGGTTTATCATGCGATGGCAGCGTTTTGGTATCCCGTCTGGGCATTCATCGAACCACTTGCGGGAACGTTTACGGCTTTCGGCGTGATCTTCACAGCGGCGATGACCTTGTGCGGTGTGTCGTTTTACGCACTGCTCCGGCGTGAAGGAGTATCGCGCGGGCTGGCATTGGTGGGTGGGGCAATGTTGGAACTTGCACCGCTGATGTTCTCCGCGATCTACTGGTCGATGACCAGCCTGATCGCATGGTTTTGGCTGCCGCTGGCGTTGATCACATGGGGTGAGTTGGCGCGCAGTCGCACATGGCTGCGGACGGTGCTGTGGGCGTCGCTGCTCGGTGTGACACTGTGGGCGATGATGATCACCGATATGCAGTACCCGATCTATCTAGCCTTCTTGATCGTCCCTTACGGTGTGTGGACACTGGTGCGCTATAGCTCACCTGTACGGCAGATCGGTGCGGGTATCATCGCTTTGGGAATTGCGGTTTTCCTGTTATATCTCGGCGGAACCCTCCCGGCGATTCTCGCCGCCGATCAGACAGGGTTTTCACCCACGCCGCCGGAACGCGCCGTAGCGATAGATTTCCCGCTTGGCTTTGTTTGGCATACAACAGGCGGAAATGTTTCGCTCGGCGCGGTGGTTTTACCGCTCGTCCTAACCGCGCTGATGGTCTGGATACGAATGCGACGCAGGCGTGGCGCAAACATGACCGCTCCGGCGTGGTTGTGGGGTGCGGTGTTGATCGCTCCGCTCGTGCTGTCGGCGGGCGCATCGATCACCCTCGGATCGACCGAGATTTTGATGCCGTATCGCGCTTTTCATGCCTTGTTCGGCGGTTTGTTCCGCTACCCGGAACGATTGAGCGCAGTGATCGTGATCGCGGGTGGCTTGTTCGCGCTCAAGGTGCTGTCGAAGGCGTTGGCGGATCAGCGTGGATTGCGGCAGATTGTCGCGCTGATACTGTTTTTCATCGTAATCGCGGACTCGCGGATGTTCGCATCTGTGCCCATTCAGCCACAGCCGACCCGATACGCGCTGTATGAACAGATGGGGCGTGAACCGTATGAATACACCGTGATCGAAGTCCCAACGGGCGCAAGCAGCGGCGAAGGGATCGTTGGGATTCCCGAATACTCCGCGCTTGAGTTCTACGGGATCATACACGGAAAAAGGATGATCAACGGGCACTTGTCGCGTGTCGACGTAGGTCATTATTGGTGGATACGCACCGATGACGCGATGATGGCATGGCTCGGTCAGCGGCGCTTTTTGGAGAGCGCAGCAGTTGCGCATCAGTTACGGGAACGGGTGTTCGGCTATCCAATTGGGTACGTGGTGATTCATACTCAGTTGATCGATCCGTATGCGCCGACGCTGACCGAAATCACCAGTTTTCTGAATACACAAACGGATGCCCTCTGTCCACCAATTGTTGAAGCGGATTTGATCGCTTATCGGACGCAGTGGCATCCCGATGGATGCGGAATGCGCACACCACCTGAGAGTGTGTCCGGCGTGTATGTCATCGATGTGGGAAGTCTCGACGATATGCGTTATTGGATGCGCGTTTCGGACGATCAACCGTCGATGATCTACCCACCCGAACTCGTGTTTGATTTGCGGGTTCGCTGGATGGGCGATCAAGCGCGGTTAGCGGTCGATCTACCACCGGGCGTTTATACGATGACGCTCCGTGCCCAAGCCTTTGAGCAACCGCGTGTTTTATCGCTTCGGCATTTAGGTGAGAAATCGCTGCTCGGAACGATCACTATCGCGCCGGGGGCGTTGACGGACTATATGATTGAAATGGTTGGCGGTTCGCTGACGCTGGATTTGATCAGTGATGGTACGCAATCGCCTGCCGATGTTGGACTCGGTGACGATACGCGCGAACTCTCAATCATGCTTGATTCGATTACGTTCACGAGAAGATGACGGCGCGGCGAATCGCGTCGAGCGCTTGCAGTGTGAGCAGATTTCTTAACGTGCCGCCGTACTGCTGCTGTGCTCCCGTGAAATCGCAAAAGCTGCCTATATTCGCGCGCAAATGGGATCGATCAGGACCGATGCCAACATCGGGGAGTGCCTGTGCCGCCGCCCATAAGTTGATCACCGGGATTTCGTACAACTCGGCAATATCGAGCAGCATCATATTGAATTCCAGTGAACGCGGGTAAATATCGCGCTCCGGCAGGACGACAAAGGTGGTGAGGATCGGAATCACGCCGCTGACGGAGGATTGTTCAACAAGGCGGGTCATGTTGGCAGCATAGGCGGCAGTGCTCATCTCTTGAACATCGCGCCCGCCCAACATAATTATGGCGATACTCGGTCGAATGCGCCGGAATTCGCATGAAAGCGGGGATTCACCCGATGCGCACATCTGCGGAGATGCCCACAGTGGATCAAAAACTGAGGCACTGGTAAATCCTTCTTCAGCGGCGGCGCTGTCAAATGTGAAAGCGTTCTGCGCCGTGCCGTCGATGGGTGCGCGGAAATAGTTCACGGTGTCGTGCAAGTAGTCAAACTCACCGTAGTCGCACGTCTCGACTATTGAACCGAACGGCACGAGAAAGTCGCCGTTAGTGCTGTTGCTGTCACCGACAACGGCGAATACATCAGCGCGCATATCCATTTGCTGACCTCGTGCAAAAATGGCGCGCACATTGGATGTATCCATTTGAAAAAGGAGCGGCGTACTCATCAGGCGACGCGCCATCGCGGGGATATCACCGAGCGTGGCGGGAGGCAGCATAAGCGCTTCAGTGGGGGCGATTATCTGGGTTGGCTGCGGCAAGGAAGCGATCTCCAACGGATAGCCCCATGTGCTGACCGGAGAGACATTGATGATGGCGGGATTGTTGTCAGATAGACCGCGTGCATAGGTCGCTGCAAACAGCGGATTTTGTGTCGCAGAAGGAGCGGGGGTCACTGTGGCGGTAGGTATCACCTGAGCGATCAGCGAGGGTACTGGGGTTGGCACGGTAGTACATGCCGATCCAAGACTAAGCGTAAGCGTAATTGTGAGAAAGAGTCGTCTCATGCCGCCTATTTTAGAGCGGAGAGCGGGTGAAAAAAAGCCCTCTGTTCAAGGCTTACCCTGTTGGCAAGCGGAGAACGATTTGATGTGGATTGAAATGCTGTTCAAATTGGCTATAGTGCCAATCTATGAATGTATGCGTTGACCGCGTAAAATGTGAGAAAAGTGTTCAATTGAGTGGCAGGAAAAACCTCCTGATACGCCTCGACTCTCTTCACAATCGGATTGATCTCCACAGCATCCCGTTTTCTGAGCGTGGATCGCGTATTCTCGTGTTTAGGGGCGAAAATCACCTGTATGTTCGACTGGCAGAACGATGGGTGAAGCAGGAGCAAATACTGGGGCATTACCGTGAGCGTGTCCCGATTGTTGATGAACTGATGTTTTTTGGAACAGATGAGACACCGCTTGAATGCACATTTGATACCACTCCAGATCGGGTAGATGTTCATACGGCAGTGGGAACTTTTACGCTCGTGTTTTTAGATACGGAGACACTGCTGATCCGATTGCCAGAAGGTCAGATCGGTATTCGCTTTGATGCGCTTTGCGATTCGGGCAAAATGGATCGCCGGGGCGGCGTGCTGCGCGGCGTGCGCAATGTCGCCTACACGACGAACGCACGCATCCTCGAAAATATGCTCGATGGAAGTTCGGAGCATCACCAGCAGGTCAGTATGCGGTTGGACGCCGAAGATGACAATGTGTTGATCCTCAACATCACGCCGCGTCTGGGCTTCATGCGCTCGATACCTGATCCTGAAAGCGCGATTGCTGAAGCCCGGACACGTTGGGAAGCTTGGTATTCGGCGCTGCCACCTGTGCTCGATCAGTATCACGATCAATATGCGTATGCGTGGTGGGTGATGCGCGCGGGACTATTGAGTCAGCGCTATTACTTTACGCGCGAGGCGCTGATTCCGTCCAAAGTACACTATGTCGGCGTGTGGCATTGGGATCAATTCTTTCATGCGCTTGCATACCGCCACATTGATCAGCGGTTAGCAGAAGATCAAATTCGCATTCTGATCGATCATCAACAGCCGAACGGGATGCTTCCCGATGCGATTCATGATGAAGGACTCGTAACACACCTGCAAAAACCTGTCGATGCAGATGTAACCAAGCCACCCCTGATGGCTTGGACGGTTCTCAAACTCTATGAAACTTCCGGGCATCAGGATTTTCTTGAGGAAGTCTTTGAACCGCTGACGCGCTGGCATAACTGGTGGTTTGCAGAAAATGCGTCGATTGACGCACCGGGATTAGCGGTGTACCGTCATCCTTTCTCATCTGGGCTGGATGATAGTCCGCTTTGGGATGAAGGAATGCCTGTTACGTCACCCGATTTGAACACCTATCTGTGGTTGCAAGCGCGATCACTGGCGCGAATTGCCGAAACAATCGGTCAGCCGGAACTGGCGCGTGAATTTTGGGCGAAGTCAGATGAAATTTCTGACGCGATGCTCCGCTACTTATGGGATGAAGAAAGCGGGATGTTCATCGCGCTGCACAACGGCAAGAAGATTCGCACGCGCACGCCATTTTCACTGCTGCCGCTCTGGATCGATACGCTGCCCTATGAAGTGACAGCGCGCTTAATCGAGCATTTGACCAACCCTGAAGCATTCTGGACGCGGTATCCGCTGCCGACGGTCGCGCAAAATGATCCCAAATTCGATCCGCTGCGTATGTGGCGCGGTCCCACATGGGTCAACATCAACTTCTTGTTCATCGAAGCATTGATGCACATCGGTCAGCACGCGATTGCAGACGAGCTGCGCACGCGCACGCTTGATCTCCTCAACCAACCGCGCGATATGTACGAGTATTATCACCCCGTGACCGGGGAGCGTCCGCCAAAGTCTGCGCCGCTGTTCGGTTGGTCATCGGCAGTGTTCATCGATCTGGTGCTTCAGGCAACGCGCGCGGCGGACGAACTTCAAAACTCACGGACGCTGTAAAGTGCACCCAAAGGGGCGATTTTCGATTGAATCACCCCTTTTGGGTGTGTCCTAGGCGGGCACGGTAAGAGTCAAGTGTGGTGCGATTTCTTCCCATTCGATGGCGGTTTGGCGTCCTGCATCAAATTCCGCTGTCACCCACTCGTAAAGCGCTGTAATCTCCGGGTGATCCTTCGCCAATTCGATGCCGAGATGCTGCTTGATCAGGAAGACCAGTCCGGCAGTGCCGCTGTCTTTCGTGATCGAGACTTCGAGCGGTCGCCCGATCAACGCTGGAACATTGAACGGCGCATACATCCACCAGAATTTGTTCAGTCCATCAGCATGAACCCCGGCGCGGGTGCGGTGAGCATCCCGCCCATAAAGCGGATATTTTGGCGGGATCGGTTCACCCATTCCTGCGTAAAGCGCGGCTAAATCGTTGAGGGCGGTGAAATCAGGCTGTTCAGCAGCGAAGTACCCCATGCCAATCAGGTGCAGGAGCACCTGTTCCAACGGTGCGTTGCCTGTGCGCTCCCCTTTGCCGAGCGAAGTCCCGTTGATGACGGCACATCCCGCTCGCACCGCCGCCAAGCAGTTGGCGACAACCAACCCAGTGTCATTGTGCGGGTGAAATTCAAGTTCTTCCGAGCGGATTCCCGCTTCACGCAGGAGACGGATCATGCGCGGCACGCTGCGGGGGAGTTCCACATCGTCATACGGCAGCCCTAAGCCCATCGTGTCGCACACGCGGATTTTGGGGCGGAGCGCTTCCCCGTAGGGAGCGGTGCTTTGTTGAACCGCTTCGATAAACGGCAGGATGAAATCGGTGCTGGCGCGGGTGGCATCTTCAAGATGGATACGCGGACGAATTCCCGCATCAACCGTCATGCGCACCGCATCGAGATAAGCCGCCGCCGCTTGTCCACGCCCGCCGGGTTTGAACTTGTGGAAGGTGTGGTAGTCGGATGCGGAGGCAAGCATCCCAGTTTCTTTGACACCTAATTGACGGATCAGTTCAACATCTTTGACAGCGGCGCGAATCCATGTTGTCGGTTCGATAGGTGCGCCGCTGCGGTAGCGTTCGAGTGCGCCTTCGAGCGCGGCGCGATCTGAAGGACGGTAGGCGAAAAATTCCGCCTGCCGAATCGCACCTGAATCACCAGTGAACCTGCACAGTAGATTGTAAATTTGCAGACTTTGTTCAGCGGTTAGGGGTAATCCGCCCTGCTGACCGTCCCGATGCGTCGTCTCGGTTGTCCACGTGGCAGCCGGGAGTTCGGCAGGGCGATTCGTCCAACCAAAACGCGGGAAGGCATCGCGCGGGAAAATCTCAAGAAAATACTCCGGCTGTGCGGGTTCAGGAAACATCTTACGTTACTCCTACAAGATAAGAAACAAGCGGCGCGCTCCGCAGTTTTAGACTACGATAGGTTGATTGATTGAGTCAATCTTGATACAGGAATCAATATGTCGTCGCAACGAATGATGAGCGCGATTGAGGCGTGCGAAGCGTTGTCAATCGACCGTGCAACCCTTTACAGCTATGTCAGTCGGGGGTTGATCCGCAGCGAAGCGGCGAACTCGTCACGGCGCGAACGCCAGTATTCAGCGGAAGATGTCGCCAAGCTCAAGGCACGTAAACACAGCCGCCGCGATCCCGAAGCGGCAGCGCGTGAGACTCTGCGTTGGGGAATGCCCGTAATGGAATCGGCGCTGACGTTGATCACCCCGGACGGTCATTATTATCGCGGTACAAGTGCGCTTGAGTTGGTGCAGCACAGCACATTTGAAAGTGTCGCGTGCCTGCTGTGGGGGGAAATACTTGAACCACAAAGAACACCAAGCGCACAAAGCAAGACTGTAGGTTTAGAAGTTAGTCCCATCGCGCGCATGATTGCGGCATTGGTCAGCATGAGCGACCATGATCCGCTGGGTCTGGTTCGGGCATGTGCAGCGGCGTTGATCGGGGACTTGGGAGAAGGCTCGATTGCCGAAGCAGTGGCGCGAGCGTGGGGGATTCCCGATCACGCACACTTGATCGAGTCGGCGCTGATTTTGTGCGCCGATCACGAGTTGAACGCATCGGCGTTCGCAGTGCGCGTAGCGGCTTCGACGGATGCTGATCTGCGCTATGCCTTGATCGCGGGACTGGCGGCACTGAGCGGCACGAAGCACGGCGGCGCGGCGCAGGAAACGCTGAGGTTGTTTGAGATGGTTGGATCACCGGAGCGGGCGGGGGATGTCGTGACGGATATGCTCAACGCAGGGGAGCGCATCCCCGGCTTTGGGCATCGCCTGTACCCGGATGGTGATCCGCGAGCACGGCTGTTGATGCGCTTGATCCGCGAAGCTTATCCCAATGCGCCGGTTGTCGTGCTGGCGGATGCGATCATCGCTTCGGTGCATGCGATCACTGGTTTATACCCGAATGTTGATTATGCGCTGGCGCTGCTCGAACGCGCGGCGAATTTGCCGACGGGAAGCGCGGTCGGGTTGTTCGCGATGGGACGTTCAGCAGGATGGATCGCGCACGCGCTGGAGCAGTACGCGGCGAAAACGCTGATCCGACCGCGTGCGCGGTATACTGGCATCGCACCGGAGGCGAAATCATGACGAATTTTGGACGAGATGTGTGCGGCGATCCCCGGATCGCATTTGAAAAAGAATGGCTGGTCACGAACGGACTCGGCGGTTATGCGATGGGCACAATCGGCGGGGCACTGACACGGCGCTATCATGGACTGCTGATCGCCGCGCTCAAGCCGCCTGTGGGGCGTTCGCTGCTGGTGAGCAAGGTCGAAGAAACGGTTGAGTACGACGGGCAAACCTATAAGCTGTACTGCAACCAGCGCGCCAAAGAGGATTATTCGGATGCGGAGGGATGCAAGCACATTGAAGGATTCTCCACATCCGCAGAGTGGACGTATCGATTCGCTGATGCGGCGCTTATCAAATCGGTGCGAATGGCGCATGAGGAGAATACAACCTTCGTGACATATTCAGTCTATTTGCAGAGGCAAGCGCCTATTGCGCTGACTGTAGATGTGTGGGTGACCAGCCGCGATCATCATGGCGACATGAAGCAAAGCGACGTGATCTTTGCCGTCGAACCCGTTCCAAACGGAGTCAAAATTATCCCATCGAACGGTGAACCGTATTATGCGTTCGGCTTTTATGACCCATTTTCGAATCCCGAACCATCCATCAAGGAGAGTCAATCGGAGTTCACGTTTGATCCGGCTTGGGTGACGGGTATTTACCGTATGGAAGAAGCGCGGCGCGGTTTTGAACCCTTGGAGGATCACTATCGGATTGGTTGGTTCAAGTTCCGAATTCTTCCAAATGATTTCGGGAATGTCAGGCTGGTGTTCAGTACAAATCCCGTGACGGCGGCGGATGCCGAGTCGCGGATATTGAACCCCGCCGCTGCTGGCGATGCGCGCTGGGAAGCTAGACGGCGAGCGGTAGAAATTGCTTTGGAATACGAGTCGATTGAAGACCGGCAAATGCTCGTCGCTGCCGCTGATCAATTCATCGTAAAGCGTAAACTGCCGGAAGGCGACGAAGGCTACACGATTGTCGCGGGCTATCCTTGGTTCAGCGATTGGGGACGCGACACGATGATCGCGCTGCCCGGTTTGACGCTGGCGACGGGACGACCGGAAATTGCACGCTCGATCTTGCTTACGTTCGCGCGCTATGTTGATCAAGGGATGCTGCCGAATACGTTCCCGGAAGCGGGCGAAACGGTGATGTACAACACGGTCGATGCGACCTTGTGGTATTTTGATGCGATCCGTGCTTATTTGGCGCACACGCGTGATCTCGACCTCGTCCGCGAACTATTCCCCGTTCTGGAAAGCATTATCGACTGGCATGTAAAAGGCACGCGCTACAGCATTCATGTCGATCCGGCAGATGGTCTGCTGTACGCGGGTGAAGACGGTGTTCAGCTTACATGGATGGATGTCAAGATTGGCGATTGGGTGGTGACGCCGCGCACCGGGAAAGCCGTCGAGATCAACGCGCTGTGGCACAATGCACTATGGTGTATGGCAGAGTTCGCGCGGCTGATCGGCAAACCCTTTGATCAATACGAAGCGATGGCGGCGCGTGTGCAAGAGGGGTTCGCGCGTTTCTGGTGTGACGAAACGCAGTACCTATACGACGTGATCGATACGCCGGAAGGCGTGGATGACGCATCGATCCGTCCAAATGCCGTGATCGCCGCGTCACTGCACTACTCACCTGTGACACGGGAGCAAGCGTGGGCAGTATTCAATGTGGCGGCTCGTAAGCTGTATACGTCGCACGGGCTGCGAAGTTTGTCACCCGATGATCCGCGTTATGTGGGGGAATTTGAAGGCGATCCCGTTCAGCGCGACAGCAGCTATCATCAAGGGACGGTGTGGGGCTGGTTGCTTGGCAGATTTGTGGAATTGGCGGATCGGTTGGGAGACCGGACTGCCGATCAATACTTGGACGGGATGCGCTGCCAGTTCAGCGGCAAGTGCGTGGGTACACTCAGCGAAATCTTCGACGGCGATCCACCCCATGCGCCTAAAGGGGCAAGCGCTCAAGCGTGGACGGTCGCGGAATATCTTCGGGTGTTGGCGAAACTGAATTCGCAGAGAGTTATTTAGCAAGCAGCATACGGGGAAAGGGCAAACCTTTCCCCGGCTTAATGCGCATGTGCAATTAGTCTCTTGTGCGGTGATGCTCGTAGGCTTCCATCGCCGCGCCGACGATCCCCGCCTCGTTAAGTAAACCCGCCGGGACGATGGGCGTGCGCGCGGTCAGATATTCTGAGAAGCGGTCGAAGTTCTTGCTCGTGCCGCCGCCGAGAATGAACAGGTCAGGGTAAAACAACGTTTCGACATAAATCAAGAATTCGTCGAAGCGCTTCGCCCAGTCTTTCCACGAAAGGTCTTTTTCGACGCGCACGCGATCACTAGCGCGCTTTTCGGCATCTTTATCCCGAACCTTGAGATGCCCAAGTTCGGTGTTAGGGACGAGCGTGCCGTTGATAAACAATGCCGAACCGATGCCCGTACCGACCGTGAGCATCATCACCACGCCGGGATGTTCGCGCCCCGCGCCGAAGCGCATTTCGGCTAGCCCCGCCGCATCCGCATCGTTGATCAACGTGACCGGGCATTCTGTGACCTGCTCCAGTAAGCCGCGCGCATCCAGTCCGATCCAACCTTTATCAACATTCGCCGCCGTAAGGGTATACGCGCCGTGACGCACGACGCCCGGATAACCGACTCCGATAGGACCCTGCCATTGAAACGCACGGACAATTTCGGAAATAACCTCTGCGCACGCTTCCGGCGTAGAGGGATCGGGCGTTTCAATACGTAAACGTTCTGCTAGGAGCGTTCCCTGAAGGCTGTCAACGGGCGCGCCTTTAATTCCCGTGCCGCCGATGTCGATGCCGAGTATTTGCATGGAAAGGAGTCCTATTTTCGCTGATCCACAAAAGGTATTGCGTCAAGACCTACGACAAGTTTAGCGTATTTGACCGCTCTGTCACCCTAAAGATCGTACAAGTTTTCGTTTCACTGGAAAACTTTTGATGGAATACTGTGTTGTAACATGTGGAGCAGTGGGCGAATCTTTCGGGGATAAAAACGGATGGCGGAAACTGTGCCACCGAACTACACGCCGCAGTGGGGAACGTGGACGCGGCAGCTTATGACTGTGGTGCTGATCATTGCGGGGTTGTTTGCGCTTACCCTGCTCAGTGCTGTTGTGCAGATGCTTACGGTGGCATTTCTGCTGACATTTGTTTTGTATGTTCCGGCGCGCTCACTGACGCGGCGCGTGCATTTTCCGTGGGCGTTCAGCGTGTTTGTGATCTACATGACACTGCTGCTCACCACGACACTAGGGATTGTGTTGGTGATCCCTGCGGCAGTACAAGGCGTTCAGAATCTTTCTAACAGCCTGTCGGAAGGCGTAGCAGGGCTGGAAGATGAGCTTGTGCCTTACCTTCAAGAAGGCGTGAATACGGTTGAGGTGCTCGGCGTACAGGTCGATATTCAGTTTATTCTTGATCCGGTACGACAGGCGCTTAATGCGATCAGCCAGATCGATGACGCCGAAGCTGGAACGGGTACGGAGACGATTCCTGATGTATCCGGTCAAGGGGAGGAAGACACCCCAACGCCGGGAGCAGTAATCTCTGCGAACGATTTGCGCACGATGATCAACAGCCTGTTAAGCATCGCGGCAACTGTGACCGAGACATTGACGAGCGCAATTGCCAGCATTACGGGATTGTTCACCAGTCTGTTGATCGCCGTCTTGATCTCGTTCTTCTTGCTGTTGGACGTTCCCACACTTTCACGCACGATCACGCTGTGGATTCCCGAATCGTATAACCGAGAATACGCGATCCTTACCAGCCGAATCGTTCGCGTATGGAACGGGTTTTTTAAGGGACAGGTGATCATCGGATTGATGATCGGCATCATTACATTCATTCAACTCCAGATGATGGGTGTGCCGAGCGCGGCGCTTCTGGCGGTGCTGACTGGAACCATCTCGTTGATCCCAACGATCGGCGGATTCATCG
>JAPKMU010000449.1 GCA_026645745.1 Anaerolineae bacterium | reverse complement strand
CGCGCCGTAAGCGACCAATTTATTCAGGCGTTCCGGGTGATTGATCGCAATATCCAGCCCGATAATGCCGCCATCGCTCCAGCCGACCAGTGATGCCGATTCGATCTCCAGAAAATCCATCACCGCCAATACGTCACTCGCCATCAGCGCATAGCCGATAGGCGTTTCAGTCACGGTTGAACGCCCATGTCCCCGGCTGTCCACCGCGATCACTTGATACCCTGCTTCGACAAATGCCGGAATCTGATTGGCAAAATAATCCGCGTTGCCTAATCCACCGTGAAGCAGCAGGAGCGGTTCGCCTTCGCCGTACACCGCGTAATACATCTCAATGTCGTTGATGGGAGCCATACCGCTGATCGCGGGTTCAGGCAGTTCGCCGACGACGACCGGATTATTCGGGTTATCCTGTGCCATCACCGCGCCGAGGCTGAAGATCAGCAGCGCGAAGATGGTAATCAAAAGCAGGTGTCGAGCAGCACCGCGCACGTTCATTTGATTCCCCCTGTATGCAATTGTCATCGAGTATCGTTTTGGAGCGCCAACATGTGACCTTATCAGTATAACCTGATCACACTTAGGCGGCGAACGCGGGCAGCCGCACGATAATTTCTGTCCCCCTGCCGATTCCGCTGCTTACCGCGCTGATCGTCCCATCGTGCGCTTCAACAATGGCGCGTGCGATTGCCAGCCCCAAGCCCGCCCCGCCGCTGGCGCGATCCCGGCTCGGATCGGCGCGATAAAAGCGCTCGAAAATATGCGTCAGATGCTCCGGCGCGATCCCTCTACCCGTATCGATCACGCGGATTTCCACATGATTCGCGCCGTGTGGACGAGCCTCAAGCGTGATGCGTCCGCCTTCCGGCGTGTAGCGGAGCGCATTCGCCAACAGGTTGTGGATCACCTGCTGGAAACGCCCCGGATCAGCGTAGAGGCGCGGGGTATCCGGCGCGACATCGAGCGCCAGTGCAACCCCTTTGTTTTCCGCCAGCGGGCGAAACGTCTCTAAGATTTCTTCCAGCGATGCCGCCGGATCGAGCCGCTGTTTATCCAGCGGGAGCTTATGCGCCTCAGCCTGTGAAAGCTCATGGAGGTCATTGACGAGGCGGCTCAATAAGCGCGTTTGATCGTACAACCCGGCGACATGCGCGCTGTCCGCCGGATACACACCTTCGAGCATGGCATACAGGTTGCCTTGTAAGACGCTCAACGGCGTGCGGAGTTCGTGCGCAATATCCCCGACAAGCTGCTGACGCTGTTTTTCGCCCGCCTGCTGCGAGTCAATCATGGTGTTGAACGCCTGCGCGAGGACGCGGACTTCATCCGTGCCATGTTCGGCGGCGCGCCGCTCACGTTCGCCTTTGCGGATCGCTGTCGCCGTCTGTGAAAGACGGGTCAGCGGCGCGGTCAGCCAGCGACTGGCGATGATTCCTGCCGTAATCCCGAATACGCCGCCTATCGTCACCACGATCGCCAGCGTTTGCAGCAGATACTCGACCGCGTTGTTTTGAAACGTTGCCCGCACCACCGAGTCGCCGTCGATGCGCAGTCGCAGATAGCCGCGCACCACCTCATCAACTTTGATCGGCAGCACGTTGACGGCGTGAATATCCTCCAGCGGCGTGCCTTCACGCTCCGCGATGTTGTCAAATAAGATAATTCCGTTTTCGTCCGCGAATGTGACTTCGAGCGCATCGAAGACATCCAGCCCGATCAGCCGGATTGCTTCTTCGATAAATCGATCCACATTGTGCCAACTCCCGCGTATCACGTAATACGTCCGCAGCCGATCCACCGGACCGCCAGAGGTTTGAAAACTGGAGACCAACATCGACTGCACCATCGATTCGCGGTTGCTGGCAAACAGCACCCACAGCGTAGACAGCATCCCCACGATTAAGATCACGCTGAACGCGGCGCTCAAACGCACCCATAACTTGTTCATCAAGAACCGTCCGCCAAGCGGTAGCCGACCCCGTACACCGTTTGGATGAAGTCTTTACCCTCGGCGCTCACGTTGAGTTTTTTGCGCAAGTTGCGGATATGACTGTCCAAGACGCGATCCGCCGACTCGTAATCGTAGCCAAAGATTTTTTCGACCAGTTCTGAACGGGTGAACACGCGGTTCGGGCTGCTGATCAGCGTATGCAGCAGTTTGAATTCGGTCGGCGTGAGCGTGACAGGCTCACCAAAAGAAAGTACGGTATGCGTAACCGGATTCAGGCGGATTTGCCCACTCGTCAAGAATTGATCCGCCGCTTCGCCGTCTTGGTTCAAGCGGCGCAAAACGGTGCGCACACGGGCGACCACTTCGCGCGGGTTGAACGGCTTGACGACATAATCATCTGCGCCGAGTTCAAGCCCGACGATACGATCCACATCTTCGACTCGCGCCGTGAGCATGATAATTCCTGTGTGCTTGAGCGAAGGATTGGCGCGGATGATCTTGGTTACTTCCCACCCGTCGCGCTCCGGCAGCATCAAATCAAGGATGACGAGCGCCGGGCGTTCACGACGAATCACATGCAGAGCGGTTTCGCCATCATGCGCAGTCACAACGCTGTAACCGCCCGCCTCCAAGAATGAGCGGAGAAGCTGAACAACCTCGGTATCGTCATCGACAACGGCGACTGTTTCCATGCGACTCATTTCCCTTCCGCGCACCCGCGACCATAACGTTCATTTTACCCCGTGATGTACTGCTCCTCACCCCCTACCCCTCTCCAACCGAAGGTTGGAGAGGGGAGAAAAACAGGTGCTCTGCTCCCCCTCTCTATCGCGTGCGATGGAGAGGGGATCGGGGGGTGAGGAGCTTTTTAGGCGGTAACGCGTTAATTCACTGCAAACGTCCGCGACGAATGCTCTAACTCGTCAAGTGAACCTTCGATCACATACAGCGCATCCGCGATCACCCAGCCATCTTGACCGTCATACGTCACGGCGATCCAGTCCTGCTCCGGTGTGTCATTGTTGCGCGCGAACGCCGTGAACTCGGCTTCGGCGGGGATCACGAGTAACACAGCCGCTTCAGAATTCGGGGAGGAGCGGAGATTCAGCCCGCTTGTCCCGTTCTGCACGCGAACATCGCCGCCCGTGCCTGAGCCGCTGTCATCGGAGTCTGATCCGTCGTCATCCAATTGATACTGAGCCGCTTCGGTCGTCGCGCCGCCGTTGATTTCGACCACATACACGGCGCGAATCAGTTCGCCTTGTCCGGTACGCGGCAGATAATCACCCTGCACGCCGGAATAATCTGCGTCTTCGTTCAACCAGTCGATCAAGTCGGCACGTTCCGCGCCGGACTGCTCAACCGCCGCCGCGATCAGGTTGACCGCGTCATACGCGATCACGCTCTCGGCTGACGGGGCATCGCTGTAATAGTCGGCGTACAGTTCGATAAAGTCGTCGCTGTCGTCAGTATCCGTCCAAGTCACTACACTGTAGAGATCGATTCCATCCGGTGGTGTGACGCCCGTCAGTGCCGCCCCGTAGATCACATCCCCACGCCAATTTTCCGCCGCGAGTGCGCTCAAAAGCGCGTCTAGCGCAGCGGGCGCATTCCACACGATCACCGCGTCCGGGTCTTGATCCGCGATTTGTGCGGCGATGTCGGAAAAGTCGAGGCTCTGCGCATCGTGATCCAAACTCAGCGCAAGTTCAGCGTCGGTGTCGTCGCCGTCGAGCGCTGCCATCACCCCATCTTCTGCCGCATAACCGTATTCGGCGCGAGCGACCACGACCGCCAGCGCTGAGGCTTCGTGTTCTTCAATCGCAAAACGAGCGGCGGCTTCCGCGAGTGTGGCGTCGTTCGCACGCGCTCCGAAGATCAGCGGCGATGCGCCCCACAGCGTCCCGTCCGCACCGCTGGACATCACGAGGATCGGTGCGCTGTGCTCTGGCAGTGCTGACGGGATCAGGCTGTTCTGGTTGAAGCCGATAATCACGTCCGCGCCGATCACGCTCAAGCGGGTGATCGCGTCACTCGCTTCACGGGTGTTCGCCGCTTCTTCAAGCATCACGCGGACGCGGTAGATCGTGCCGTCTTCCGCTTCAATCCCTCCTGCGTCGTTGATCTCGCGGGCGGCAAGCTCCGCGCCGTGACGGGTGGATTCCCCCGCCGCGCC
>JAPKMU010000448.1 GCA_026645745.1 Anaerolineae bacterium | reverse complement strand
TTAGGTTTTTCTTTTTCTCTTGGATTTGATGCGTTTGCCCTAGATGATATGCGCGGTGCGTGTGTTTAGTGGGTAACATCAAAAGAAAACGCGCATAAAGGTGATGCGATGAAAACGCTCCTCGGTTTCATGGTTGCTTTCACACTGTTGTTGTGGCTGCCCCGCGCCGCCGCTCAAGATGACTGTCCGCTGCCCTCGAACGAAACGCCCGCCCCATTTGAATTTGAGTCGAGTTTTCTAATGGAGAGCGATCTCGAAGGCATGGCGGCGGCGCAAATCCTTGCTTATTTGAATCAGGTCGGCAGCGCGGATGGGTTGATGCAAGCGCTCGATGTGCTGATCAGCGAAGAAGTATTCGTTTTCGGAATCGATGTCATCACGGCTGATGTAACCGGAGACGGTGCAGCAGAGGTGTTGGTGCAGTTCGGCGTCAGCTACGGCGGCAACGGCGGCTACAATGGAATGATTCTGCTGTTCGGCTGTGAGGACGGCGCGTATATCCAGCAGCACATCGAAACATTTTATGGTTGGACGTGCCCGGACGAATTTTATGGTTTTGCGCGCATCGCTGACCTGAATCAAAACGGAACCGCCGAGGTGTATCACTTCTATGTGAGCAACGCCGGAACAGGCGGCTGTTACAGCACCATGCGCGTCTATGAATGGAACGGACAAGCGCTCGCACGCGCGGCGTGGGAGTGGGAATTTACGGGCAGCGATGGAGCGTATGAGGACTGCGGCTATAACCTGTATGTAACGTCGGAAACGCGGACATTGGACGAAAGCGGCGGTTTTTCGGCGCGTTTTCTCGATGCGAACGGAGATGGCGTGGACGAACTATTCCTGATTGACCGCGCGGATCGGGGGATTGGGATCAATTATGAATGCGCTGAGGTGTGGACATGGAGCACACCGCACGCACTTGACCTCATCTGCGTACAGCGGTATGTCACGCCGTCCGCCTATGCCTACCGTATCGAACTTCTGGCAGCGGCGGAGGATGCGCTCGCTTGTGGTTTATTTGTGCAAGCGCTGGAGCAGTTCCGCCATGTGATCACCGCCGATGTGGGCGAATTTAATGAGAATTCAACCGATGAGCGCGATTATCTGACCGCGTTCGCGTATTATCGTTTGGTGCAGTTGGAAGTGATACAAGGGGATCGGCTTAGGGCGGCGGAAGATTACGCCAGACTTTATCGAACATTCCCCCAAGGGACGACAGGGCACGAATACGCGGTGATGGCTCAGGTGTTTTGGGAATCGGTTCAACAAACGGGGGATTTCAGCGCCGCGTGCGAAGTCATAAATGCGTATGCGGACGAACACCGTGCGCCGCCGCTTGAGGATCGCTCCATCGGGTATTACTTCAGCAACGGCTACGATATGTTTGAACTCGCGCCGGATAACCTGTATCTCGGATGTCCGCCGACAGACTGAGATGGTGCTAGACATCCCGTGTGCGCCTCTGCTACCCTGAACACCATCGCTTACACGACAACCAAAGATCAATCGAGATGAACCGACGCAAATTCCACTACGCATGGGTGATCGTCGTGATCACATTTCTCGCCCTGCTGCTTTCGGCAGGTGTGCGCAACGCGACGAGCGTTTTGTTTGAGCCGCTCGAAGCGCGTTTCGGGTGGGATCGCGCCAGCATTTCGTTCGCTTTTGCGATCAGCCTGTTCTTTTTTGGTTTAGGTGCGCCAATTGGCGGTACGCTGATCGACCGCTACGGACCGCGCCGGGTGATGCTCGGCGGGTTGGCGTTGATCTCGGTGGCGCTGGCGGGGTTAATCGCCATCACCGAGTTATGGCAGTTCATTTTATTGTGGGGCGTGCTGATCGGGATCGGTACGGGGGCGGTCGCGGGGACGCTCGGCGGGACGGTGGCGCTGCGCTGGTTTAATGCGCGGCGTGGTCTGGTGTTGGGGATGTTCAGTTCGGCGGCGGCGGCGGGACAGCTTCTTTTTCTCCCCGCGTTGATCCCGCTGGCGGAGTTGGGTGGTTTTCAAGGGATTTTCGCCGTGTTGGGCATCCTGATCGCCACCCTGCTGATTCCGGCGGTGTTCATGATGCGCAGCAGCCCGGAGGACGTGGACACGCAGCCAATCGGACAGGCAAACGCGGCGACGATCAGCACCGATGCGCACTTCACACCGTTGAAAGAGGCGCTGCGCACGCGCGATTTTTGGCTGCTGGCGGGCAGTTTCTTTGTGTGCGGGTATACGACGGTTGGCTTGATCACAACTCACCTGCTGCCGCATTCGCTGGAGCACGGTTTCGAGAAAGTCGAAATCTCATGGGCGATTGCGTTCATGGGTGGGATGAATATCGTCGGGACGACGATCAGCGGGTGGTTAACAGACCGGTATGATAATCGCAAACTGCTGGCAACCTACTACGGAATGCGCGCGATCTCACTGGTTGCCCTACCATTCATCTACGATATGAACAACATGTTGATTTTTGCGCTCGTCTATGGACTCGACTGGGTAGCGACAGTTCCGCCGACGGTGAACCTGACCGCGCAGCGCTTCGGGCGGAAGTCGCTCGGCTCGATTTACGGCTGGATTTACTGTTCGCACATGATCGGCGCGGGGATCGCCAGCTACGCAGGCGGCTTTTTTAGAGAAACTCTCGGTGATTATCACCTCGTTTTCGCATCGGCGGCGATCTTCGGATTGGTCGCAACGGCGATGAGTCTCAGCATCAGCATCAGTGCAAAACGCGCGCCAATCCCAAAACCATCCACCTGATTTTGATTGTCTAAGCATGGTAGCGCCGAAACGCGCTTTCACTACACTGAAGGGTGAGTCTATGCGCCAGACAAGGGGTTTGATCGATGACTAGAAAAACGAAACTGCTCATATTGATCATCAGTGTGTTAACGGCATTGATGATGGGGGTCGTTGCGGTATCCGCACAGGATACGCCACTACCGATTGAAATCGGTGAAAACCAGACGGGCAGCCTGACAACGGCTGCGCCTATTCTCCGCTATGTGCTCTTGGTGGATTCTGCTCAGACAATTAATGTGCGCGTGTTTGCGATCACGCCGGGGCTGCTCCCGCTCGTGACCGTCCTCGACGGGAACGGCAGTGTCGTCGCCGTCGCGCAGAACAACGGCACCCAGACCGCTATTCAAGCGGCGGGAATTCAAGTACAGCCGGGTCTTTACCGTCTCGAAGTATCGAGCGCGAATAACATGCCCGGTGATGTCTTGGTCAACGTGCAGGGGATACAGGTCGCACCGCCGACTCCGCTGCCTATCGGTCAAATCGTGAACGGCAGTGTCTCCAGCACCGCGCCGATCATTCGCTACAGCTTTGTTGGCGCGGCGGATCAGGGACGCTGGCTGTTCGTACAAAGTTTGTTGGCAACGGGCGGTCCGTCGGTCACGCTGTTTGATGGCGTTACCAACGAATCGCTGGCATCGGTCGGATCACGGATGCGCGGGACGCGCCTGCAAATTCCGGCAGGTGGATCAAGTTTCATCGTTGAAGTCACACACGGCGGCAGCGCCAGCGCCGAAGCCTATTTGATCTGCGTTGCACTGGAAAACAACCCGGCAAGCTGCCCGGTCACGGGGAACGTCGTGCCGACACAGCCGCCGCCGATCGTGATCACCGAAGTGGTTGTGCCCACGCTCCCGGCGACTCAACTGCCGCCGCTGCCGCCGTCAAGTGTTTGTATCCTCGGCTCAGCGACCGGACAGGTGGTCAATGTTCGCTTTGGTCCCAGCACGACATTCCCGGTGCTGACGACGATGAACAGCACGACGATTGCGAACGTGATCGGCAAGCTGCCGGATGGCACGTGGTATCAAATCAACGTCGGCGGTTTGACAGGCTGGATCAGCGCGACAGTGGTTCGTCTCGGCGGTCCGTGCCAGCTTGTCCCGATTGTCGTGCCCACCGTGACGCCGACCATCGGTGCGCCGGTGACGCTCACGCCCACACCGACACAGACGCTTCCGTTCACTGCGACGCCCACCGCGACTTTGCCGCCTGCTGCTACGGCGACCCTGAATTATAGTTTGCCGCCGAACTACGGATCGACATCGCTGACCTCCGGGTTCGTGCCTGATCCGTTCCAAGTCGGAATCACCAGCGGCGGTCCGGTCAATGTGAGCTATTT
>JAPKMU010000447.1 GCA_026645745.1 Anaerolineae bacterium | reverse complement strand
GCAGCAATACGAGTACAGAGGAACCCATACGCAAAGCATCCCTGGGCTTTGAAAATCGTATTGTCCGCAATCCACGCCAGCTCCCTTCATATGCGGGTTAGCCTGTTTCATCAATGATAATGTAGGTAGTCTGCACCGTCCCATCTGGTCGAATAAAGTCGAACCCGCGTCCAATATACATGGTCGCTTTGCTACCATCGACTCGCGTGACTTCAATCCATCGATCGTGCATGTCGCGATTTTTCGGACGGTTGGATTCGATTAGCAGCGGCTCAAACTTCTGTATCAACGCATCGAACGCGCGATTCTGTTCCATTCGATTTCCGCCGGACACAGTATCGGCATCGCGTGTTTCGATGAGGACACGACTGAGGGCATGTCCTTCTTGAGCAAGGGCAATGTATGCCCCCAACCTATTGACAATGCGCTCACGATCGATCAAATAGGGGTCTACCACGCGCATTTCCACCACCGGAACAGAGAAGAAATCGCGGATCGCTGTAATACGCCGTTCTTCGTGCTTCAGCCCACTCGCAGGAATCCGATAGACTCTTGTTTGTGGCGGCAGTTGCATCTGAGAAAGTGTAATTGGCTTTCCCAAGCGTTCTGCCGATTCAAACTGTTTACATGCTTCGGCGATCCCGTTGGCTTGCGTGGATGTTTTCAGAGTCGGTTTGGCTGAAAATGCTCCTAGAGTCGGGGTCTCCGCAAACTGGAATATGCGACTGTTTTCCTTCTGCTCACCATCAATAATGGCGTGCCAATCAGGAAGGTTGCGTACATGATACAGCTGGAGTCCTTCTCCCGTATTCATCATGACACTCAAGTAGGCGGCAGTCGTGAGCGTATCGTTCTCCCCGCGTATAGGCGCAGGAACGTCAGTAACGAGGAGTTCTACCTTTACTCCGGCACGTAACCGCTCATGAAGCACATCCAGCCACGATAACCGCTCCCCAGCGGGGATTTCGTCATGAATTGATGTGAGCGCCAATTGGATCGTGTGACGAGCATTTGCTAGCCCTTCCATAAGAACATGCACGGGATTATTGGCGATCAGCGTCGTCGCCCCGAAAGGATCAGGCGATTCGGTCATCAGTATGTGAAGAGCTTCGAGGAATTGGATAACCCGACCACGCTTCAGATACGCGTAAAATGCCTGATTTCCATAATCGCGGAGACACCGGGTGCAGCTTGTTTCTTCACTGCACGAATTGCAGCGAACAATCTTCAGCGCAGCTTCCACGACCTCAGCAAAGTGATGCTGTATGTCGCGCATATAACCCGCTCCGCCGGGCACGTTGTCGAATAAGACCAATGACTGCTGCCAATCTGTTCCAATACCGAGAGGAAACAGCGTTCCACCAATGTCATCGCGCTCGATTTGTAGTGCGTGTGTTGCCCCTAGCACAAGCGCAGTTTGCAGGGTGTACCAGAACTCAAGATCCGTCTTATGCGGCAGCGGCATCAGTGGGGGTGGATCGAACCGAATGGACAGCGTGTCAGTTGGCACTTCATGCCCAAGGTTTACTTGCTGAACATCACCGCTGCAGCCGGGAGTAGGGCACTTGGGCGTTTTTTTATTCGTCACATGGGCACCGCACTTCAGGCACAGCATGTAACCTGTGCCAAAACGTCCTTCATTCAGGTAGTACAGGTGTCCATCCTGCTTGAATTGCAGATATACCCACCCAAACGAATCTTCCGGACTGCTTGTGGTTGTTTCGGGGAACATTAGAGCAATATTCTCGCGTTTTGGCTCCCGTCGTACATACTGTCCTGCGGATTTACCGCTGTCAGTAGTCGTACGGAATCCATCCGGTACAAGAAACCGTGCATTTAGGGTTTGCGTGGGATAGGGAGTCTTGCATACTGGGCAGTCCTGATCCAGCACGGGTGCTTCTCCGGCGGTACGTCCGCCGTTCAGGTAATTGCAGGTTGGGCACAAACGGTAGCTGTAAACCTGCGGCGCATCGCGCAGAATTCGTACGCCCCCGCTAATCCATAGCCGTTTGTCTGCGACGATCTCTGAGCCGGGAGCATAATCATTGATCGCCTGACGTAAATCACGTTGCAGACGCAAATGTTCGCGCCCCTGAACCTGATAAGGGAGTTCAAGCTCGACGGTATACAACGGGAATGAGTAGCTGGGCAGTACACCCATATCACTCAAGGTGTCAATCAAGGCGTCTTTATTCAAGCGGATGAGTAGATTTTCGAACTGCTCGCGACGTGCGCCTGCTTCACGCCAATTTTCAGCGCTGTTATATTTTGCGACAGCGGCTTCGATCTCGTGACGATAATAGGAACTGGATGCCTCATAACGCTTTCTTGCATCTTCGATCTTGGCGTTAAACTCTATGACTTCCTCATCTACTTTGAACGAGGCTTCCCCAAGCAAGACAGCAAACTCACTCAACAAGTGATCGTGCGCCTGCTTACGGGTTCGCCTCCATTCATCAAAAAAGGCATAGTGAGGTTGGGCGGCAGCCTGTGGATCGAAGAATGCACCGATTGTCCCGAAATCAGTACGTCCATTGTTCGCTAGGAATCTTAGGAAATCCGCCAGCAGCACGGCATTCAGATGTCGCCGCCGTATTTCTCGGTTGTCAAGAATCAGACGTGGAATACGGACATGCCCGCGAATCATCTCTGGAGGCGCGCTGAAGTACACCTGATCATGTGGACGATCACTTGCCCACGTGACGATAAATGCCGTTCCTCCGGCACGTCTGCCTGCGCGTCCTGCGCGCTGGCGATAATTCGAGACATTTGGCGGTACGTTATTCATCACGACCGCTTGAAGATCACCGAGGTCGATTCCCATTTCGAAAGTGGTGGAGCAGCTTAGAATATTGATTTCGCCCTGTTTGAATTGGTTCTGATACTCACGTCCCCGTTCAGGGCTAAGCTGCGCGGTGTGTTCCTCAACGCGCATCGGTATGAGGTCTTGCGAGAGGACGGAGAAGTAGTAATTTTCGTCTTCCAGTGTCACACGCCGGATCGGGTAATATCTCCCCCCGCAGTGAGATGCAGGACAGGGTAGTTCGATGTCTCCATGTCGTACCCGCTGGCAGTGATCGCAGCGTTTCCATTCTTTCTTTGGTGCGGCAAAAAACAGCCGATCATGCGCCAAGCGGTAGCGTCCATCAGCAACTTCGACCAGCACATTCTGGTGCTCGTTGATCAGCCATTCCCACACGGTGCCCAACGCACGCTTGACACTTTCAAAATCATCCGACTGCTTCGTTTCCTGAAGCGCCATTTTCATGACTCGGCTGCGCCGATGTCGTTCAGTGGAAGCGATCCAAGGGGTTTCGCCTGTTCCTGCGTTTCCACGCACAACCGTCGGATTCCATTTGTTCTTTCCGAAAATCGGATCGTCCGGTTTCACATTCTTGGGGAAGGTGATCGCTTTTTCATCACGCAGCGTGTCCAACAGGTAATCGATCAAATTGCGCGCTTGCGTCTCACTCATGTGTAACGATTGTGCAAGCGTGCTGACATCCGGGGGAGTCTCGAAGTAGCGTACCGTGAGCAAACCTAAAGCTTCAAGCGACTGACGGCGTTTGCGTGAAACCGTGATTTCTGCCATGATGCGCACGGTCACGCGCTCAACGATACGCTTGAGCTCGCTGCTGCTTAGCCGATCCCAAGAGCGATCGAATAGGACATCCTTGCTAGCGTAAAGCGAGTCAAAGTCTTCATCAAGCGCATTTTGAAACACTTGCAGGTCGCGCCAGCCGATTTCCGCGCATTGTTTTGCCAAATCATCAAGATCAACTACCGGTTGTTCAAGCGAGCGAACAGCTTTCGGAACTAGAAAACGATAGAGGTCTTGATTGTAAACATCCTGTAGAAATGCCGCGTACTGCGCAGCTCCTTGGCGACTATCGTAAAATGACAGGAGTTTACGCCCTGCACCCGGTTTCCTGCTTACCTCTTCATCAGAGGAAGGCGGTAGTTGGCGGTAAAGTTCCATTGTTAATACGGAAAGTGGTGTCGAACCACTGGTCGTGACAGGGGTAGCGACAGATTCGGAGTTTATGCGCGATTCCCCTCTACAGCGCGCACATTGATGTAGCTCATGTTCCCATTCTGTGCGTGTTTTGCCGACTCCAGTTTGTTTTCTCTCAATTGGATA
>JAPKMU010000446.1 GCA_026645745.1 Anaerolineae bacterium | reverse complement strand
CGCCCACCGAGCTGCATTTGCGTAGTCAAATTGGTCAGCGACGTATAAGCAGTGGACGCGATGAAAACGTACACGAAGATCGCCAGTAGAATCACCGATGGCGACAGCATTGCTATGGCGATAATGCGATCACGGGAGCCGCGCATGAGATACGCCCCTTATCTTCTAAAAAAGAATCCTGCGGAGGGTAATCCCCCCGCAGGATTATCTGCTTGCGTGATGCCGAGCGGCTAACCGATTACATGCCCGTCTGGATCGCTAGAAGTGCCGCATTCGCCGCTGCGCCTGCTGCATCGTGATCGGTCTGGAAGGTTGCAATCAGACCGGCAAAGGCATTGCTGAATGCAGGGGGAGCGACCAAGCCATGCGCCAAGCTGCCGACGATCGTATTGCTCGTCCAATCGGTGTAGGCATCTTGGAAGTAGGCATTGTAAAGCGTCGCATCGCTGATATTAGCGGTCGTGTTCGCCGGGAGCGAACCCTTGATCGGGTTGAACAGGTCCTGCGCTTCGGCGGAACCAACAAAGCCCAGCCACGCTTCAACAGCAGCGGGATTCGCTGCGCCGACGGGCAGACCGAACGTGTCAGACAGCATCATGAACGTGCCATCCGTGCCGGGGCTGGCTGCCCAGCCGAAGCCTTCACCGGGGACGAGCGCCAGATCGGTCAGGAAGTATCCCGCTGCCCAGTCACCCATGATGTTGAACGCGGCTTCGCCGTTAACGACGCGCTGCGCCGCATCCTGCCAGCTCAGCGAGTTCATGTCTTCGTTCGCGCAGTCCATGACGCGACCGAGCGTTTCAAACGTGCTGACGACTTCGGGGCTGGTCCAACTGGTCGTGCCGTCCCACAAACCATTGTAGGCTTCTGCACCGAGAACACCGAGGGCAATGCTTTCCCACAGGTGAACCTGCGTCCAGTTTTGACCAATTGCCATCGCCGGAACGCCCGCCGCCATCGTGGTTTCGCAAACCGCGAAGAATTCATCCCACGTCGTCGGAACGGTCACGCCCCACTCTGCCAATTTCGCCGGGTTATACCACATCACGTTCGAGCGGTGAATGTTCACCGGCACGACGTAGATGTTGCCTTCAGCGTCCGTGATCAGGTCGAGCAGACCCTGCGGATACTGTTCCAGCCAACCGTTGGCTTCGTAAATCCCATTGAGCGGCTGCATCAGTCCGGCTGCCACCCACACGGCATTGAGTTCTTCACCCGCGTGCACTTGGAACGTGTCCGGCGGATCGCCGCCGAGCATACGGGTGGTCAGAACTGCACGGGCATTCACGCCCGAACCGCCTGCAACCGCCGCATTGATAACGCTGACATCGGGGTACAGTTCGCTGAAGCGCGCAATAAGCGCTTCCAGACCCGCTGCTTCACCGCCGCCGGTCCACCACGAGAAGATTTCGAGTTCGCCGCTCGGAGCATCTTGAGCGAGAACACCGATCGCGCCAAGCGCGAAAATGGCAACAACCGCCACGAGTACCAATTTCATGTGCTTCATAAAAAGACTCCATTGAAACATTACTAAACCGTCATAAGCGCGCCGAGGCGTGCTGTACCTGTTTTCTGCGCCTTACGCGCCCAGTAAACTAGTGTAGCGCTTTTGTTATGCAGGGGGTAGCAAGGTTATTGCAAATTTGAGCAAAAGGCACGAAGAACTGCACGAGTCTTCTCATGCAGTTCTTGACTGTATCGTTTCACTTGGAAATCCACGTTTGTGCGGAATATCTAGCGTTTGTATTCCGGCACGCTGAACCACTGGACTTGATCCAGCGGCAAAAAGCGGAATTTGACCACGCCGCTGATTTCGCTTGCGCTGACGGGTCCGT
Source organism: Anaerolineae bacterium (assembly GCA_026645745.1). Lineage (GTDB taxonomy): Bacteria > Chloroflexota > Anaerolineae > Aggregatilineales > Phototrophicaceae > Flexifilum. Next base: position 2,330 of record JAPKMU010000446.1, on the reverse strand, counting down.
AATCTGCCGAGTCAAGGCTGTGATTGCGGTTATCCCCCAATACGAAATAATGCCCTTCGGGAACTTCCCAACTTCCGCTGTAGCTCGGCGGTGCAGAGATGTAAGGTTCTTCAAGCGGGATGTCGTCCACATAAACGACCCCATTCCGCACACTGATCACCTCACCCGGCAAACCGATCACACGCTTCACGACATTTTCACCGTCAAAAGGTGACGTGAGCACGACGACTTCACCGCGCTCCAAAGGGCGATTGAGCGGATCAAGGTTGCTCACAAACAGGCGATCTCTTTCATGCAGGCTCGGTTCCATGCTGTGACCTTCAACGGCATAGCGCGGAAAGACCAGATTAATCAGCGCGACGATCACCACGACCAGAAGCAGCGGTTTGAGCCACTCATCGAGCAGCCAATTGAACGAAATTTGAAACGGCACTTTAGGAAAGTCACCGGGAATATACTGCATATCAATCCTCCATATACGCTCATTCTATCTCGGTTTTCGGTGCGCGTGGACTATAATAGGCGTGATTTTACAGGCTGTTTACGATTTAGCGGCAGCATACTACGGGAAGGATCACGCGCAATGACCATTCAACTCGGCAACGCGCCTGTTTCTTGGGGCATTTATGAATTCGAGGAAATCGCCCCTAAGTACCCGTATACCCGCGTACTTGATGAGATTGCGGACACGGGCTACACCGGGACGGAATTAGGTCCTTGGAATTACCTGCCAACCGATCCTGAGGTGCTGCGCGCTGAATTGGATAAACGTGGTCTGCGGCTGCTTTCCGCATATATTCCCATCAATTTTGTCGATCCTGCCGCAGTCGAGGCGAGCGAAGCGCACGCGCTGGAAGTTGCGCGCCTGCTTGCCATGTTGAATGGAGTTGCGCTGGTACTGGCGGACGAAAGCGGGCGTGTTCCCGAACTGGTTGCGCGGGCAGGGCGGCGCATTGGTTCCGCGTTGAATCGGGATCAATGGGATACGTTCGCGGACGGCGTGAATCGAACCGCGCGCCGAATATTCGACGCGACCGGGCTAAAAGTTGTCTTTCATCATCACTGCGCCGGACATGTCGAGACACCGGAGGAAGTCCGTCATCTAATGGATCGCGCCGATGCGGATTTAGTCGGGTTGTGTTTGGATACTGGACATTATCACTACGGCGGCGGAAACGCGCTCAAAGCAGTTGAGGAATACGGTGAGCGGGTGCGCTACCTGCACTTGAAAGACTGCGATCCCGGAATCCGCGACATGGTGCTGCGCGAAAAGATGGATTATTTCGCCGCGACTGCCGCCGGAATCTTCTGTGAATTAGGTAAGGGCGAAGTCGATTTCGATGCCGTAATCGCGGCGGTTCAGAAGCATGGTTACAGTGGGTGGGCAATTGTCGAACAGGATATCCTCACCAATGATTTGGATGCGCCAAGAACAAGCGCCCGCCGCAACCGAGAGTATTTACGTGGGTTAGGGGTGTAATGTCTCACAAACGAACGCTTGACCTTCAAACGCATAAGGCAAGTCTGCTCGAAGTCTTGACCCCCATCATCGCGCAGCCCCTCACTAAAGACGAAATCGATCAGCTTGTGCGCTCCGTATCGCGCAAAGCAGGATTTACTTACGGGCGTGACGAACTGATTCGCGCTTACCGCGCCTTCACCGAATCCGGCGATCTGCCGCCATTTGATCCCGCCGTCGTTGCGCGCCTGAAAATGAAGCCGATTCGCACCAGTTCCGGCGTCACGCCTGTGACGGTGCTTACCAAGCCGTTTCCATGCCCCGGCGAGTGTATTTTTTGCCCGAATGATGTTCGGATGCCCAAGAGCTATCTCAGCGACGAACCGGGGGCGATGCGCGCTGAACAAAACAGCTTTGATCCATATTTGCAGACGTACACGCGTCTGCAAGCCTACCGAAATATCGGGCATCCGACCGATAAGATCGAGGTCATCGTTCTCGGCGGCACATGGAGCTTTTACCCGGAAACGTATCAAATTTGGTTCATCAAGCGCATTTTCGACGCGCTCCACGACTTCGGCAGGGGAGACGATAAGCGTCCAGCGGTGAATGCCGCGCTCCGTGCCGCCTCACAGCTTCACCCGGATGTGAACACCGCCAACGTAAAAATCAGCGGCGGCGACATGGCGCAAACGTATAATCAGGCGGTGCAGCAGGTTTACCGCGCCGAAATCGAACGCTCCCGCGAAGCCGCTGACCGAATCACCGCTGGAAATACCACACGCTCCCCAATTGATGAATATGCGACATGGGAAGAACTCGAAGCCGCGCACCGCGAAAACGAAACCGCTCCGTCGCGCTGCGTAGGGCT
>JAPKMU010000445.1 GCA_026645745.1 Anaerolineae bacterium | reverse complement strand
TCAATGATCGCATACACGCTGTCGAGTGCATCCTCGGCGGCATCAAGCGCGGTGAATGCCCCTTCATCGTCATTCTGCATGAGCAGAGAGGCAGACTCCAGCAGGGATGCTGCCGCCATCGTGACGAGTTCCGCAACATCTTGATAATCGTGGGCTGTAATCAAATCGTTGATGACGGCTTTAGCGGCACGCGCATTGGTGAGCGCTTCGTTCAGCAAACGAACGGCTTCGGCAGAGGTGTTCATTGAGTTCTTCTCCTACTTGACCCATGCAAGCGCGAACCCATCATACCCCTTGCTGCCTACAGTTTGCACCCCCGTACACACAAGGCGCGGCTCAGATGCCATCGCGTCGAGTGCCCGCCGAATCCCATGCACCCGATCATCCGCGCTCGCGGCATTGATCACTTCGCCTTTGCGGATCACGTTATCGACGATGATCAGGCTGCCGGGTCTGGTCATCCTTAGTGACCAATCGACGTATTCCTTCGAACTTTGCTTATCCGCGTCGATAAACACCAGATCAAACGGCGCGGGTTTTTCCGCATACAATTTTTCGAGGGAGTCAGACGCACGCCCAATGCGAATTTCGACTTGAGACGAAACTCCTGCTCGCTCAAGATTTTGTTGAGCGACCGCCGCGTGTTTTGGATCAAGTTCCAGAGAAATAAGGTGCCCATCGTTTGGGAGTGCGCGCGCCAACCAAATCGTGCTGTATCCGCCAAGCGTGCCGATCTCTAGAATCCGGCGCGCATTCACAGTTCGCGCCAGCACATGCAGCAGACTCCCCTGATTGGGCGATACTTGAATTGACGGCAGTTCGGCGGCAGCGGAAGCATCAAGCGCGGCGGATAATATCGGATCGGATGGGATGAAAAGGCTTTCGAAATAGTGATCGACCGCCGCCCATTGATCGGGTGTCATGGCAACCTCCACAATTTGAAAAATAGAAGGAGTGGAAACAAAAAAGCCGTCTCACACATGAGACGGCTTTTTAGGGGTGGCTAAAGGGACTTGAACCCTCAGCCTGTTGATCCACAATCAACCGCTCTAACCAATTGAGCTATAGCCACCGTATAGGATATCAGTGTAGCAGGATTTTTCGGCGATTTCCAGACCCTTTTTCAGCCACAATCACTGTGACCAGACTTCGCGGGCACGGCACATGATGAATCTCGGTATTGAAGCCAATATCCGCGAAAAAGCGCACCATATCAACGGCGGGGCGCGTATCCCCGCCTGTTGGTGACTCTTCACGCTGTCCGGTGATCCGGTAGAGAAATTCAAGCCCTTGAGCGCCCACCCCTTTCGATGTGAAAACGGCGTTCGGTACGATCACGAAGCGTCCGCCGGGTTCAAGAACGCGGTAGACTTCGCGCAGTGTCTCCGGTGCGACGATAAACTCCGCTGGAAACGTACTGACGACCGCTTTGAACTGCCCCGCCCCGAACGGAAGCGCTTGCGCGCGGGCACGAATTAGCGTCGAGAGCCGATTCGCACGGCTCAGTTTACCTTGGGTGATCGCACCCATATTCGGTGAAAGATCAACACCAACCGCACGGTATCCAGCGGCGTGTAAATCAAGATGAAGATTGCCCGTCCCGTGTGCGATCTCCAGCACAAAATCACCGGAGTTAGCGTTCAGAAACGGGAGCGCGGCACGTCCCCAACAGCGCCATGCACCCAAAGAAACGACAGCGCTCACCAAATCATATGTGAAGGCGAGTTCGTTGTACAGCAGTCGAAACCCGAATCTGACCAGCCCATACCACGCTTTGAGTGGTGTGCTCACGCTTATCTAACCCCGAAGCGCCGACAGAATCACATCTGGCACATCACTGATGATGCTGCTGACGCCAAGATCACGCAGCCGCAGCCCCAATTCGGGATTATTTACCGTGTACGTGTTCACGTGATAGCCGTGCGCCTTTGCCCAGCGCATGTAGACCGGGTTGACCTCGCTGAAATGTGGATTGCGCGCCGCATGCGGCAGCCCGCGCATAAAATCCGCGAGAAAGAATGGTTCAGCCGGATGATGTAAGAAGCCGATAGGAATATGTGGCGCAGCTTGATGGAAACGCCGAAGCACAAGTGGATTAAATGACGAGACGATGGTGAGATCATCAATCTTGTGACGGTGTATCGCGTCTGCGACCTTCGCTTCAACGCCGTCAGGATGATAAACCTCTGACTTGATCTCGATATTGATCAAAGTCGACTTGCCCAGCGTTTCTAATACTTCGTCCAGCGTCGGGATGCGTGTCCCGCGAAACTCGCCATCAAACCACGCACCCGCATCCAATTCACGGATTTCCGCAAGCGTCATTTGACTGACTGCCCCGCTGCCGTCGGTGGTGTCGTCAACCGTCGGGTCGTGAAGGATGACCATGTGACCATCACGGGTCAATCGTACATCAAATTCAGTTCCATCTGCGCCAAGCTCAACCACTTTTTGAAACGAGGGGAGCGTGTTCATGGGCGCATGTCCACACGCGCCACGATGACCAAACACAAGCGTTCCGCCGCTTGCGAATGCATCCTGTACCGATGGCATAGGGTTATCCTCTTTGACGTGGAAGCGCTATTTCTTCTTGCGCGCGATCTGGATTTCGTCGCCTTCCACACGGAGATCATACGTCTTGATCGGACTGACAGCAGGCGGACATAAATGCGCGCCTGTGCGTACATCAAATAACGCACCGTGTTTTGGGCACTCCAGAGAATACTCGTCAAGCACACCATCCGCCAGCGGATATTCTTCGTGCGAACACATATCCTCAACCGCGTAGAATTCTCCGCCCACGTTGAAGATCACCACCCAATCGCGCCCAAATTCAGCGACGATTCGCTCACCGGGTGCGATCTCGCTCACGCGGGCAATCGTTTGAAAGTCAGCCATACTGCTTAGTCTTCCTCGTCTTCGTGCTTTTCCCACGCTTTTAAGCCGTACAGCGCGACCGTGAGCACTTTCAAAGAAAGCAGCGCACACTTCACCCGATTCATGCCGATCGGAATCCCCAGCATGTCGAAAATATCCTGTTTGGTAATCTCCGCAACTTCTTCGACGGTCTTACCGACCAACTGCTCACCGAGCATGGAAGCAGATGCTTGACTGATCGCACAGCCTTCGCCGTCCCATCCGACTTCGCAGATACGCCCATCGTCACCAAGGCGAAGCGTCAAACGCAAGCGATCCCCGCACAGTGGATTATTGGATTCATAATCCACGTCGCACGGATCAAGCAGACCTTTGTTACGCATATGCGCGCTGTGATCGAGGATATTTTCGCGGTACATTGCATCCATGATTGCTATCCTCTCCTACGAACGGCGGAAGAGCGCATGTGCCTTCTGCAAGGCAGCAGCAAGCTGATCCGCTTCATCAAAGGTGTTATAGAGATAAAAACTCGCGCGCGTCGTGGCGGAAATATTCAGACAGGTGTGCAGCGGATGGGTGCAGTGCATTCCGGCGCGTACGGCGATCCCTTCCGCATCGAGCATCGACGCTAGATCATGCGCGTGCACATTTTCGAGCGTAAGCGCGATCACACCAGCGCGTGATTCTGCCGCGCCGTGTATCTTTAGCCCGTCAACTGCGCGCAATTTGTCCAGCGCATAAATAGTGAGTGCCTGTGTGTGTTGGTGAATCTTGTCCATACCAAGCGCGTTCAAGTAATCGACTGCCGCGCCCAATCCGATTGCTTCAGAAATCGGTGGCGTTCCTGCCTCAAACTTGTACGGTAGTTCGTTCCACTCGCTGCCCTCAAGCGTCACCTTAGAGATCATCGATCCGCCCGTCATCCAAGGCGGCATCGCATCAAGCAGATCGCGTTTTGCATACAAAACGCCAATACCCGTCGGCGCGACCATTTTGTGACCACTGAACGCGAAAAAATCTACATCGAGCGCGCGTACATCGACTGCCATGTGTGGAACAGACTGCGCGCCATCTACCAAGACCAGCGCGCCGTTTTCATGCGCCAGCTTGATCATCTCCGCAACCGGGTTCACCGTTCCGAGCACATTCGAAACATGCGATACGCCAACGATCTTGACTCGTCCTGCTTTCAAAATGGCGGCATAGGCGTCTAAATCGAGCGTACCTTCGGGTGTCACAGGAACGTAGCGCACAATCGCGCCTGTTTCGGCAGCGACAAGCTGCCAAGGCACGATGTTGGC
>JAPKMU010000444.1 GCA_026645745.1 Anaerolineae bacterium | reverse complement strand
CAGACCATGCGCATCTTGCGCGCTCCGTGATCGCCATGATGACCGAGAAAGCAAAAGGACGCCCAATTCGTTTTGTTGTGCAATCGTGGCAGCCCTATCTCATGGATGCAGCTTTGGAGCTTGGATTCGTCAAGAAGCGTGAGTGGGTCAAACTTGGATTGCTGCTGGATAACGCGTGAACGGCAGTTTGACCGCGCTCTCCAAGTACTCCATTTCGTTAGGCAGCACGTTTGCACCATCACGTGTTTACAAATCCTAACAATAAGTGAGAATCTTTACTCACAAGCGAGAGAGTTCCCCTGTACCATAAACATATATAGACTTCACAACTCTGCGGGATGGCAGTAGTCACTTTAAGTTTCAGATGTGTCATCAACAAAGCATACAAACGCTTTACTAACCGCCAACTATGCCGTTGAGCGGTTCCTGTAAATGTCGCTCAACCCTTGAAGGGAAACTCTTTTCGATGCTCTGGACATCGATTCGCCAATTTTGGGCGGAAAAACGGTGGTATCGCATCATCTTGAGCGCTGCAAGTGCTTATGCCTTGCTGCGCCTTCTGCTGCACGTGCTTCTGATCGCTGGGGCATTTTCACCCGCGCAGACGACGGAGACCACATTTCTCCCCGACGATTTGCGAATTTACCTTGATGCCGCACAGGCGGTTCAAAATCAGCAGCCGCTGTATCCGCCACTGCCGTTGGAGCGTATGGAGTTCTACCAGTATGCGCCCTCATTTGCGTTGGCGTTTACGCCTTTCCTAGCGTTCTCCTCCATAACAAATGCGCTGATACACACCCTGCTGCACGTTGTCACATATGGGCTTCTCTATGTTGTGTGGGGGCGCATCTTCGCAGGACTGCATATGGATAGTGCGGTGCGTACTCAAGCGCTTTTGCTGCCTGCGTGGTTGATCTACTCACCGTTCTGGAGTGACCTGAACTATCTTAACGTGTATGTCCTGATGGCACTGATGGCATCGCTGCTCATCCAAGTGATTCTCACCCAGAAACTTGGTTGGTCAGTGATCTTGCTGACAGTCATTCTGCAAATCAAGCCGCAGTGGGCGTTCGCCGCACTTCTTCCTCTAATCATCGGGCAATACCGCTTTTTCTTCCGACAGATTGGTTTATCGGCTGCCGCGTATGCCGCTTGCACTTTAGTGACGATAGTGCTGATAGGATCAGATTATGGTCTGGGGCAGTATGCCACATACTTCAATCTTCTCGTGGGGATTGGTGGTAATTATCCTTGGCGCACGCCCGATCTAGCGTTTCTTGGCTACAATCACTCGATTGTCCAGACTGTCGTTTATCTATTCAATGTGTCCCCTGAATCGCTGCGCCTTGCCTTGGTGATCAAGAGCCTGATTGTGCTGCCGCTGGCACTGTTCGGACTGCTTACACTGGTGCGCCCAGCGCGAGTTTTCAACGGATACATGAAACTTCTGCTCGTGTTTTCACTCTACACAGCCGCTTTCATCTGGTTAGATGTCGTTTGGGAACTAACCCTGAGCATTGCCGTTTTCACGCTGCTCGCAGCGATCCATCGCGGGTGGCTGCGGAGCTTGATCTGGGTCATCTTCGTGCCTTACATGCTGGTCGATGCGATACAGGTAATGTCTTATGTGATCTTTGGAGACAGCGTTCTTGCTCCGGGACCCTATGTCCTTACCGATCCGAGCATCTATCTTCCACTCACCCTAATCACAACAGTCGTGTTCTACGGTCTACTCACAATGCGGTTGTGGGCATCTTTCGACTGGCAAAAACAGAGGAATACCTTGCATGGATCAGAACACTTTTCTCGGACTACCCACTGAATCGATTGCGCGGATGATGCGCCAATCGGGACCCAAAGTCTGCGGCTTTCCCGTCAACGGTACCCGCCGCTGGATGATGTTGGAGTCTGAGACGTTAAGCGCGCTGGGCAGCAGCTATATTGATGGGATGATTGCTCCCAATGCTGCCGTATATCGGTTGATGTTCAACCATGGCGTTCATACGCTGCTGGTACCCGTGTATGGACCTGATTTGTTTGAACGCGGTGATACCTATACCGAAATGACCACGCACGGGCTGGCACACTTTGCGCAAAACCAGCACTTTCTCAACCTGTATGACCAGTGTAATTTGCGCGTGGGGTTTTATGGCGATTACGCGCGGTACTTTCGGGGAACTAAGTATGAGTATTTGCTTCCGCTGTTCGATGACCTAACTGATCGCACGGCTGATCGCACCGGTGGTCAGCTGCTGTTCGGCTTGTTTGCCAACGACCCGACCACTGCTGTTGCCGAAATGACGGTTGCCCATTTTCAAGCGCACGGGAAAATCCCTGATAAGAAAACCCTGATCGAGCGCTACTACGGCATGCCCGTTTCCCCACTCAGCTTCTACATCGGGTTCGACAAGTTCTCCTTTTTTGATATGCCGCTGGTGATGACGGGGAATGAAGACTTGTATTTCACGCTCAGTCCATCCCTGTATCTGAATGATCGGCAGCTGCGCGCCATCCTCTATGATCACCTTTTCACCCGACGAATGGAGGAAAGCGATTATGGTGACATCACGGATGAAGAAATGATGGTGATGCGATCTTTCTATGATAAGCATCGTGAAACAACACTTGGAGTTGGTGTGCGGCATGGGCGCTTTTGGTATCCGTCCCCTGTGGCTGGATTTGTTTCGCCCATTAACAACATTGGCTGATGCAGATATGAGGATGACAATGGACTATCGAAGCGAACTCCTACGGTTGCTTGATGAAATCGGTGATGGCGCGATCACGAGTTCTGCCTACGATACTGCTTGGGTCGCACGTTTGGCTCCGCATGGTGAGGCGGTTGGGGGGCGTGCGCTGGAATGGCTGCGTGAACACCAGTTGGATGACGGTACTTGGGGTGCCGTTGCGCCCCGTTATTACAGTGACCGGTTAGTTTGCACACTCGCCGCCGCAATAGCGCTGGTTGTTAACAATGATCCGCAGGATGCAGAACGCATTCAACGGGCGAAAGATGCTCTCGTCACTGTGATCGATGCTTTGCGCCATGAAATGTCGCTGGAAACGATCGGTTTCGAGCTGATAACCCCGACATTGTTCCACGAGGCTGAACGCTTAGGCATTGTCCAGAAGAAGGATTATGCCGAAATGCCCAAACTGTATGCCATGCGGGAAAAGAAACTTTCGCGACTGCCCGGCGGCGTTATCAACCGAAATGTTTCACTCGCTCACTCAGCGGAAATGGCGGGAACAGACGAGATCGATCTACTGGATATTCCAGATTTGCAGCATCCAAACGGCTCGATTGGGAACAGTCCGGCAGCGACCGCTTATTTTTTGCTGTATATCCGTCCGGGCGATCAACGTGCACTGAATTACCTCAATCGCGTCATGCAGCCCGATGGTGCGGTGCCGAACGTGAGTCCGCTTGATCTTTTCGAGCGGCTGTGGATTCTTCTGCAAATAGGACTCGTACCCGACCTCGATCCCGAAATTATTGAGGCGTGTCAGCCGCATCTCGACTTCATTCAAGACTGCTGGACTCCCGGTCAAGGACTCGGTATATCAGTCGATTATGTGAAGGATGGTGACGACACGGGTGTTGCATATGATGTTCTTAAGCGATTCGGGCGGAATCCAGATATAGAAGCCGTGCTGTCCTACGAAGAACGCGACTACTTCCGCTGTTTTTCATTAGAAGCGAACCCGTCGATCAGTACAAACATCCATATTCTTGGCGCGCTGCGTGCGGCTGGTTTGCCCCCGTATTATCCATCAGTCAATAAGATCAAGACGTTTCTCCATGGAACAGCCTTCTGGTTTGATAAATGGCATGTTTCACCGTACTACACAACCGGTCATGGAATCATTGCCGCTGCTGGTTATCTAGACAACTTGGTGGAAGATGCGGTCAACTGGTTCATCGATACCCAGAATGAGGATGGTTCGTGGGGATATTTTATGCCGACTGCCGAAGAAACCGCGTATGCGCTGCAAGCGTTGGTTTTCTGGCAGTGTGCTGGACATCCCGTTCCCTCAGACATCCTTAAGCGAGGTGCGGACTGGCTGGAAAACCGAATCGCTCCCCCGTATCCACCGCTTTACATTGGTAAATGTCTTTATACCCCGGTGTTAGTCGTCCGCGCGACAATCTTGAGCGCGTTGGCATTGGTCGCAGAAG
>JAPKMU010000443.1 GCA_026645745.1 Anaerolineae bacterium | reverse complement strand
GTTTGCGATCTACGCGGTGGCGCGCCCGCTGGCAAGCGCACTCTTGTTGGTGGTCATGTACAGCGTGATCACGAACGGCGCAACTCAAGAACCGCTGTTCGCGTTCATCTTCATTGGGAACGCCTTATACATTGTCGTCAGCAGCGTGGTGAGCGGGATCAGTTGGGCTGTGATCGATGACCGCGAACATTACCGGGTGATGAAACAGCTTCACACTGCGCCGATGAGTTATTACGCCTACCTGATCGGGCGCGGCGTAGCGCGAGTCGGCATCGGTTTGACCAGCTTTGTGATCACCATGCTGGTTGGGGTGGTATTCTTTCAACTGCCCGTTGCGCTGACGACGATCAACTGGGGACTGTTGATCCTCTCAGCCATTGTTGGGATCGTCGCCATGCAGGGAATCGGCGTGATTCTAGGGGCGCTCACGATGCAGCTTGCCAGCAATCTCTGGTTTTTGGGAGAAGGCACAATCGCCGCGCTGTTTCTATTCGCTGGTGCGATCTTTCCGCTTGATGTGCTTCCACAGCCGCTTCAACCATTGGGGATGCTGTATCCGGTCACCTACTGGATAGAACTATCGCGGCGGGCACTGCTCGGCGCAGATGCGCCGACGTTCCACGCAATGGGAGCGATCCCTAGTGAAACGCTGCTGCTGACGCTGACGGGGATGGCGGTAGTGATGGCGATTGCGTCGTATGTGATCTACCGAATGTCACTGCACCGCGCCAAAGAAAAAGGGCGGCTCGATATGGAGACGAGTTTTTAGCAGTGGGCGCGGCATACCGCGCCCATAGGATTCTAACCTGTCGTTTTCATGCCAGCGGCGATACCGTTGATCGTTGTCAGCATGATATTGAGCAGGCGTTCGTACTCCGGCGTGCCGGGGGTTTGCGCCCGCAGTTCGCGCAGCAGCGCAACTTGAATGAAATTGAGCGGATCGACATACGGGTTGCGCCGCTCAATTGAACGCTTCATGATCGGCGCGTGATCGAGCAGTTCTTTTTGCTCCATGATCGAGCACACATGCTGGCGGGCTAAAGCGTGTTCAGCGCGCATTCGTCCAAAGATGCGTTCGCGCAGTTCAGCATCCGGCACGAGCGAGGCGTAAAGCTCTGCGATTCCCATGTCCGCCTTTGCCAAATCCAGTTCGCAGTTTTCGATCAGAGCGCGAAAGAACGACCACTCACGGTACATTGTGCGGAGCAGTGCCAATCCGTCGGGAGTATCGGTGCAGAAGGCTTCGATGGCTGTGCCAACGCCAAACCAACTGGGAATAATCGCGCGGCTCTGCATCCACGAGAACATCCAAGGAATGGCGCGAACAGATTCAAACCCACCTTTGGTGCGCTTGGCGGGGCGGCTGCCGATGGGCATCCGTGCCAATTCGTTGATCGGCGTTGCCTGCTGCCAATAGTCGATGAAGTTCGGTGTTTCATAGACGAAGCCTTGATAGGCGCGCTGCCCGATGCTGGAAAGGCGCTCCAATGCCGCCCACCATTCCGGCGGAACCGGACGTGACACGGGTAAACCTTCGGCAAGCAGCACCGCGTTGGCGACTTGATGCAGATGCCGCCGCGCAATATCGACATTCGTATAGCGGTAGGCGATCACCTCGCCTTGTTCGGTCATCTTGATCTTGCCGCACATTGTCCCCGGCGGCTGCGAGAGAATCGCGCGGTTGGCGGGTCCACCGCCGCGACCGATGCTCCCACCGCGCCCATGAAACAACTCAAGTTCAATGCCGTAGCGCTTGCATACATCGGAAAGTTCCTGCTGTGCGACATACAAATTCCAATTGGACGAAAGATAGCCGCCGTCCTTGTTGCTGTCGCTGTAACCGAGCATGATTTGTTGGCGGTCGCCGCGATCTTTGATGTGTGCGCGGTAGGCAGGATTTTCAAACAAAGTGGTCATCACGGCAGGAGCGCCGCGCAAGTCGTCAATCGTCTCGAAGAGCGGCACGAGATCAACTGACTTAGCGATGCCGACTTCTTTGGCGAACATGAGCATCATCAAGGTATCGCTCGGCGCAGTGGACATGCTGGCGATCACGGTATCGATGCACGCCGTCCCATAGCGGCGGTGTGCGCGTGCGATCATGCGCCATGTAGCGATCACGCGGTTGGTGGTTTCGCTGAAGTTCGGTTCAATCGGAAAGAAAGGGCGCATTCCGGCGATTTCGCGCGAAATCAACGCTAGTTTTTCCGATTCTGGTAGGTCAGCGAAGTTATCACACATCCCGTAATGGTGCATCAGTTCCCCGACGGCTTCGCGGTGAAAACGGGCATCCTCGCGCACATCGAGCGGGACAAGATGCAGCCCGAACAGTTTTACTTTGCGGATCAAACGCCCAAGCGATCCGCGTACGATATGCCGTCCCTGATTCTGGCGCAGGCTTTCGACCGCAACCATGAGATCAGCCAGCAAATCCTCGCCTGTGCGATATTGATCAGCATCTAGTTTCTCGTAGATCAGCATCATATAAGCGCGATACATCTCATCGGGGGTGCGTTGTTCGTGTACAGCGTGTTCCACCCGTTCGACAACGTCCGCCGAGATGCCGACTTCATCAATCGAGTGGGTGAGTTGATCCGCCAGCCCACGAATCTCACTCAAATAAAGCTGACGCGCGGCTTCGCGCATGGCGGCGAGCGCCTCAAGGGTGATGTCGGCGGTGACGTTGGGGTTGCCGTCGCGGTCGCCACCGATCCACGAAGCGTAGCCCAAGACGGGAGGCAAATCCGACCAATCAGCATTGGGGTAGTAGTGCTCAAGCGCGGCTTGAAGTTCGTCATACAGGCTGATCACCACATCCATGATCGCAGATGTGATGAAGTAGACGCCGAAATCGACCTCATCCATCACCGTTGGGCGAATGGAGCGCGTCGGGCGGGTCTGCCACAGCTCTTCGATTTCTTCGCTCAGGCTAGCATCGATCACCCGTTTTTCACGGGGGAGCAGACGCGGTGAATCGCGGCGGTGCATCAATTGAGCGAGATGGAACAGTTTGATTAAGACTTCCTTGCGCTTGGCTTCGCTCGGATGCGCGGTCATGACAAGCCGGATGCGCATTTTTTCGAGAAGGGTGCGAACTTCGGCGGCGCTTTTGCCTGCGGCATGGAACGCTTGCACCGCTGCATCAAGCGTTTCGGTCAGCGTTTCTGAGGCTTCACGCTCACGGAGGATGCGAATACGCTGCTGATCTTCAGCAATGTTGATCAACTGGAAGTAATTGCTAAAGGCTTTGATCAGCACACGCCGTGACTCAAGATCGAGCGCTTCAATCGTCGCTGTGAGTGCTGATTCTGCACGTGGGTCGCCAGAACGGCGGTCTTTTGCGTCCTTGCGAACTTTTTCAACCAGCAGCAGTGCTTCTTCGCCATGTTGTTCGCGGATCAACTTACCAAGTAACGCGCCTAATTCGCGCACGTCGGCGCTGAGCGCTGAAAGATCAGGTTGTGATGAGGGAGTGCTCACCATGCGTTGTTGCCCCTAAGTGCAAACTGTCGAACTGGGTTAGCAGATCGAATCGAAGGTTGATGTAGAGGATACTGCAATTCTGGCGTGTTAGCTTGATGAAATGTCAGGGGACGGACTAGCCGCCGTCCCCCGCGAAGTGGAATTACTGGTTAGGTGTGAGGGCAGTCATCGCAGGCTCAAACACCGATGTGAACAGGGTGTCAATGCTTGCTGGCAGCGCTTGAAGGAGAATCAGATAAGCGGCGCTGTCGGTTTCAGCGATGGCGATGCGCAGCGCAACCCCTTGTATCGACGCTTCGTACAGCGTGAATGTAAGCGAACCGCCTTCAAACGTTCCGGTGCTTTCGCCAAACTCGAGCCCAAGCTGTGATTCGAGCAGTCCAATTAGCCCGTCAGTATTGAAGCCGGGGAGCGCCTGTTGCAGTATGGCAACAAGGTTATCATTCGGCGGATTGAAAACACCGGGTGCGTTTTCCGCCCAGCCTTCGGGAATTACGCCTTCCATACCAAACACGGCACTTTCAAACGGCACCAGCGTGACATTATCCGATGCGGGCACGTTGAAGGTCACTGCGATATCCGCCAAGCAAGCGCTGTCAGGCTCTTGAGTGGGGTCATCGAGGAAGTCGATCGTGATCTGCATGGCGCATTCGTTGGAGATGCTGACGCCGTGACCAACATTGGCAACCGAGAAGAAGTAACTG
>JAPKMU010000442.1 GCA_026645745.1 Anaerolineae bacterium | reverse complement strand
GTTTTGCTCCCCCTCTCTATCGCTTGCGATGGAGAGGGGTGGCGCACCGAAGGTGCGACGGGGTGAGGAGTAGGTTTTGCCCCCTCTCCCCGCTTGCGTGGGAGAGGGGGTCAGGGGGTGAGGGGTGAACAAACACTGCACCAGTACCGGACAAACCTACGGGGACTGACGAGCAGGAGGTGAGATCGTCGTTACCCTAGACAACTTCCATTTCTCTGATAGAATGACTTTCCTGTTCTATCCGCCTTAGAGAAGCGAGATGCGACTATGCGCGTAACGGCATCGGTGAAACCGCGCTGCCCGAAGTGCCGCGTCATCAAGCGTCACGGTCATGTTATGGTGATCTGCTCCAACCCCAAGCACAAACAGCGTCAGGGATAGAGTCACATCACGGCAGTGGGAGCGAAGGTTTAAAGACTTATGGCACGTATTGAAGGGGTGGATCTGCCCCGCGACAAACGAATTGAGATCGCGCTCACCTATATTTATGGGATCGGTCGCCCGACGAGTGAGAAAATTCTCGCCCAAACAGGCGTCAACGCGAATACCCGCGTGCGTGATCTCTCCGAAGCCGAACTCGCCGCCTTGCGCGAGGTAATCGGCACGATTACGGTTGAAGGCGATCTCCGCCGTGAAGTGGCGATGAACATTAAGCGGTTGACCGAAATCAACTGCTATCGTGGGCTTCGTCACCGCCGCAGCCTCCCCGTTCGCGGTCAGCGCACGCGCACCAACGCGCGCACGCGCAAAGGTATCAAGAAGACCGTACCGGGGCGTGGTCGTCGTCGCGGCGCGAAGAAATAATCTTAGGGACAGGGCTTGTCCTGTCCCATCGTTTCTTCGCCGCGTAGTTCTGGCGCTGTTTATCTGCGATGATCTCACCGGGGAAACCCGGCTTCAGTAAACGGCAGCGCAATTGAGGATGCAGCACCCCCCCGATGCGCCCTGCGATCTTGATTGCAGGGCGTATCGCGCTGGAAATGGGGGACTTGGTCGAAATCTGTTGGAGCATGGGATTTATGGCACGCACACCCGCAGCAAAAGGCAAAGGGGGAGCCGCCGGTGGACGGCGCACCTCGCCCCGTAAGGTTTCAAAGAATATCCCTTACGGTCAGGCGCATATTTTTGCGACCTTTAACAACACAATTGTCTCGATGACCGATCAGTCCGGGAACGTTGTCGGCTGGGCTAGCGCCGGTACGAGCGGATTTAAGGGCAGCCGCAAAAGCACGCCCTACGCCGCCCGCGTCGCCGCGCAGTCTGCCAGTGATGCCGCCCGCGATCAGGGTATGCAGGAAGTCGATGTCTTCGTCAAGGGTCCCGGACCCGGACGCGAAGCCGCTATCCGTGCCATCCAGAGCAGCGGTTTGAAGGTGCGTTCGATCACCGACCAAACCCCCATCCCCCACAACGGCGTCCGCCCGCGCAAGAAGCGCCGCGTGTAGGCTTCTCCAACGACTTCGGTGAAGGTTGCTTCCTATCCTAGATCAATCGTTGGCTGGTGTTACACGAGAGGAGAGCGGACGTGGTCACGAATAACATGGTAGTGCCGCATGAGGTCAAGACCGAAGCTGTCACCCGCAATTACGGGCGCTTTGTCATTGCCCCGCTGGAAAGCGGTTACGGGCAAACGCTGGGAACGGCGCTGCGTCGGGTACTCCTGTCCTCCCTGTCGGGTGCGGCAGTTACGTCGATCCGTGTGAGCGATGTCCATCATGAGTTTTCCGCCATCCCGAACGTGCGCGAAGACATGACGCAGTTGATCCTTCAGGTCAAACAGCTTCGCTTACGCCTCGAAAGCGGCACGGAGCAGACTCGCCTCCGCCTCGAACATCGCGGCGAAGGTATGGTCACGGCGGCGGATATTATTCCCCCGCCCGAAGTTCAAATTGAAAATCCGGATTTGTATCTGTTTACCGCAGATTCCCCGGACGCGCACATCGAGATCGAATTTGAAGTCCAAACCGGGCGCGGCTACAGCCCCGCCGAAGAACGCAATCGCCTTCCGATTGGTGAACTGCCCATCGACGCGATCTTTAGCCCCATTCGCCGCGTCAACTTCGAGGTGAATCCCGCTCGCGTCAACCAGCGCACCAACCTCGATAAGCTGACCCTCGAAATCTGGACGGATGGCACCATCCGCCCCGAAGAAGCACTCAGCGAATCGGCGCGCATCATGATGAAACACCTCACCGTGATCGGTGGCGGTATCGAAGGCGGGATGGAATTCGCTGGCGAACCCGCTGACGATGATGTTCGTTCCGATCATGCCCAGTGGTACGAAAAACCGATCGAAGACCTCGATTTGAGCGTGCGCGTCTTTAACTCGCTCAAACGTACCGGGATTACGACGGTCGGCGATGTGTTGGATATGTTGGATCGCGGGTCGGAAGCGATGTTGGCGATCCGCAACTTCGGTGAAAAGTCGCTCGACGAACTCGTCAGCAAGCTCCGCGAAAAGGGCTACCTGTCCGCCGATCACGATATTTCGACCGAAACTGGCGATTAGCCGAATCTGGCAGTTGTTTTAGGAAAGCAGGACATCGATGAGACACCGTGTCTATGGCAAAAAGTTAGGTCGCAACACTTCCCAGCGCAGCGCTCTGCGCCTTTCGTTGGCGACCGCGTTGATCCAGCATGAGCGGATCATTACCACCCTTCAAAAGGCGCAGTTTATCCGCACCGATGTCGAAGGGTTAATCACCACCGCCAAGCGCGGTTTGGCGCATCCTGATCCCGCGCGCAGCATTCATGCCCGCCGGATCGCCGCCAGCCGCCTCAACAACGACCGCGAACTCGTCGGCAAGCTGTTTGATACGCTTGCCCCGCGTTACGAGCAGCGCCCCGGCGGTTATACCCGTATCATCAAGATGGGTCCCCGCAAGGGTGACGCCGCCGAAATGGTGATCCTCGAACTCGTGGATCGCGCCGAGAAAGAATAATCATCTACGGGTGATTTTCATGGATGGGGAACGCGCGTTGATCCGCCGCTATCGGGGCACATTGAGCTACGATGGCTCCGCCTATCAAGGCTTTCAGCGGCAAAAAGCGCACGTTCCAACGATTCAGGCAGCAGTTGAACGCGCGATTGAGCACGTTACCCGGCAGGCTGTCACCGTCTCTGGGGCAGGACGCACCGATACCGGCGTTCATGCCACCGGGCAGGTGATCGCCTTCGAAATCGTCTGGCAGCACGACGCCGAAGCGCTCTTACGGGCGCTCAACGCCAACCTGCCGCCCGATATCGCGCTGTTCAGTCTCGAATGTTTGCCGGAAGGCTCTACCTTCCACCCGCGCTTTAGCGCCGCCTCGCGCATCTATCGTTATGATGTGATCAGCGCGGCGCATCGTCAGCCGCTTTTTCGGGATCGCGCGTGGCATGTCCGTGCCCCTCTCGACCCGGAAGCACTGGCACAAGCAGCGGCGCTCTTGATCGGTGACCATGATTTTGGCGCGTTTGGGCAGCCGCCGCAGGGCGAAAGCACCCGCCGCACGATCTACCGCTCCCAGTGGGCGCACGAGCGCGCGGCGAACGCGACGTGGTGGCGCTACACCGTCGAAGCGAATGCCTTCCTTCAGCATATGGTGCGCCGACTCGTCGGGCATATGCTCGATGTCGGGCGCGGCTGGCGGACGCTCCCGGAGTTTGAACGTCTGCTCCAAAGCGCGCACATTGCCCCCAGTTGGGCAGTCGCGCCGCCGCAGGGGTTGACGCTTATCGAAGTGACATACACGACCGAGTGTTGAGTCGGCTGCACCCAGCACTCCATTTTGAGATGAGGAATACGCATATGCACCAGAATACATGGTCACCTACTCCGCAAGATCAAACCCGCAAATGGTGGGTCATTGATGCGGAAGGGCAAACCCTCGGGCGGCTGGCGACCCAAATTGCGAGCCTGCTGCGCGGCAAACACAAGCCCACCTTCGCCCCCCATATGGATATGGGCGATTTCGTGGTTGTGATCAACGCCGACAAAATCGCCGTCACCGGTGATCGCATGGAGGCGAAGCTCTACAAGCGTCACTCCGGCTACCCCGGCGGCTTGACCACCACCACCCTCCGCGATCAACTCTTGCGCCATCCGGATCGCCCGCTGCGTGACGCCGTCAAGGGCATGCTGCCCAAAAACCGCATCGCGCGCCGCCAAATCACCAAACTGCATATTTATGCCGGGTCGGATCACCCC
>JAPKMU010000441.1 GCA_026645745.1 Anaerolineae bacterium | reverse complement strand
TGCAGCGCTCGGCGCACTTGACGGAAAAACTGCGGGCGCGGGAGCTTCATTTTCGTAGTCAACGGTCGGCTTGAATAGATCGCCTGTGCCGGGGCGCTCCCAAGGCGGCAGATCATCGGCAGGCGCGCTTGTGCTGCCCGATTCAAGATAGGCTTCGATGTCCTTCTTCGTGACGCGACCCTCGCGCCCCGTTCCCTTGACCCGTGACAGATCGATCTTGTGTTCCGCGACCATGCGCGCCACGACGGGCGTTACATGCCCACTGTATGAGGTCGGCGCGGGTTCAGCCGAATGGGTGCCGTTTTCGGCAATCGGTGGCGGGTGATGTGCGTCCTGCTGAGGGGCATCGCCGATGTTTTCTCCCGGCTGACCGATCACCGCCAGCAGCGTCCCGCGTTCGACGGTTTGCCCTTCGGGAACGTAGATTTTTAGGAGGATTCCGCCCGCGCTTGCCGGAACTTCGGTGTCCACTTTGTCGGTGCTGACTTCAAGCAGCGGTTCGAACTCTGCGACCGGATCACCTTCACGCTTCAGCCATTTGCTGATCGTGCCTTCGACCACGCTTTCGCCCAATTGGGGCATGATCACCTGTGTCGGCATACGCCCTCCTAATATTCCGCCAGTTCGCGGATCGCGGCAGCGATTTTTTCCGGGTTCGGCATAAAATGTTCTTGCATCGGGTGACTGAACGGCACAGCGGGAACGTCTAAACCTGTTAAGCGGCGGATCGGCGCGTCGAGCAGTTCAAAACCTTCGTCCGCCAGCACGGCGGCGACTTCCGCCCCGTAGCCCATCGTCCGGTTATCTTCGTACACGATCAGCGCCTTGCCCGTCTTTTTAACCGACGCCAAAATCGCGGTTTTGTCGAGCGGCAGCAGCGTCCGCAAATCGATCACCTCCGCGTCAATGCCGCCGTCTCGTGCGAGTTTTTCCGCCGCCATCGTCGCGTAATGCGCCATCATCCCGTAAGCGAAGACGCTCACATCACGTCCTTCGCGGGCAGTGCGCGCGGGTCCAATCGGCACGGTGTATTCGCCGTCCGGCACTTCCCCTTTGATCGCCCGGTAGCCTTTTTTCGGCTCAAGGAACAAGACCGGATTCGGGTCACGCACCGCGCTTTTGAGCAGCCCTTTCGCGTCTTTGGGCGTAGATGGCACGACGACCTTTAGCCCCGGCACATGCGTAAAAAAAGCTTCGATGCTCTGGCTGTGATACAACCCGCCGGAGATTCCGCCCCCGTAAGGTGTGCGAATCACCATCGGCACGCGCCACGTCCCATTCGAGCGGTAATAAAATTTCGCTGCTTCGTTGACGATTTGATTGAACGCCGGATGAATGAAGTCCGCGAATTGAATTTCGCAGATCGGGCGTAAGTCCGCCAGCGCCGCGCCAATTCCAATCGCGACGATGCTCAATTCTGCCAGCGGTGAATCGACCACCCGCGCCGAACCGTATTTTTCGTGTAAGCCTTGTGTCGCACGGAATACCCCGCCGCGCGGACCGACATCCTCACCCGTGATAAAAACACGCGGATCGCGTGCCATTTCTTCGTCCATCCCCTGCCGCAGCGCATCGATCAAGGTCATGACCGCCATTTTTAGACCTCCTCTGCCGGGGCATAGACCGCGCCCAACACATCGAGCGCTTCTGGATACGGCGCATTTTCGGCGGCTTGCTGCGCGTGATCGACATCAGCACGGGCGCGATTTTCGTACTCGTTGATCAAGTCCTTCGTCAAAATGCCTTCATTGAGCAGGGTGGTTTGCATGCGGATCAGCGGGTCTTTCTTTTTCCATTCTTCGACTTCTTCGCGTGTGCGGTAGCTTCGGTCGTCGTCATCCGACGAATGCGGCACCGGGCGATAGGTTTTCGCCTCAACCAAGGTCGCGCCGCCGCCGTTGTAGGCGCGATCCACCGCTTCGCGCATCACGTCATACACGGCGAAAATGTCATTGCCGTCCACCCAGACGCCGTGAACGCCGTACGCCGATGCCCGATCCGCGACGTTGGCGACCCCCATCTGCGAGTCCATTTTGACGCTGATCGCGTACAAATTATTCTGCACCATGCAGATAAACGGGAGTTTATGCACCCCCGCCCAATTCATGCCTTCGTGCCATTCGCCTTGGCTGGTCGAACCTTCGCCCAAGCAGGTGAACGCCAAACGCGGCTGTGTCGCATCATTCGGATCGACCAAGCCGGACTGCTGCCGGTATTTGATCGCAAACGCCAGCCCTGCCGCCTGTGGAACTTGGGTCGCCACCGGGCTTGATCCGCTGATGATATTCAGGTGTTTTGCGCCAAAATGACTCGGCATCTGCCGCGCGCCGCTGCTGAGTTCGCCTTTTTTGCCAAAGAGCGAGAACATAAAATCCATCGGCGTGACACCGATGGCGAGAACCAGCGCGAGATCACGGTAATACGGATGCACGTAATCGACGCCGCGATTGAGCGCGAACGCCGCCCCCACTTGTGCCGCCTCATGCCCCATGCCGGAGATGTGAAAGGCAATTTTCCCCTGCCGATGCAGTGCCCACGCCCGCTCATCGAGCCGGCGGCTCAAGAGCATCGTCGTATACATCTCCAGCAGCGCCGCCTCCCCTAGCTGTGCGCTGCTCCCCGCTGTTCGATTCAATGTCATGGGTGCTCCTGAAGGATTGAATGGTCAAAAAGCAATATTTGTGAATACTCGTTCGTATTCACGGCACAATGCCCCCACTTTATTCAGCAGAGTATACAACTTTTCGATGCTTAACAAGATACGCCAAAATGCACAAATGCGCATCCGTTTTTGTGCTCAAGGATCGGCTTGTGATGCGAAAATGACCTATCGGAAGCGTGATCGTGAGCCGCCCACTCGTCTAGCTTTCAACGTTGTGATAGCGTCTGCGTGCCATTTGAATGTAATGCATTTCTTAACGATTTACTGACATACACCGACATAAAAAGCGATCCCCCTCTCTATCGCTTGCGCTGGAGAGGGGAGTGGCGTCCCGTGAAACGAAGTGGATAGGGAATTGATGGGCGTGAAAAGTCCCTCCCTGCGCCAGCGGGGAGGGATTTAGGGAGGGGTTCAATCACCCGCAGCAGGCGTTGGCTCAGGCAGCCGATCCGCGATCAACTCGACCACATCCTTGATCACGATCTCGCCGCCAACGGTTGCCTTCGCCGTCTCGAACATCTGCAAGCAGAACGGACACCCGACCGCCAGCGTTTGCGCGCCGGTCGCAATTGCTTCTTCGTAGCGCGTCACATTGACTGCTTTCGCCCCGTGTTCTTCTTCCTTCCAGAACTGCGCGCCGCCCGCCCCACAGCAGAACGAGTCCTCTTTGTTACGCGGCATTTCCACCACCGATCCGATGGTGTTCAGCACCGAACGCGGCTCTTGAACGATATCGTTGTGCCGCCCCAAATAGCATGGGTCATGGAATGTGACATTCGATGAGCGCCCGTTATCGCGCACGCTCTCCGGCAGTTTGCCCGCCGTGATCAACTCGTCGATCAGCTCGGTGTGATGCAGCACATCATAATCGCCGCCGAACTGGTGATACTCTTTGGCGAGGCTGTGGAAGCAGTGCGGGCAGGTCGTCACGATCCGCCGCGCTTTGCCTTCAAACACGGTGTTGATCGTCTCGACATTCGCCTCTGCCATCGCTTGATACAAGTCTTCGCGTCCAGCACGCCGCGCCGAATCGCCGGTGCATTGTTCGGCGTCGCCCAAGATGGCAAAGTTCACGCCCGCGCGGTGAAGCACCTTCACGAGCGCACGCGCTGTCAACTGCGCACGCGGATCGTAGCTCGGCGCGCACCCCACCCAGTACAACACGTCAAAATCGGGATTATCTTCGACGGTCGGGACTTCAAACTCCAGCCCGTTCGCCCACGCATAACGGCTGTCCGGGTTGCCCCAAGGATTACCCTGCCGCTCCATCCCTTTGAATGCGACTTCAAGTTCTTTCGGGAATTCGCTCTGCATCATGACGGCATCGCGCCGAATATCGAGAATATCCAGCATCGGTTCGTTCCCGACCGGGCAAATATCGATGCACGCGCCGCACGTCGTACACGCCCATACCGCCGACTCGCTGATAGCCGAGCCGATCAACGGGAATGCGCTCTCCGCGCCTTCCGCAAGCGCGCTCATCTGATCTTTGATCAAGAAGCGCTTGTTGATCTCGTATGCCGACGGTGAGAGTTCTTTTCCGGTCGTGTACGCCGGACA